>CAZVUW010000017.1:0-40716 GCA_964629825.1 uncultured Actinomycetota bacterium
GTCTGCACGGCGTCGGCGTCTCCGTCGTCAACGCGCTGTCCGAGCGGACCGAGGTCGAGGTCAACCGCGACGGCTACCGCCACCGCATCCAGTTCAAGCGCGGCAAGCGCACCAAGGCGCTGGAGAAGGTCGGTAAGACCAAGCGCACCGGCACCACGGTGCGCTTCTGGCCGGACCCCGAGATCTTCGACTCGCTCGAGCTGGACTACGACACCGTCGCGACGCGCCTGCGTGAGACGGCGCTGCTGAACGAGGGCCTGCGCTTCGACCTGTTCGACGAGCGACCGGGCCGCCAGCGCACGGAGACGTTCCAGTTCCGCCGCGGGCTGGCCGACTTCGTCGCCGACCTGCTCGCCGGCGACGAGCCGGTCCTGTCCAAGCCGGTCACGATCTCGCGCGAGGAGACCGTCGACGGCAAGGCGCTGGCCTGCGACATCGCGGTCAACTGGCAGGCCATCGGCTTCGACGAGCGCACCCGCAGCTACGTCAACATCATCCGCACCAGCGACGGCGGCACGCACGAGGAGGGCTTCCGCAAGGCCGTCACGGGGACGCTCAACCGCTGGGGCGAGGCCAACAACGCGTTCCGCAAGAGTGACCCGCGCCTGACCGGCGACGCGGTGCGCGAGGGCATGGTCGCGATCATCAGCGTCAAGATGCCCGACCCCCAGTTCGAGGGGCAGACCAAGGGCAAGCTCGGCAGCGCGGTCATGCGCGGCTTCGTCGAGCGCGCGGTGAACGAGGGCTTCGTCGAGTGGCTGGACGCCAACCCGACCCTCGGGCGCAAGATCATCAAGAAGGCCCAGGTCTCCGCGCGGGCCCACGAGGCGGCCCGTCAGGCGCGTGACCTCACCCGGCGCAAGGGCATCCTCGACTCCACCTCGGCCGGCCTGCCGGGCAAGCTCAGCGACTGCTCCAGCCGCAACCCGGAGGAGTGCGAGCTCTACATCGTCGAGGGCGACTCGGCCGGTGGCTCGTCCAAGATGGCCCGCGATCGCCACACCCAGGCGATCCTCCCACTGCGCGGCAAGGTGCTGAACGTCGAGAAGGCGCAGCTGCGGCGCGTCCTCGCCAACTCCGAGATCCAGAACCTGATCAAGGCGATCGGCACCGGGATCGGCGACGAGTTCGACTACGCCAAGCTGCGCTACCACACGGTCGTGATCCTGTCCGACGCCGACGTGGACGGCGGTCACATCACGACCCTGCTGCTCACGTTCTTCTATCGGATGATGCCGAAGCTGGTCGACGGCGGGCACCTGTACGTGGCCCAGCCGCCGCTGTACCAGCTCCGCAAGGGCACCAAGACCGCCTACGCCATGAACGACCGCGAGCGCGACCGCCTGCTGCGCAGCGAGTTCAAGGGCGCGGCTGACATCGCCCGCTTCAAGGGGCTCGGCGAGATGGACCCGCAGCAGCTGTGGGACACGACGATGGACCCCGCCCGGCGCACGCTCCTGCGCGTCACGGTTGAGGACGCCGAGCGCGCCGACCGGATCTTCACCCTGCTGATGGGCGAGTCCGCATCCGACCGGCGGGAGTGGATCGAGGCCAACGCCCGCTACGCGGAGAACATCGACGCCTAACCGCCCGAGCCCAGGCGTCGGATGGTTCTGCCGCCGCCGCCCTCCTCGTGGAGCAGGTCGTCGAGGTAGGCCGGCAGATCGTCCTCGGCGACCTCGGGTGGGATGTGCAAGCTGGGGTGCACGCGGAGCTTGCCTTCGCCGACGATGTAGGCGACCCAGCGCCCGTCGCGGCGCTCGACCTGGAGCTGGTAGCGCCCGTAGATGTCGAAGCGAGCCTTTCCCACAGGCCGGGCAACGTATCAGGAGCTTCGATGTTGTTCTTGGCGTACATGTCCGCCAAGAACAACATCGAGCTGAGAGGGGCCAGCGGGGCACCGCGTCCGCCGGGCGCCGAAGGGCGCCGGGCGGCGGACGCGCTAGGGTCTGAGCCCCAACCTCAACGCCGACGCAGGGAGAGCAACATGACCGATCGCAAGGCGACCACGACCTGGAGGGGAGCCCTCCTGGACGGCAGCGGCAGCACCACCTTCGACTCGTCCGGTGCCGTAGGCCCCGTCGACGTCTCCTGGCCCAGCCGCTCCGAGGAGCCGGGCGGCAAGACCAGCCCGGAGGAGCTGATCGCGGCCGCGCACAGCGCCTGCTACTCGATGGCCCTGTCGGGGGCGCTCGCCAAGGCGGGGACGCCGCCGGAGAGCCTGGAGACCTCGGCGGTCGTGACGTTCTCGCTCGAAGGCGGCGCTCACATCTCCAAGGTGGCGCTGACCGTGCGCGGCAACGTCCCCGGCATCTCCGAGGAGGACTTCCTCAAGGCGGCCGAGGGCGCGAAGGACGGCTGCCCGGTGAGCAAGCTCATGGCCGGCAACACCGAGCTCACCCTGGACGCGAGCCTGGTGTAACCCCGGTCGTGGCCTCTGCGGCCTCGGCCCACAGCACGGTTTCGGATGCCCGGCGGAGTCGTCTCCGTCGGGCATCCTCTATGTCGCGATCAACACTCTTCGAGGTCCATCAGTGAGCCAGCCCAACCTGCTGTCCGGCGTCGGCGGAGGCCGCGTCGAGGAGATCGACATCGCCGAGCGCATGGAGCGGTCGTTCCTCGACTACTCCATGTCCGTGATCGTCGGGCGCGCCCTGCCCGACGTCCGCGACGGGCTCAAGCCGGTGCAGCGACGCATCCTCTACGCGATGTGGGAGGCGGGCCTGCGCCCGGAGCGGCCCTACCGCAAGTGCGCCTCGGCCGTGGGCGACGTGATGAAGAAGTACCACCCGCACGGCGACTCCTCGATCTACGAGGCGCTCGTGCGCATGGCGCAGGACTTCTCCACGCGCGAGCCGCTCGTGGACGGTCACGGAAACTTCGGGTCGGTGGACGGCGACGCCGCCGCGGCGATGCGCTACACCGAGGCGCGGCTGTCCCGCATCGCCATGGAGCTGCTCGACGGGATCGACGAAGACACCGTTGACTTCGTCCCGAACTACGACGGCTACGAGTCCGAGCCGGTAGTCCTCCCGTCCCGCTTCCCGAACCTGCTGGTCAACGGCGCCAGCGGCATCGCCGTCGGGATGGCCACGAACATCCCGCCGCACAACCTCGGCGAGACCATCAACGCCTGCCTGCACCTCATCGCCCACCCCGACGCGACGGTGGACGACCTGATGCGCCACCTGCCGGCGCCCGACTTCCCCACGGGGGCGCGCATCGTCGACACGCCCGGGATCCGCGACGCCTACCTCACCGGGCGCGGCGCGATCACGATGGAGGCGGTCGCGGCCACCGAGACGCGCTCGGGCGGGCTGCCGCGCATCGTCGTCACGGAGATCCCGTACCAGGTCAACAAGGCCGCCCTGCTGGAGAAGACCGCCGAGCTCGTCCGCGCCAAGAAGCTGGACGAGATCCGCGACCTGCGCGACGAGTCCTCGCGCGACGGCATGCGCGTCGTGATCGAGCTCAAGCGCGGTGAGGACCCGGCCAAGGTGCTCGCCAAGCTGTACCGGCTGACGGATCTGCGGACCAACTTCAACGTCAACTTCGTCGCCCTGGTGCCGGACGCCGCTGGCGGTGCGCCGCAGCCGCGCACGATCGGCCTGGTCGAGGCCCTCAGCCAGTACCTGAAGCACCAGCGCACGGTCCTCACCCGCCGGACGACCTACCGTCGCGACAAGGCGGCTGCGCGGGCGCACGTGCTGGAGGGGCTGCTGGTCGCGCTCGACCACCTCGACGAGGTCATCGCGCTGATCCGGGCGGCGGACAGCGCCGACGAGGCCCGCACCCAGCTCATGGAGCGCTACGACCTGACCGAGATCCAGGCGACCGCGATCCTCGACATGCAGCTGCGCCGGCTGGCGCGACTCGAGCGCGAGCGCATCGCCGCCGAGCACCGCGAGCTGCTGGCGCGCATCGCCGAGCTCGAGGCGATCCTGGCCGACCCGGCGCAGCTTGACCAGCTGCTCGCCGACGAGCTGCGGGCCTTGAAGGAGCGCCACGGCAACCCGCGGCGCAGCCGGATCACCGGCCAGGGCCAGCCGCAGGAGGACGCGATCCTGGCGGACGCCCCCGCCCCGGTGCTCGAGGCCCAGGGGGTGCTCGTCTACGTGAGCGCCGGCGGCTACGTGCGGTCGGTGCCGGCTCGGCGCATCCCGGCCCCGCACCCCCAGCCGCGTGACCCCGTGGTGGCACTCCTGAGAGCGACGACCGAGGACACGATCCTCGTGATCGACGCCGAGGGCGGCGGCTACCGGATCGCGCTCGCCGACGTGCCCGTGACGACCATGCGCCAGCGCGGCACGACCATCGCCCAGCTCCTCGGCGAGGGGCCGGCCGTGCCGGTCGTGGGCGCGGTCGTGCTGGGCTCGGCCGAGACGGTGGTGACCGCCTCGGCGCGTGGGCTGGTCAAGCGCACCGAGCGGGCCGAGTACGAGGGCCGCACGCGCTCGATGATCGCGGCCGGCGTCCGCGACGACGATGAGATCGTGGCCGTCGCCGCGTGCGGACCCGACGACCATCTGCTGCTGGCGCACGACGGAGGGCTGATCACGCGCTTCGCGGCCTCGGAGGTGCGGCCCATGGGGCGCGGGGCGGCCGGCGTGGCGGGTATCCAGGTGCCCGACGGCGCGCGGGTCGTGGCCCTCAGCGTCGTGGCCGCCGACGCCGAGGCGGACGTGCTGACGCTGTCGGCCGATGGCGCCGCCAAGCGCACGGCCCTGTCCGAGTACCCGGTCAAGGGGCGCGGCGGCAAGGGGCTTCAGACGGGGACCGGAGCGCTCGCCTGGTGCGGGGTGGCCGAGGCGCTGCAGGTGCCAGCGGGCGAGGAGGTCCGGGTCCTGCGGGCCGTCGAGCTTCCGCGTGAGCGCCGCGCCGGGCGTCTGCACGCTACGCTGCCGCCCATCGCAGGACCCGTAGCCGCGGAGGCACCCGAGCCCTAGGACACCTGGGAGTCTGGAGGTCGCGATGGAGCGCGAGGAGTGGGGAACACGCGCGGGCTTCATCCTGGCGGCGGTCGGGTCCGCCATCGGCCTCGGCAACATCTGGCGCTTCCCCTACGTCGCCTACGACAACGGCGGCGGCGCGTTCATGATCCCGTACCTGTTCGCGCTCCTGACGGCGGGCATCCCGCTGCTGGTGATGGAGTACTCGATCGGCCACCGCCATCGCGGCTCGGCACCGCTGTCCTTCGCCAAGCTGCATCCCCGCATGGAGGCGATCGGCTGGTGGCAGGTGGCCGTCAGCTTCGTGATCTCCTCCTACTACTCGGTGGTGGTCGCCTGGGCGATCGCCTACACCGTCTTCTCGGTGCGGCAGAGCTGGGGGGACGACCCGAACGGGTTCCTGTTCGCTGACTTCCTCAAGCTGACCGACGCCCCTGGCGAGATCGGCGGCCTGGTGCCCGGCGTCGCGGTGCCGCTGGTGGCCGTCTGGCTCGTCACGCTCGTGGTTCTCGTCGGTGGGGTGAAGAAGGGCATCGAGCGTGCCAACAAGGTCTTCATCCCGCTGCTGGTCGGCGCCTTCATGGTGCTGGTCGTGCGCGCGATCACGCTGCCGGGCGCCTCCGAGGGTCTGGCCGCCCTGTTCACCCCCGACTGGTCGGCGATCACGGACTCGGGCGTGTGGGTGGACGCCTACGGCCAGATCTTCTTCTCGCTGTCCATCGGCTTCGCGATCATGGTCACCTACTCCTCGTACCTGCCGAGGGACGCGGACCTGACCAACTCCGCGCTGATCGCGGGCTTCGGCAACTCCTCTTTCGAGCTGCTCGCCGGCATCGGCGTGTTCTCCGCGATCGGGTTCATGGCGAGCACCCAGGGCGTGCCGATCGGCGAGGTCGCGACCGAGGGCGTCGGGCTCGCCTTCGTGGTGTTCCCGCAGATCATCAACACCCTGCCGGCGCTGCGGGGGCTGTTCGGGTTCCTGTTCTTCGCCTCGCTGGTGCTCGCCGGCTTCACGTCGCTGCTGTCGATCGTGCAGACCTTCGTGGCGGGCGCGCAGGAGAAGTTCGGCATGAGCCGCCGCAGCGCCGTCCTGATCGGCGGTGGTGGAGCGGCGCTGATCTCGCTGCTGTACGCGACCGAGGGCGGGCTCTACGTCCTCGACGCCGTCGACTTCTTCATCAACAACTTCGGGATCGCGGTCGTCGGGCTGGTCCAGATCATCTTCGTCGCCTGGGTCCTGCGCCGGCTCGGCGTCCTTCAGGCGCACGCCAACGCGATCTCCGACGTCCGCCTGGGGGCGTGGTGGAAGGTCTGCCTGGCCGGGATCACACCGGTGCTGCTCGGTGGCGTGGTCATCGACAAGCTGCTCACGACCTTCCGCGAGGGCTACCCCGCCGGCGAGTCATATCCCGGCGGCTTCCTCCTGGCCACGGGGGTGGCCGCGGCCGTCGCCGCGGTGGTCATCGGGATCCTGGTCAGCCTGACGCGCTGGCCTTCCGGGGTGCGCGAGTCGCCCATAGTCGATCACGGGAGCCCGACGGGGGCAGGGGAGAGGAGCCGATGACCACCAGCGCGCTGCTCATGATGATCGTCGCGATGGTGATCATCTGGGGCGGTCTGCTCGCCAGCATCGGCTACGCGGTCAAGGCGAGCCGCGCGGCCCGGGTGCGCGACCCCAAGCAGTCCGGCAGCGGCTAGGGCGTGGACTTCTCGCGTCTGCTGCGCGCCCGCCGGATGGTGCGCGCCTACACCGGCGAGCCCGTCGACGAGGAAGCGCTGGAGCGCATCCTTGACGCCGCGCGACGCGGTCCGAGCGCGGGCTTCACCCAGGGGCAGTCGTTCGTGGTCGTGACCGACCCCGGCACTCGCCGCGCCATCGCCGCCGCCTGCGGGGAGGAGGAGTACCTCGCGCGCGGCTTCAACCCGTGGATCTCCTCGGCACCGGTGCATGTGATCCCCTGCACCGACCCTTCCGCGTACGAGGCGCGCTACGCCGAGCAGGACAAGGCCGCCTCGGTTCCGCCATCGCGGTGGGACGTGCCGTTCTGGTGGGTCGACGGGGGAGCGGCCCTGATGCTCCTGCTGCTGGCCGCGGTCGACGAAGGCCTGGCCGCCGGCTTCCTGGCGACGGACTCAGCGCGTCTGCGCGACCTGCTGGGCATCCCCGCCCACGTCGAGCCGCTCGGCCTGGTGACCATCGGCCACCCGGCGCCGGATCGGCGCTCCGGGTCGCTCGCGCGCGGCCGGCGCCCCCTCGATGAGGTGGTGCACCGGGACCGCTGGGGCTCCTAGCGATCCGGGTCAGTCGGCGATGTGCGAGGCGACCGTCTGAACCGCCGCCTCGAACGAGGCGATGAACTTGTCCACGCCCTCGCTCTCGAGCTCCTTGGTGATCTGGTCGAGGTCGACGCCCTCCTCGGCCAGGCGCTGGAGCTGGCGGGCGGCCTCGTCCGCGGTGCCGGTCAGGCGGTCCTCGATGCGGGCGTGGTCGCGGGTGGCGTCCAGGGTGGCCTCGGGCATCGTGTTGACCGTGTGGGGTCCGGCGAGCTCCTCGACGTACAGGACGTCGGAGTAGGCGGGGTTCTTGGTGGAGGTCGAGGCCCACAGCGGCCGCTGGCGACGAGCGCCCAGCCCGGCGAGCTCGGCGAAATCCGGTGCGGCGAAGATGCGGTTGAAGGCGCCGTAGGCGACGCGGGCGTTCGCGATCCCGGCCGTGGCCAGGTGCGGGCTGCCCTCGCCGAGCAGCGCGTCGACCTTGGAGTCGACACGGCTGACGAAGAACGACGCGACGCTGGTGACGTCCCGAAGGTGGTCGACGACCTCGGCGCGGCGGCGCAGCCCCTCGATGTAGGCGCGGGCCACCGCCTCGTAGCGCGCCACGCTGAACAGCAGCGTCACGTTGACGTTGATGCCCTCGGCGAGCAGCTGCGGGATGGCCTCGAGCCCGGGCTCGGTCCCCGGCACCTTCACCATCAGGTTGGGGCGGTCCAGCTCCCCTGCGATCGCCAGCGCCTCGGCGACCGTCGCCTCGGCGTCGAAGGCCTTCGCAGGGTCGACCTCGATCGACACGAAGCCGCGGCGGCCATCCGACTCCTGGTACAGCGGCAGGAAGAGGTCACAGGCCGCCCGGACGTCGGCCTTCATCAGAGACCACAGGGCATCGCGCGGGTCGGCGCCGCGCAGCTCGGCAAGCTGGGGGCCGTAGGCGGAGTCCTGGGCCAGCGCCACCTCGAAGATCGAGGGGTTGCTGGTCAGGCCGTCGATCTCCCCGGCGGCGATGAGGCGCGGAAGGTAGCCACCCGGCTCGAGGTAGGAGCGGCGGATCGAGTCCAGCCACACGGCCTGGCCGAGCTGGTGAAGCTGGTGGATCGGGTTCGACATCGGATGCTCCTGCGCGGCGTCGAATGGGGCGCGTGCCCACAAGATCGGGGCACCGCCCACACTACTTGGTCGCGACCTGCGGGGGCGCGCCCGCGCGAGGCTGCGCGTGCGTAGTCAGAGCAGCGCCTGCGCAGCGTCCGCGACGGCCTCGGGCGTGAAGCCGAAGTGGGCGAAGGCGTCCTCGGCCGGGGCCGACACCCCGAAGCGGTCGAGGCTCACGTGCGCGTCGGCCCAGCGCGTCCAGCCGAAGCTCGTGGCCGCCTCCACGGACAGGGTTGGCACGTCTGGCGGCAGGAGCGCCTCCTGCTCGGCCTCGGGCCGCTGCTCGAACAGCTCCCAGCACGGCATAGACACGACCCGGGCGCGCACCTCTCGATCGGCCAGCACCTCGGAAGCTGCTACCGCAAGCGACACCTCGCTGCCCGTGGCGACCAGCACCACGTCCGGTGCGTCCTCCTGGACGACCGCGTAGGCGCCGGCTGCGACGGCCTCGGGCGCCGTGCCCTCGAGGACCGGCAGGCCCTGGCGGGTGAGGGCGAGCAGGGTGGGCCCGTCCGTGCGCCGCAGCGCGTGCGCCCACGCGCCGACCGTCTCGCGCGCGTCCGCGGGCCGCATCACGTGCAGGTTTGGGATCGCGCGCAGCGCCGCCAGGTGCTCGACCGGCTGGTGGGTCGGCCCGTCCTCGCCCAGCCCGATCGAGTCGTGGGTCATGACGTAGATGATCGGCAGCCCCATGAGGCAGGCCAGGCGCAGCGAGGGGCGCAGGTAGTCGCTGAAGATCAGGAACGTGCCGCCGAACGGCCGGATGCCGCCGTGCAGGTAGAGACCGTTCATGACGGCCCCCATGGCGTGCTCGCGGACGCCGTAGTGGATGTTGCGCCCGTCGTAGCGGCCGGGGCCGATGTCGCCGCCGTCCTTGATGGCCGTGTTGTTCGAGGCGGCGAGGTCTGCGGAGCCGCCGATCAGCTCGGGCAGCTTCCCGGCGACGGCGTTGATCACAACGCCGGACGACTTGCGGGTGGCCTCCTTGACGCCGGTCTCGTAGCTGGGGAGCGCGTCCTCCCAGCCGTCGGGCAGGCGCCCCTCCAGCACGCGCTCAAGCTCGGCGGCCAGATCCGGGTGTGCCGCGCGGTAGGCGGCCAGGCGCTGCTCCCACTCCCGCTGAGCGGCGGCGCCGCGCTCGCGCAGGTCTGCGTGGGTGCGGACCTCGTCCGGGACGTGGAAGGCCTCCGAGGTCCAGCCCATGACCTCCTTGGCGGCCGCCACCTCGTCGATGCCGAGCGGCGAGCCGTGCGCCGCGGCGGTGTTCTGGGCGTTGGGGGCGGGGTAGCCGATGATGCTCGGCAGCTTCACGAGCGTCGGCCGCCCGTCCGAGCGTGCGGCCTCGGCGACGACCGAGTCGAGCTCCTCCAGGTTGTTGGCGTCCTGGACGCCCAGCACGCGCCAGCCGTAGGCCTCGTACCGCGCGCCGACGTCCTCGCCGGTGAACGACAGCTCGGTGGTCCCGTCGATGGTGATGCCGTTGTCGTCGTAGAAGACGACCAGCTTGCCCAGGCGCAGATGGCCCGCCAGGCTCGAGGCCTCGGCGGCCACGCCCTCCATCAGGTCGCCGTCCGAGGCGATCACCCACGTGCGGTGGTCGATGATCTCGTGCCCCTCGCGATTGAAGCGCTCGGCCAGGATGCGCTCCGCCAGGGCCATGCCGACGGCGTTGCCGACGCCCTGACCCAGGGGGCCGGTGGTCGTCTCGACTCCGGGGGTCACGAAGTTCTCCGGGTGGCCCGGCGTGCGGGACCCCAGCTGGCGGAAGCTGCGCAGGTCGTCCAGCGACAGGTCGTAGCCGGTCAGGTGCAACAGCGCGTACAGCAGCATCGACGCATGGCCGCAGGACAGCACGAAGCGGTCACGGTTCGGCCAGCGCGGGTCGGCCGGGTTGTGGATCATGTGGCGGGACCACAGGACGTGCGCGAGGGGCGCCAGCCCCATCGGCGTGCCCGGATGCCCGGAGCTCGCCTGCTCGACCGCGTCCATGGCGAGCGCCCGGATCGTGTTCACCGTGAGCTGGTCCAGGTCCAGGTCCAGGCCTTTCACAGAGCTCACGTGTTCTCCTTGCTGACAGCGGTCGGACAGCAGACGAAAGGGCGCGCGGGGTGGCTGCCGCGCGCGCTGAGGATGCCCCACCCGTCGCCGCTGGCGCAATCGCAACGGGCGGGGAATGGGGGTTCTTAGGTCCTCGACGTGCGGCACTACACTGTCTGGGCGCCCGGCTCGGCCAGCAGAGCGGCGGGCGCGTCGCGCCGTGCCGTCGTCGAGGAAAGCCAGAGGGACGTCTTGGAGCCCCCAGCAAGCCGCACTCGTCTTGCGCCCTTCCAGCGTCTGGCAGCGGTCACGCTCGCCAGCAGCCTTGTGCTCGTGGCGGTCGGCGGGGCGGTGCGCGCCACCGACTCGGGCCTCGCCTGCCCGACCTGGCCCGGCTGCTTCAGCGCCGGAGACTTCGTCCCCGCCTTCCAGCTGAACGTCTGGCTGGAGCACTCACACCGCCTCATCGCGGGTGTGGTTGGGCTCGAGATCGCGGCGCTGCTGGTGTGGGCGCTGGCGCGCTACCGGCGCCCCCGCATCCTGGTCCCCACGGTGATCGCCGCGGTCGCCGTCAACGTCCAGGCGCTGCTCGGCGCTCTGGTCGTCTGGCACCTGCTGCGGGCCGAGCTCGTCACCGCGCACCTCGGCATGGCGATGCTGATCGTGGCCTGCCTGGCCTACCTCGTCATGCAGGCCGACCCGCGCACAGCGCAGGCGGCCGAGACCGGCGTCGTGCGTGACCGCCGCTTCCTGCGTCTGGCCGCGGTCGTGGCCGCCCTCTGCTACGCGCAGATCCTGGTCGGCGGGCACGTGACCGGCATCAGCGCCGGCCTGGTCTGGACCGACTTCCCGCTGACGGGCGGCCAGATCCTCCCGCCGGTGACCACCGAGCGCGAGCTGTTCCACCTCGGGCACCGGATGCTCGCCTACCTCCTCACCGCCGGCGTGATCACGCTCGGCGTCGCGGCCGTGCGCCGCCACCGGGTCCTCGCCGCCGCGGAGCAGGTCGACTCCTCCCAGCGCTGGCTGCTGCGCCTGCCGGTCGCCGCCGTCGTGCTCGTCCTAATCCAGGTCGCCCTCGGCGTCGGAAACCTCGTCACGCGGACCTCCGCAGGGACCGTGATACCGCACCTGGCGGTCGCGAGCTGGCTGTGGACGGTGCTGGTGTTCACGGTGTTGATCGCGCGGCGCGGGTCCGCCGTGCCGGCCACGCAGCCAGAGGCGGTCGAGGCCGCCCGCGCCGAGGTGGTCGGGTGACCGTCGACACGGAGACCACGGAGGCGGCCGTGCAGCGCTCTGCCCGGGAGGTGCTGCGCGCCTACATCGGCCTGACCAAGCCGCGGATCATTGAGCTGCTGCTGGTCACCACCGTGCCGACCATGGTCGTCGCCCAGCGCGGGCTGCCGAGCGCATGGCTGGTGATCGCCACGCTCATCGGCGGGGCGCTGTCGGCGGGCAGCGCGAACACCTTCAACAGCTACCTCGAGAAGGACCTCGACGAGGTCATGAAGCGGACCCAGCGGCGCCCGCTGGTCAACCACCGGGTGCCGCCGCGCAACGCCCTGCGCTTCGGCGTGGCGCTCGGGGTGGCGTCGTTCGTCTGGCTCGCCGCGACCGTCAACCTGCTGTCGGCCCTGCTGGCGACGGCGGCGATCCTGGTCTACGTCTTCGTCTACACGATCGGCCTGAAGCGGACGTCGACGCAGAACATCGTGATCGGCGGAGCGGCCGGCTGCTTCCCGGTCCTGGTCGGCTGGGCCGCGGTCACGGGGCGGGTCGAGATGCCCGCGGTCGTCCTGTTCCTCATCATCTTCTACTGGACGCCGCCGCACTTCTGGGCGCTCGCGATCCGCTATCGCGACGACTACGCGCGGGCCGGCGTGCCGATGCTCCCCGTGGTTGCGGGCAACCGCGAGACCGCCCGCCACATCCTCCTGTACACGCTGATGATGGTGGCCGTGACGCTGGTGTTCGGCCCGATCGGCGACATGGGCTGGATCTACCTGGTCGCCGCCGTCGCCTTCGGCGGGATCTTCATCGGCTACGCCGTCAGGCTGCTGCGCGGCGCCTCCGAGCAGCTCGCCATGAGCCTGTTCCGCTACTCGATCACCTACCTCGGGCTGCTGTTCGTCGCCATGGCGGTGGACGCCGTGGTCCTGGCCTGATCACCCCCGCTCGGGGGATCCCTGCGCATGCTGTGCAGGAAAAGATCCTTCCCCTTGCCCTTTCGGTCGGGTACAACCTGCCCGGGTGCTTGCACCCAGGGCGTGCGGCCGCTTGGGGTTTCTGACCTTTATGCGGGGGGTCAGCGCGCCCTGTAACGGCGCGCCTGTGATCGTGCGCCCCCCTCATATGAAATCGGAGGAAGGATGCTTCGCATTCGTTCTTTGCTCACCGCGGTGCTGATGGTCGCGCTGATCGTGCCCGTGGGCGCGCTGCCGGCCGCGGCGCAGGAGCCCATCGACCCGGCGGCGGTTACCTTCGCCACCGCCCGGGCGGAAGTTGACGAGGTCATCGCGGCGGGTGGCATCAACGACGGCCTTGCGGCCAAGCTCCACCACGCACTCGACCAGGCCGAGGCCTGGATGCCCCTCTACAACAAGCGCGGTCCCGCCATGAGCCACCTGGCCCGCGCCATCCACCTGCTCGAGTGGCAGGTGGGTGTGATCGAGGGCAAGAACAAGCCGAACCAGGGCGACCCGGCGGCGCTGCGCTACCTGACCGACTTCTTCAAGGAGCTCGAGCGGGCCTACACCATCCCGACCGGTCCGTCCAAGAACATCGAGTTCATCCGGAATCTCCGGGGCCTGAACGGGATCACGTCCATCAACATGGTCTATTACGACGACCGTGATGTCCTGATCGCGGTCGGTCGGTTCGGTCTGCGGACCTTCGACATGACCAACCCCGAGTCGCCCGAGGCGCTGGACCACCTGACCAGCGAGGAGCTGCGGCTGCCGGGCATCGACACCTCCGGCACCTTCTGGCAGAGCGAGTCCACCAACGTGGACCAGAACCGCAAGCTGGTGTTCCTGTCCCGTGACCCGCGCGCCTACGGCGGCAACCAGGACAACCCGAACCACAAGAGCGGCGTCTACATCATCGACGCGGCCGACCCGACCGACCTCAAGCTCGTCAAGTGGCACGAGATCCCGGCCGGTCACACCAGCACCTGCATCAACGACTGCCAGTTCCTGTGGACCGGTGGCCCGGCGCGCCGCGCCGACATGCCGGCGGACTGGGGCGGGCGCCCGATCTACGTGACGGACATCCGTGACCCGCAGAACCCGTACACCTACCCCGACCCGATCGACATCGGCCGCAACCAGGGCATCACCGACTACGCCCACGACGTGCAGGTCGACAACATGGGGATCGCGTGGGTGAGCGGCCGCGGCGCCGTCCGCGGCTACTGGACCCAGGGCATGCACTGGGACCCGGTGCGCCAGGAGAACCGCATGGCGAGCGCCTGGGACCCGGTCC
This sequence comes from uncultured Actinomycetota bacterium, assembly GCA_964629825.1. Taxonomy (GTDB): domain Bacteria; phylum Actinomycetota; class Nitriliruptoria; order Euzebyales; family Egibacteraceae; genus CAZVUW01. Next base: position 13,893 of record CAZVUW010000017.1, read on the forward strand.
CGTACGCCGGTGGCGGCGGGCCGCAGGTCTGGAGCAACACCGGCCCCGCGGTCATGCACAACAGCGAGCGCCCGGTCGGCGACCGCCCGGCCGAGCCGGTCAACCAGCGTGACTCCGAGCGCACGGTCGTCCCGTACGCCGAGGACGGCTCCGACTACGAGAAGTACGGCTTCGAGCCTGGCCAGCTGCTCTACACCACGCACGAGGACTTCAACGGCTCGTGCGCGCAGCGCGGTCGCTTCTACATCGTCGACCTCGCCGGCAGCTACAACGGCGAGTCGTGGCGCGCCACGCAGGACAACCCGTTCCGCCTGAACGTCGTGTCGTCCTGGCACCCGTTCGAGCAGGAGGGCTACGTCTCCGGCACCAACGACTGCTCGGGCCACTACTTCCGCATGGATGACGGCCTCGTCTACATGTCCTGGTACGGCCAGGGGACGCGCGTCCTTGACGTCCGCAACCCCTACGAGCCGACCCAGGTCGCCTACTTCCGCCCGCAGGGCACAAGCAGCTACACGACCATGACCTACAAGGGTCTGCTGATCGTGGCCGACTCCGGTCGCGGCATCGACATCCTCCGCCTCGACGACGACGCCTACAGCGTCGCCGAGCGCGGCGAGGACGTCATCGCCCCGACCATCACCCAGGCCGAGCTCGCCGCTCAGACGATCGAGTACGTGCCTGACCCGGTCCTCGGCTGGCTCTGCCGCATCCCGGCCGACGCCTAGTCGACACCTGAACCACGGCAGGGGCCGCGCCACCTTTCAGGGGCGCGGCCCTCGCCTTTCCTGCGGGAGCGGGCGCTAGAAGGGCGGCTCGTTGCGCAGCGAGTCGGCCGCCCTGGTGAGGTAGGACCACAGCTCGTCGGCGTGCTCGGGCTCCAGCCCGACCGCGTCCAGCGCACGGCGCATGTTGGCGAGCCAGGCATCGCGCTCCGCTATCCCGATGGGGAATGGGGCGTGGCGCATCCGCAGCCGCGGGTGGCCGCGCGTCTCGCTGTAGGTCCGGGGGCCGCCCCAGTACTGCATCAGGAACAGCGCCAGACGGTCTTCCGCGCCCTCGAGGTCGTCCTCCGGGTAGAGGGGGAGGAGCACCGGGTCCTCGCGCACGCCCTGATAGAAGACGGCCACGAGCCGTCGGAAGGTCGCCTCGCCGCCGACCTGCTCGTAGAACGTCGTAGCCGGAACGCCCTCACCAGCGGGCTGCACGTTCGCCTCCATGTCGACTGCTCACTCCCAACGGAACGTCTTGGCTGCCAGCGCGCACGCCCCGACCGCCCAGGCGGCCAGCAGCGCGAACGCCGAGGCCTCCAGGGTCGCGCCCGAGAGGGCCGCTCGCAGCAGCCGGGCCAGAGCCGTTGATGGCAGCAGCCCCAGCACGGAACCAAGCCCGGCTGGCAGCGCATCGAGCGGGAACATCAGCCCGCTTGCAAGCAGCAGGACGATGAACAGCGCATTGGTCAGGGCCAGGGTCGCGGTCGCCCGCAGCGACCCGGCCATGGCAAGCCCCAGGCCCGCGTAGGCGGCGGTGCCGAGCACCAGCCCGGTGATCACGGTCAGCCACCCGGCCGGCCCGGACGACGCGGGCTGATCCACGGGCCAGCCCAGCAGCAGCGCGACCGCCACCAGCACCAGCACCTGCAGCACCTGGATCGCCAGCACCGCCAGGATCTTCGCGGCGACCAGCTCCACGCGGGTGAGGGGAGTGGCCCCCAGCCGCTTCAGGACCAGGTAGGAGCGCTCGAAGCCGGTCGAGATGCCGAGCGACACCATGGCCGATCCCATCAGCGCGGTGACCAGCATCCCGGGGAGCAGGAAGTCGACCGCCGGCGCGCCGAAGTCGATCACCGGAACGGTCGAGAAGAAGGCCAGAAGGCCGACCGGGATCCCGATCGTGACCAGGAGGTTCTCGCCGTTGCGCAGGAGCAGGCGCAGCTCGGCGCCGAGCTGAGCGGACAGCCGCTGCTGCCAGGGCGCCGCCGCGCTCGCGCCGGACATCGACGCGGTGGTCATCGGGGGCCTCCGGACGTGAGGCGGAGCACGACCTCCTCGAGTCCGCCTGCTCCGCTGGAGACCGCGCTGAGCGGCAGGCCGTTGTCGGCAAACCAGGCGGTGATGGCCGGAATCGCGTCGGCTCCGGCGGAGACGACGAGCCCGCCCTCGACCGGCTCGACCGCCACCCCCAGCGCCGCGGCCAGCGCCGCGGGGTCGACGGCGGCGGTGGTGCTGACCCGTACCCGGTCGGGCTGGGCCGCGCCGAGCAGCGCCGCGGGGCTGTCGAAGGCGAGCAGCCGTCCCTCAGTGATCACGGCGACGCGATCGGCCAGCCGCTCCGCCTCGTCCATCGCGTGGGTGGTGAGGACGATGGCCACTCCGCCGGCGCGCAGCTCGCGGATCAGGTCCCAGGCCTCCAGGCGCGCGGCCGGGTCCATACCGGCCGTTGGCTCGTCGAGCAGCGCGACGCGCGGACGTCCGATCAGGGCCAGCGCCAGGTTCAGGCGCTGCTTCTGGCCGCCCGACAGGGTGCGGTAGCGGCTGCGTGCCGCAGCCCCATCCAGCCCGACCCGGGCGAGCAGGTCTTCAGGGTCGAGGGGGTCGGCGTAGAAGCGGGCGTACAGGCGCAGGAGCTCCCGTGGCGTCGCGGCCTGGTGGGCCCCGCCCTCCTGCAGCATCACGCCGAGCAGGGGCACGACCTCCGAGCGCTCCCGGATCGGGTCGCGCCCCAGCACCCTCACGCTGCCGCCGTCGGGACGGCGGAAGCCGGCTACGCATTCGACCGTCGTGGTCTTGCCGGCGCCGTTGGGGCCGAGCACCGCTGTGATGTGCCCGGCCTCGGCCTGCAGGGAGAGCTCATCGACCACGGCACGGCCGCCGTAGCGCTTGACCAGCTGTGTGACCTCGACCGCGGCGGGCACGGCTCTCCTTCTGGCGGGATGGCGTGGCGTCGCCCTGGGGCCGCATCGGAAAGCCGATGGGCCGCGACCCAGGATAGGGCCGCGATTCGGGGGGCGAACCGGCAGGCAGTAGGCTGCCACGGGCCCCGGGAGGGGCGCGGCCGCGGGACGGCCCCCTGACCGGAGCCGCATCAGCATCGACGTCGGACATCCGATCTGCTCCGAGGAGCTGCTAAGACAATGGCCAGGACGGCATCTGCGTGGGCGCTCGTGACCGGCGCCTCCAAGGGCATCGGTGCGGCCACCGCCTGCGCGCTGGCGGCGGCCGGACGGCCTGTGCTCCTGCACTACGGGCGCGACCGCGACGGCGCCGAGGAGGTGGCCGCGCGCTGCGCCGCCCTGGGCGTCGAGGCCCGGACCGTGGGCGCTGACCTGACGGAGGGCGTCCAGCCGGTGCTCGCCGCGATGGAGGAGGTCGGCGGCGTCGGCGCGTTGGTGAACAACGCCGGCGTGACCGCGGACGGCATCGCCATCTCGATGAGCGAGGAGGCGTTCGCGCTGCCGCTCCAGGTCAACCTCCAGGCGGCGTTCGCCATCACCAAGGCGGCGCTGCGCGGGATGCTGCGGGCGCGCTCGGGACGGATCGTCAACATCACCAGCGTGGTGGGGCTGCACGGCAACGCGGGCCAGGCCAACTACGCGGCCAGCAAGGCGGGGCTGGTGGGCCTCACCAAGGCGCTGGCGCGCGAGGTGGGCAAGCGCGGCATCACCGTCAACGCGGTGGCACCCGGCTTCATCGAGACCGCCATGACGGCCGAGCTCGACCCCGAGGCGCTGCTCGAGCGCATCCCCGCCGGCCGCCTGGGCCGCCCCCAGGAGGTGGCCGACGCGGTCGCGTTCCTGTGCTCGGACTCCGCCGGCTACATCAACGGCACTGTCCTCCAGGTCGACGGCGGTCTGTTCGCCTAGCCCTCTCGCACCGTGCCCAACACCAGCCTTCGCGTCGCCCACGACGCTCTCAGCCCCTTCTTCCGGAGATGGTTCCGGATGAGGGTCGAGGGCGCCGACAACGTCCCCGGCGCCGGAGGGGTGCTGCTGGCGGCGAACCACCGCTCGTTCCTCGATCACTTCGCGCTCTCGTCGGCGTGTCGGCGGGCGCCCCGCTTCCTGGGGAAGGTCGAGCTGGCCGAGGGGCTGAGCGGACGCTTCAACGTGTTGATGGGCATGGTCCCGGTCGAACGCGGCCGGGCCGACATGGCCGCCCTGGCAGCGGTCGTCGAGCTGCTGCGCGCCGGCGAGATCGTCGGCGTGTTCCCGGAGGGCACCCGCTCGCAGACCGGTCGTCTCTACCGCTTCCGCAGCGGTCTGGGGCGCATCGCGGCCGAGGCCGCCTGCCCGGTGGTGCCCGTGGGGCTGATCGGGACGGCGGAGATCTGGCCGCGCGGGGGCCGTCTGCGCTGGCGGCCCCGTCCGGAGCCGGGCGCCCTCGCCGTCCGCTTCGGCGATGTCCTGGACCCACCGTCTACGGATGCCCGCTCGCGCCGCGCCTTCACCGAGCTCTGCCGGCAGCGGGTCGCCGAGCTGTGCGGCCAGGAGCTGGACCCGGGCTACGCGCCGATCCCGTACCGACCGCGCCCCGCCGGCGACTAGCATCGGCCGCTCACAGGGACGGGAGGCCTCCATGGCAGGACTGCGCCGCCTCCTCGCCGGTGCCACGGTGCTCCCGCTGCTGGCGTGCAGCGGAGCCGACGCGCCCTCGACCTCCTCTGAGGCTGCGCCGACCGGGTCACCGGTCGAGTCCCAGGCCGCGCCCGAGGGCGGCGAGTCGACTTCGACTTCGGGGGAGACCTCCAGCGCGGCGGACGCTGGCGCCTCGCCGGCCGACCGTGGTGAGGTGCCGCTGGAGCTGAGCACCATCGCCTCCGGCCTCGAGGCACCCTGGGAGATCGCCGTCGCCGGCGAGCGGATCTTCCTCACCGAGCGGGACAGCGGCGCCGTGCTCGAGCTGGCGGATGACGGGACGGTCAGCGAAGTCGCCGTCCTGGACGTGCAGGCGGGTGGGGAGGGCGGCCTGCTCGGCCTCGCCGTCGACCCCGGCGCGGAGGAGCCGCGCTTCTACGCCTACCTCACGACCGCCGAGGACAACCGCGTCGTCCGCTTCGAGCCGGGGGAGGAGCCGACGCCGGTCCTGACCGGAATCCCGAGCGCCCGGATCCACAACGGCGGGCGGATCGCGTTCGGCCCCGACGGCCTGCTGTACGTCGCGACGGGCGATGCCGGTCAGGAGCACCTCGCCCAGGACCCGGGCTCCCTGGCTGGCAAGATCCTGCGCATCACCCCGGATGGCGAGGTGCCGGACGACAACCCCATCCCCGGATCGCCGGTCTACTCGCTGGGCCACCGCAACCCGCAGGGGCTCGCATGGATGCCCGACGGGACGCTGTACGCGTCCGAGTTCGGCCCCGACCGTGATGACGAGGTCAACCGCATCGGGCCCGGCGCGAACTACGGCTGGCCGGCGGTGACCGGACAGGCGGGCGTTGAGGGCTTCAACGACCCGGTGTTCGTCCAGCAGCCGCCCGAGGGGTCGTGGAGCGGCCTTGCGATCCTCGACGGCGGCGCCATCCCGCAGTGGGAGGGTGATCTGTTCCTCGCGTCTCTGCGCGGTCAGCGGCTGTGGCGCCTGCGGCTCGGCGATGACGGAGAGGTGGAGGAGGCCGAGGCGCTGCTGGTCGGCGAGCACGGCCGGCTGCGCCAGGTGGTGCAGGGTCCGGACGGCGCCCTGTGGCTGCTGACCAGCAACCGCGACGGCCGTGGCTCGCCGATCCCGGAGGACGATCGCATCCTCCGACTGGGCCCGCCGACCGGCCGCTGACACTCGACCGCCGACCGCCGACCGTTTGGATGTTGTTCTTGCCGTGCATTCACGGCCAGAACAACATCGAGCCAGGGGTGCACAGGCCGCCCGACGTTGGGTGTTGTTTTCGACGGACATGTCCGTCGAAAACAACACCGTACCGGGGGGGGGCCTCAGGTGGGCAGGTCGTCATCGCCGCGCAGCTCGCGCGCGGCGTCCTCGAAGTCGTCCTCCGGGCGACCGGCGGCGACCCAGCCCTCGTAGAAGGCGATGAAGTCCTCGATGTCGCCGGCGCCGGCCAGCGGCACGTCGCTGATGTCGCCGAAGGCCAGGGTCAGCAGGCGGCGGCGGGTGTGCGCGGCGTCGACCGGGTTGGCGACGCCGTGCGAGGCGAGCTCGAGCACCTCCTCGAGCTCGTAGGCGTCCTCCTCGGCCTCGACGGCCCAGTGGTGGCCGCACTCGGCGTAGGTGCAGGGCAGCCAGCGGTCGGCCTCGTCGTGCAGCAGGAACCAGCCCGCGGCGCGGATGAGCGGGCTCGGATGGGTCAGCGCAGCCTCGAGGTCGCGGTCTGGCAGCGGCTCGTCCTCGGCCTCGATCGGGTTGCGCGGGCCCAGGCCTACAAGCTCCAGCAGCTCGATGGCCAGCTGCTCGGCCTCGGTCAGGGCATCGGGGGTGTAGTGGTCCTGGCGCAGGCGGCTGAGGACGTCGGCCCAGCCGAGGTCGGTGGGCTCTGGCTCGGTCGGCAGGCCCGGCCCGGCCGAGGGATCGGCGGGCTCGGGCAGCGGGACGGGCACCGTCCAGCGGGCGATGTAGCACCAGCGGAGCAGGCCACGTGCCTCGAGGACCGGGGTGGCGAAGGCGGGCTGCGGCTCGTCGGTGACGGCCGGCACCACCCAGCCGGCGGCGGCCCACCCCGCGGCGGTGGGAAGCTCGCGCGAGTAGGGGCGGTCGCGGCAGGCCTCCCAGGCCGCCTGCGCGGCCGCCGGGCCCCAGCCGACGCGGACCATCGCGGTGCGCAGGTCCAGCCAGTCCTCGTCGCCCTCCAGCGGCGCGCCGCGTAGGGGCTCCCAGTCGTGGTTGCGGACGGCGTCGACGTAGGTGAGGACCAGGTCGCTGAGGCCCTCCTCGTCGTCGGGGTCCGGCAGCTCGCGCAGGCCGAGGTCGACCGCCGAGCCGCGGAACGCCGGCGCCAGCCAGCGCCCGTCCGGGCTGCGGTACAGCGTGGAGCCCGCCAGCTCGGCGGGCGTGCAGTCGGCCAGGGGGATCCGCTCCCCGCTGCCCAGCACCTCGAGGTCCATCCGGTCCCCCTGTCAACTTGGCCGCGCGCGACGGCTTGCGGCAGCATGGGCCAGAGCCCGATCCCGTCGCAAGGACACGCCGCCGCATGGACCCTATTCAGCTGCCCGCCGAGCTTCTGCCCGCGGATGGACGCTTCGGCTGCGGCCCGTCGAAGGTGCGCCAGGAGGCGGTCGCCGGCCTCTACGAGGCGGCCCCGAGGCTGCTCGGCACCAGCCATCGCCAGGCACCCGTCAAGGAGCTGGTCGGGCGGATCCGCGCCGGGCTGGCCGAGCTGTTCGCGCTGCCGGAGGGCTACGAGGTCCTGCTCGGCAACGGCGGGGCCACGCTGTTCTGGGACGCCGCCGCCCACCACCTGGTGCTGGAGCGCAGCGCGCACGCGGTCTTCGGCGAGTTCTCCGCCAAGTTCGCCGCGGCCGTCGAGGCGGCGCCGTGGCTCAAGGAGCCCCACGTCGTCCGGGCCGAGCCAGGGTCGGCGCCGGAGCTGACGCCGATCGACGGCGTCGACGCCTACGCGCTCACCCACTGCGAGACCTCCACGGGCGTGGCGCAGCCCGTGCGCCGCGTGGTCCCGGCCGATGAGGCGCTGCTGCTGGTCGACGCGACCAGCGCCGCCGGCGGCCTGGTGGTGGACCCCGAGCAGTTCGACGCCTACTACTTCTCGCCCCAGAAGGCGTTCGGCAGCGAGGGCGGCCTGTGGGCGGCGCTGTGCTCGCCGGCCGCCGTCGAGCGGATCGAGCACCTGGCGGCGTCGGGCCGCTACGTCCCCGCCGTGCTCGATCTGAAGATCGCCCTGACCAACTCGCGCTCGAACCAGACCTACAACACGCCGGCGGTCGCCACGCTCTACCTGATGGCCGAGCAGATCGACTGGCTGCTCGAGCGCGGCGGCCTGACCTGGGCGGTCGAGGACTGCGCCGCCAAGGCCGCGCACCTCTACCGCTGGGCCGAGGAGCGCCCGTGGGCCAGCCCGTTCGTGACCGACGCGGCGCTGCGCAGCAACGTGGTGTGCACGATCGACCTCGACGAGCGCGTGTCCGCAGGTGACGTCTGCGCGACGCTGCGCGCCAACGGCATCGTCGACACCGACGCCTACCGCAAGCTGGGGCGCAACCAGCTGCGCATCGCGGTGTTCCCCGCGGTCGACCGCGGCGACGTCGAGCGCCTGACGGCCGCGATCGATCACATCGTGGAGCGGCTGCTCCCGTGACAGGGCCTGACGGTCGGGGCTGGACCGCAGAGGAGTTCCGCCGCCACGGCCGCGCGGTCGTGGACCTGGTCGCCGACTACCTGGAGGGGCTGGAGCAGCGCCCGGTGCGGGCGCAGGTCCGCCCGGGGGAGATCCGCGCTCAGCTGCCCGAGCACCCCCCCGAGGAGCCTGAGCCGTTCGAGGACGTGCTCGCCGACGTCGAGCGGTTCATCCTCCCCGGGCTGACCCATTGGCAGCACCCGCGCTTCTTCGCCTACTTCCCGGCCAACGCCTCGCCGCCGGCGATCCTGGGCGAGCTGTTGTCCGCCGGGGTGGGCGTGCAGGGGATGCTGTGGTCCACGAGCCCGGCCGCGACCGAGCTCGAGACGCACGTGCTCGACTGGCTGCGCGAGCTCGTCGGCCTGCCGGAGCGCTTCGGCTCGGCCGGCGCGGGCGGCGGCGTGATCTCCGACTCGGCCTCGAGCTCGGTGCTGTGCGCGCTGCTGGCGGCGCGCGAGCGCGCGACCGGCGGTGCAGGCAACCAGACCGGCGCGCCGAGCGGGCTCGCCGTGTACACCTCCAACCAGGCGCACTCGTCGGTCGAGAAGGCGGTGCGGATCGCGGGCATCGGCTCGGACAACCTGCGCCTGGTCGATGTCGACGCCGACCAGCGGATGCGCCCCGAGGAGCTGGACCGCCTGCTGAGCGCCGACCGCGCCGCCGGGCGGACCCCGGTGATGGTGGTGGCGACGATCGGGACCACCTCCTCGGCCGCGATCGACCCGGTGGCGGAGATCGGGCAGGTCTGCCGACGCCACGGCGTGTGGCTGCACGTCGACGCGGCCTACGCGGGCGCCGCTGCCGTCTGCCCCGAGCTGCGCTGGATCAACGACGGCGTCGAGGCGGCCGACAGCTACACCTTCAACCCGCACAAGTGGCTGCTCACCAACTTCGACTGCACCGCCTTCTACGTGGCCGACCGCGAGGCGCTGATCTCGGCCCTTAGCATCCTGCCGGAGTACCTCCGCAACGCGGCCACGGAGAGCGGCGAGGTGATCGACTACCGCGACTGGCAGGTGTCGCTGGGCCGGCGCTTCCGCGCCCTCAAGCTGTGGTTCGTCCTGCGCTCCTACGGGGCCGCCGGGCTGCGCGAGCACATCCGCGGCCACGTCGCCGTGGCTGCGGACTTCGCCCGGCGCGTCGCGGATCATCCGGACTTCGAGCTGGCGGCCCCGGTGCACCTCGGACTCGTCTGCTTCCGACACCACGGTGGCGACGAGGTCAACTCCCGGCTGCTGGACGAGCTGAACGACCGCGGTCTGATCTACCTCACCCACACCCGGCTGGACGACGCGCTCACGCTGCGGCTGGCCGTGGGCGGCGCCCGCACCGAGCAGCGCCACGTCGACGAGGCCTGGGACGAGATCCAGTCGGTCGCGGAGGCGCTGGCCCGATGAACGGGGGCGCCCGCCTGTCTCCCCAGGCGCGCGCCGCTGCCCTGCGCCGCCTCGAGGAGGAGGTCCTCGACGTCCTGGTCGTCGGGGGCGGCGTCACGGGTGCCGGCACCGCCCTCGATGCCGCCACCCGCGGCCTCAGCGTCGGTCTGGTCGAGGCGCGCGACCTGGCGGCCGGCACGTCGAGCCGCTCAAGCAAGCTGATCCATGGCGGCTTGCGCTACCTGGAGCAGGGCAACCTCGCCCTGGTGCGTGAGGCGCTGCGCGAGCGCGGGCTGCTGCTGGGACGGCTGTGCCCACACCTCGTCCGGCCGGTGCCGTTCCTGTACCCGCTCACCGCCCGGGTCTGGGAGCGCGCCTACGTCGGCGCCGGCGTGGCGCTGTACGACCTGCTGGCCGCCCTGCCCGGCAGCTCCGTCCAGGCCCTCCCGCGCCACCGGCACCTGTCGCGCCGCGCCGCCCTGCGCGCGGCTCCGGCGCTGCGGCCTGACGCCCTGATCGGCGGGATCTCCTACTTCGACGCCAGCGTCGACGACGCCCGTCACACCGTCGCGCTCGCGCGCACGGCGGCCCACTACGGCGCCGCAGTCGTGACCAGCGCTCGCGTCGTCGGCTTCCTGCGCGAGGGGGAGCGCGTCGTCGGCGCCCGCGTGCGCGACCTCGAGGGCGGCGGGGAGCTGGAGGTGCGCGCCCACCAGGTCGTCAACGCCACCGGCGTCTGGACCGACGAGGTCCAGGGCATGGTCGGCCGCGGCCGCATTCGTGTGCGCGCGTCCAAGGGGATCCACCTGGTCGTCCCGCGCGACCGCGTCCACTCCGACACCGGGCTGATCCTGCGCACGCCGAGCAGCGTGCTGTTCGTGATCCCGTGGCCCAGCATCAGCGCCCTGCGGCACTGGATCATCGGCACGACCGACACGGACTGGGGGCTCGACAAGGCGCACCCCGCCGCCAGCCGCCGCGACATCGACTACCTGCTCGACCGCGTCAACCGCGTCCTCACCACGCCGCTCACGCACGCCGACGTCGAGGGCGTCTACGCGGGCCTGCGGCCGCTGCTGCACGGCGAGTCGGAGGCCACCAGCAGGCTCTCGCGCGAGCACGCGGTGCATCAGCCCGTCGCCGGCCTGGTCACGGTCGCAGGCGGCAAGTACACGACCTACCGGGTCATGGCGGCGGACGCCGTCGACGCGGTCGCCCGCGCCCTGCCGCGCAAGACCCCGAGCTCCGTGACCGACCGCATCCCGCTGGTGGGGGCGGAGGGCTTCGAGGCGGCCTGGAACACCCGCGCGCGGCTGGCCCAGCGCTCCGGTCTGCACGTCGCCCGCGTCGAGCACCTCCTGCGCCGCTACGGCACCGAGACCACCGCGCTGCTGGAGCTGATCGCTGCCGAGCCCGAGCTCGGCCGGCCGATCGACGGCGCCGAGGACTACCTGGCCGTCGAGGCCCGCTGGGCGGCCTCCCACGAGGGTGCGCTGCATCTGGACGACGTCCTGACGCGACGCACCCGCGTGTCGATCGAGACCTGGGACCGGGGGCTGCGCGCCGCCGAGGACGTCGCGCAGATCATGGGCGCGGTCCTCGGCTGGGACGAGGCCACGCGCAAGCGCGAGATCGAGCACTACCGCGCGCGGGTCGAGGCCGAGCGGCAGTCGCAGGAGATGGCGACCGACGAGACCGCCGACGCCGCCCGGCTCGGTGCACCGGACGTCCGGATGGGCGCCTGAGCGCTTCCCAGACTCTCAGCATCCTCTCAGAATCGGGACAAAGAGACCTCAAGAACTCCCCGCACAGTTGGGAGCGTCAGACGGCGCACCGACAGCGAGGAGAGCACCATGAGCAGCACCCGCAAGATCCTGATCACCGGGCTCGTCGTGGTCGGCCTGCTGGGCATAGGGGCGTTCGCGTTCGCGCAGACCGGTCGCGGCCCCATCGCCTGGGCCCTCTCCGGCGGCCCGCCGTGGGCCGATGGGGACGACTGGGGCGGCTGGCGCGGCCATGGCCCGTGGGGTGGACGCGGCCCCTGGGGCGGCCCGCCCTGGCACCGCGGCCCCGACCCCGAGGAGCTGCGCGAGGTGAGGTCGGAGCTGGCCGAGGACCTGGCCGCCGAGCTCGACACCAGCGCCGAACGGGTCGAGTCCGCCTTCCGCAACGTCGTCTCCAAGCGTCTCCATGAGGCCGTCGAGGCCGGCCTGATCGATCGTGAGGACGCCAACGAGGCGCTCCAGGCGTACGAGGATGGGGACATGCGCGTCCTCTTCCGCGTCCTGAAGGAGCGTTCGGAGGAGTCCCGCGACGAGAGGGCAGACTGAGCGGTCATGAGCCCGACCCTGCCGAGCGTCCTGGTCGTCGACGACGACGACGCCATCCGCATCGCCCTCGAGCGCGCACTCGGGCTCGAGGGCTTTGTGGTGTCCACCGTGCCCGGCGGTCGCGCCGCGCTCGAGCAGGTCGAGCAGCAGCTGCCGGATGTGATCGTCCTCGACGTGGCCATGCCCGACGTCGACGGCGTGACCGTGACCAGGACCCTGCGCGGACAGGGCTTGCAGCTGCCGATCCTGATCCTGTCGGCGCTCGACGAGGTCTCCGATCGCGTCGCGGGCCTCCAGGCGGGCGCCGATGACTACCTGGTCAAGCCGTTCGCGGTCGCCGAGCTGGTTGCCCGGCTGCACGCGCTCCTGCGCCGGCGCAGCGAGGCGGTCTCGGTTCCGATCAGCGTCGGCGACCTCCTGGTCGACCCCGCCCGGCGGGTGGCACGGCGCGGCTCCCGCGAGCTGAGCCTCACGCGGCGCGAGTTCGAGCTGCTGGAGGTCCTGTCCCGCCACGCCGGGATTGTGCTCAGCCGCACCCAGCTGCTCAGCCAGGTCTGGGGCTACGACTTCGAGGCCGACGGCAACGTGGTGGACGTCTTCGTCGGCTACCTGCGGCGCAAGCTCGAGGCGGAGGGCGAGCCGAGGATCCTGAACACCGTCCGCGGCGTCGGCTTCGTGCTGCGGCCATGAGAAGCCTGCGCGCCCGCGTGGCGCTGACCGCGCTGCTGGCGACTGCGGTGGCGTTCCTGCTGTCAGGCCTGGTGGTGGTGGGCACGTTTGCGTTCGAGTTCCGCGAGCAGATGCGGGGCGGGGGCCCGCCGCCGTGGATGGAGCTGCCCGACCGCGACGGGTCCATGGGGCCGCCCTTCGACGACTTCGAGGACTTCCCGGACTTCGGCGACTTCGGCGGAGACGGGCCGCCACCGTTCATCCGTGCGCTGGCGCGGCGCCTGGCCCTGGTGGGGCTGGGCGTGCTGCTCCTGGTCGCCGCCGCCGGGTTGGCGCTGGGCGGCTGGGCGCTGCGCCCGCTCGAGTCACTGCGGGCCGCCGCCGAGCGGGTGGTCTCGACCAGGGACCTCGACACCCGGCTGCCCCAGGGCCACGGTCCCGACGAGGTCGATGCGCTGGCCGGCAGCCTCAACGCGATGCTCGAGCGCCTGCAGGCGTCGATCGCCCGGACCGAGGCGACGCTCGAGGCGTCGCGCCGCTTCGCCGCCGACGCCGGTCACGAGCTGCGCACGCCGCTGACCAGCATGCAGGCCAACCTCGAGGTCCTGTCGCGATCGGAGGCGCTGTCCGCCGAGGAGCGGCGCATCACCGACGACGTCGTGCGCGAGCAGCGTCGGCTGGTCGCGCTCCTGGACGGGTTGCAGCGGCTGGCGCGCGGTGACGCGGCCGAGGCCGTCCCGCGTGAGCGCTTCGATCTGGCCGAGCTGGTCGACGCCGCCGTCGCGAACGCCTCGGCCCGGCACCCGCAGGCCCCCATCACGTTCACGGGACCGGATGAGCTGCAGCTCGACGGCTGGGCCGACGGGCTGCGCCTGCTGGTCGACAACCTGCTCGACAACGCCCTGCGTCATGGGCGGCCGCCGGTGCACGTCGAGCTGCGCCGGGTGGGTGGGTCCGTCCTCCTGACCGTGGACGACGCGGGTCCGGGCGTGCCGCCCGATGAGCGTCAGCGCCTCTTCGAGCGCTTCGCCCGGGGACGGGGTGCCACCGCGCCCGGCTCGGGTCTGGGGCTCGCCCTGGTGGCTCAGCAGGCGGCCGTGCACGGCGGCAGCGCGGTGATCGAAGAAGCGCCGTCGGGGGGCGCCAGGGTCCGGGTCACCCTCGCCGCCGGCCCACCGGGATCCTAGGGGCCGCGGCGGCCTAGGCCAGCAGGCGTCGGTACAGCTCCGCTGTGCGCTCGGCGATGGCCGGCCAGGCGAAGTGCTCCAGCGCGCGGCGCCGGCCGGCGCGGCCCATCGCGCGGGCGCGCTCCGGGTCGTCCAGCAGGCTGGTGATCGCCGCCGCCAGTGCGCGCGCGAAGCCCTCGGGGTCGGCGGGGGAGCCGAAGGCGTCGGCGCCCGGTTCGAAGCGGACCAGCAGCCCGGTCTCGCCGTCGGCCACCACCTCGGGGATCCCGCCCACCGCGGACGCCACCACCGGCGCCTCGCAGGCCATCGCCTCGACGTTGACCAGCCCGAACGGCTCGTAGATCGACGGGCACACGAACACGGCGGCGTGGCTGAGGACCTGGACCACCTCGTGGCGCGGCAGCATCTCCTCGACCCAGACCACGTCGTGGCCGGCGGCCCGCAGACGCGCGACGTGGTCGCGGAACTCGGCGCCGATCTCGGGCGTATCGGGCGCTCCGGCGAGCAGGACCAGCTGGGCCCCCGCCGGCAGGTGCTCGGCGGCGTCGAGCAGGTGGACGATGCCCTTCTGGCGGGTGATCCGCCCGACGAACACGACCGGGCTCCGGGCCAGGTCCATCCCGATGCGCTCGCACACGTCGGTGCGCGGGTCGGGCGCGTACACGTCCACGTCGATGCCGTTGTGGATCACGGTGACGCGCTCGGCATCCACCGCCGGGTAGGCGGACAGGACGTCGGCGCGCATGCCCTCGGAGACGGCGATCACGGCGTCGGCGGCCTCGATGGCGGTGCGCTCGCAGAAGCGCGAGAGGGCGTACCCGCCGCCCAGCTGCTCGGCCTTCCACGGCCGCAGCGGCTCCAGCGAGTGGGTGGTCATCACGTGCGGGATCCCGTACATGAGCTTGGCCAGGTGGCCGGCGAGGTTGGCGTACCAGGTGTGGCTGTGCACCAGGTCAGCGCCCTGAACGGCCGCCGCCAGCGTCAGGTCCACCGACATGGTCCGCAGCGCCGACAGGTGCGGCGCCGCACCGGAGAGCTCGTCCCACGGGCGGTGGACGCTGGCGACCAGGGAGTCCTCGCGGGCGGCGCCGAAGCAGTGCACCTCGACCCCGACGTGGTCGGCGAGCGCCCGTGCGAGGTGCTCGACGTGGACGCCTGCGCCGCCGTAGACCTCGGGCGGGTACTCGCGGGTTAGCAGGGCGACGCGTGGGCGGGCAGGCTCAGGCATCGATCACCGCGTTCTTCGGCACGACCACGATGCCGTTATCGGTGACGGTGAAGCGGGCGCGATCGGCCTCATTGTCGACGCCGATCTCGAAGCCCGGTGGTACGACCACGTTCTTGTCGATGATGGCGCGTCGCACCACCGCGTTGCGCCCCACGCGCACGCCGTGCATCAGGACCGACCCCTCGACCTGCGCGTAGCTGTGGACGAAGACGCCGGGGGAGAGGACCGAGCCGCGCACGGTGCCGCCGGAGACGACGACGCCGGCGGACACCATCGAGTTCAGCGCCTGCCCGCGGCGGTCGTCCTCGTCGAACACGAACTTGGCCGGCGGCAGCGACTCGGTGCTTGAGTGGATCGGCCAGGCGCGGTTGTACAGGTTGAACACGGGATGGACCGAGATCAGATCCATGTGCGCGTCGTAGTAGGCGTCCAGGGTCCCGACGTCGCGCCAGTAGCCGCGGTCGCGGTCGGTCGAGCCGGGCACGTCGTTGGTCGCGAAGTCGTAGACGTCGGCGCGCCCCTCGCGGACGAAGCGCGGGATGATGTCGCCGCCGAGGTCGTGGCCGGACGTCGGGTCCTCGGAGTCCTCGCTCACGGCCTGGACCAGCGCCGCGGTGTCGAAGATGTAGTTGCCCATCGAGGCGTAGATCTGGTCGGGGGCGTCCGGCAGCCCCTCGGCCCGGGCGGGCTTCTCGCGGAAGGCGGCGATGCGCCGGCCGTCCGCCTCGGTCTCGATCACGCCGAACTGGTTCGCCTGCTCGCGCGGCACGCGGATCCCCGCAACCGTCACGGCCGCATCGGAGGCCGCGTGCTGGGCGAGCATCTGACGCGGATCCATCCGGTAGATGTGATCGGCGCCGAACACCAGGACGTAGTCGGGCTGCTCGTCGCGGATGAGGTTCAGGTTCTGGAACAGCGCATCCGCGGAGCCGGAGAACCAGTGCGGCCCCCTGCGCATCTGCGCCGGCACCATCGCGACGTAGTGGCGCAGGAGCGGTGACAGCCGCCACGTCTGGGCGATGTGGCGGTCCATCGAGTGGCTCTTGTACTGCGTGAGCACGACGATGCGCAGGAAGCCGCCGTTGACGAGGTTGGACAGGACGAAGTCGATCAGCCGGTAGTCGCCGCCGAACGGCACCGCCGGCTTGGCGCGGTCCAACGTCAGCGGCATGAGCCGCTTGCCCTCACCTCCGGCGAGGACGATCGCCAGAACCTCTGAGCTTGACACCGGGCGCACCGTAGCCGATCGCGGTCTAGTCCTCGTACAGGTTGATGCAGGGCTCGGCGAAGTCGTGGCCCTGCACCGTCGGCCCCTCGAAGAAGGCCTCGAGCGTGCTGACGCCGGAGGGGCTCTCCGGGTCGGGGGCGGAGATCACGGTCTGGCGGACCATGCGCTCGCCCGGCTCGGCTGCATAGTTGCCCGCTCCCTCCGGGAGCATGCCCTCGTAGTCGACGCCGGTGAGGCCGCGGAAGGCCTCGACGACGCCCTCGCGGCTGAGGTTCCCGGCCTCGGCGGCGGCCTCGAGGGCACGCAGGAGCGGGTAGCTCCACACCCAGCCGGCCGTGTAGAAGTCGCTGCCCGTCACGTCGCCGAGCGCCTCGCGCATCGCCTGGTGACCGGGCGTGTCGGAGGAGAAGGTCTCCCACGGCGCGGCCTGCCAGTACAGGTTCTGCAGCGCCTGGGCGGCGGGGGACTGGAGCAGGGCGACGTTCCAGGTTGGGCTCTGACCGATGAAGCGGCCCTGGTAGCCCTGCGCCGCGGCCTGGCCGACGATCGCGGCCGTCTCGGCCGGAGCCACCGTCAGGAGCACGACCTCGGGGTTCTGGCTGACGACCGCCTGGATGGCCTCGGTCTGGTTGTCAGCCCCCGGCGGGGTCGGGACGCTGACGAACTCCATGCCGTGCGCCTCGGCCGCCAGGCGTGCGCCCACCGAGCCGTCCTGGCCGTAGTCGTTGGGGTAGTGGATGGCCATGACCGTCCCGCCTTCGGCGTCGCTGGACTGCATGTAGTAGTCGATGGCGTTCATCGACTCGACGCAGTAGTTGTTGCCGGACTCGGCCACGATGTCCTCGAAGGCGAAGTCGGAGTTCCAGGCGCCCGGGACGGTCAGCAGGTTCTCTGACCGCAGGTCGTCGATGATCGCCAGGGTGGGGGAGGAGCCGAGGCTCAGCGCGACCGCCAGGATCTCGCCGCGGATCTCCTCGAACACCTGCGCCTGGGTCTCGGGGGCGTAGAGGTTGTCGCGCACGTGCGTCGTCACGTCGATGTCGTGGCCGGCGATGCCGCCGGCCTCGTTGACGCGGCGGAAGAAGGCCTCCTGCGCCTCCTGGATCAGCGGTCCCGCGGCGGAGAACGGCCCCTCGGTGAAGTCAGACATCACGCCCAGGTAGATGCAGCCGTTGTCGGGGTTCACCGCCTCGGGGCACGGCTCCTCGGTGACGCCGGGGCCGCTGGCCGCGACCTCGCCGCCGTCCTCCTCCGAGGTGGCCTCATCTGCGGGCGTGGCGTCGCCCTCCTCGGTGTCCTCGTCGCTGGCCTCCTCCGTCGTCTCGGTCTCCTGCGCGGCGTCGTCACCGTCATCGGAGCTGCGGCAGGCGGCGGCGACCAGGGCGAGGACGAGCAGCAGCATGACCAGTCGGGTGGGGGATGGCGTGGCTGTCATCGGTGCGCTTCCTTTCTGTGACCGCAGCATCCAACCCGCTGCGCTGTACCGGCGTCAGTAGGAGAAGGGCCAGGACTTCCAGTAGTTGCGGATGCGGACCCACAGGCCGTACAGGCCGCGGGGCTCGAGGATGAGGAAGCCGATGATGAAGGCGCCGTAGAGGATCGCCTCCAGCTGGAACACGGTGAGCCAGGCGCCGTCGGTCAGGGTGGGCCGGGCCGAGATCGCGGGCAGCAGCGCGGGCAGCTCGCGGGTGAAGCGCGGCAGGAAGGTGATGAACAGCGCCCCGAGGATCGATCCGGAGATTGTCGCCGCACCGCCGATCAGGACCATGGCCACGTACTGGACGCTCATCAGCAGGTTGAAGGAGGTCGGCTCGATCACCTTCACCACGGAGTAGAGCAGGGCCCCCGCCACGCCGGCGTAGAAGGACGAGATCCCGAACGCGAGCGACTTCTGGCGCCGCAGGTCGATGCCGATGATCTCCGCTGCGACGTCGCGGTCGCGGATCGCGGCGAACGCACGGCCGACGGCGCTGCGCGTCAGGTTGCGGGCCAGCAGCGCCAGGACGGCCAGGACCGCGAGGTTGAGCCAGTACAGCTTCTGCTGGGCGGTCAGGTGCACCCCGAGCAGCTCGCCGGGCTGGTCGAGGCGGACCCCGAGGATCTCGACCACCACGCCCGGCCTTCCCGCGCCCGCCCCGCCGGTGAGGCTGCGCCACTCGCGGAACACGTGGTCGCCGAGGAACACGAGTCCCAGGGTCACGATCGCCAGGTACAGCCCGCGCAGCCGCGACGCGAGCGGCGCCACGGCGAAGCCCGCGATCGCGGCGACCAGGCCCGCGGCGGGGACCGCGACGACCCACTGCAGGCCGAGGCCGATCTGACGCCCGTCCAGATCGCCGGTCAGCGCGGCTGCGGTGTAGGCGCCGACGCCGATGAAGAAGGCGTGGCCGAGCGACACCTGGCCGGCGTAGCCCGTGACCAGGTTGAGGCCGATCGCGCCGACCGCGGCGGCGAACGCCAGTGCGAACAGCTGCAGCCAGCTGTCCGCCAGCAGCAGCGGGCCGAGCAGGGCCAGCAGGCCCAGCCCCGCCATGCCCCAGCGCTTGGCGGGGGTGTTGAGCAGTGCCATCTCCGTCGCGTAGGAGGTGTAGAGCAGCGGTCGGCCGCGCAGCGCCCGAGACCCCTTCTCAACACTCATACGCGTGTCACCTCGGGTGTGCCGAACAGCCCGTAGGGGCGGACCAGCAGGACGATGAGCATCAGCAGGTAGGGCGAGACGAGCGAGAAGTTCGAGCCCAGCCAGGGGGCGTAGGTGCCCTGGTAGGTGGCGACCAGAGCCTCGAACACGCCGATGGCGAAGCCGCCCAACACGGCGCCGCCCAGGGAGTCCAGCCCGCCGAGGATGATGGCCGGCAGCGCCTTGAGGCCCACGACCCAGGTGCCCTGATCCACACCCGAGCCGGTCCCGACGAAGCTGCCCGCCAGCGCGGCCAGACCGGCGGCGATGGCCCAGCTCAGGGCGAACACGGTGCCGACCGAGATGCCCTGCGCGAGCGCGGTCTCCTGGTCCAGGGCCGCCGCCCGCATCGCCAGCCCCATCCGCGAGTAGCGGAAGAACAGGTAGAGACCGGCCAGCACCACCGCCGTCGTGACCACCATCGCGATGTGGCGGTGCTGGATGTGCAGCTCGCCGATGACAACCCGGTTGAAGCCCCAGGGGTCGCCCATCGGCCGGAGGTCCGGGCCGATGAAGCGGTTGGTGACGACTCGGACGATGACGTCGAGCCCCAGCGTGATGATCGCGGCGATGAACACCGGCTTGCCGACCATGGGCCGCAGCGCAAGGCGCTCGAGCACCAGCCCCAGGGCCGCGGTCGCCAGCACGCCGACGACCACCGCCAGGTAGTAGCTCATGCCCGCCTCGACCGACAGCAGGGCGATCAGCGTGGCCCCCGCCGCCATCAGGGCCGGCTGGGCGAAGCTGATGACCCGCGTCGACTTGAAGATGATCACGAAGCCCACCGCCAGCAGCGCGTAAACCGCGCCCTGGCCGAGCCCGCCGATGACCGCCTGGGTGAGCTCGATCAACGCGGCGCCTCCCCGTACATTGACTCGACCAGGTCGCCGAAGGCGTCGGCGATGGCGGCCCGCTTGACCTTCTGGGTGGCGGTCAGCTCGCCGTCCTCGTGGTCCAGCTCCTTGGGGAGCAGGCGGAAGCGCTTGACCTGCTCGACCGGAGCCAGGCGCGCGTTCACCTCGTCGACGATCGACTGCACGAGCGCGACGACCTCCTCCTTCTCGGTCAGGTCGCGGTAGGTCGTGTACGGGATGCGCCGCCGCTGCGCCCAGTCGCCGACGGCGTCGAGCTCGATTCCGATCAGCGCGGTCACGTAGCGGCGCCGGTCGCCGATCACGACCGCCTCGCGAATGTATGGCGAGGCCTTGAGCGCGTTCTCGATCTCTGACGGCGCGATGTTCTTGCCGCCCGACGTGATGATGATGTCCTTCAGCCGGTCGGTGATCCGCAGGTGGGTCCCGTCCACCCACTCGCCGACGTCGCCGGTGCGCAGCCAGCCGTCCTCGGTGAAGGCCTCGGCGGTCGCCTGCGGGTTGCCCCAGTAGCCGACGAAGTTGCCGTCGTGGCGGGTCTGGATCTCGCCGGTCTCCTCATCGATGCGGATCTTTACGCCCTCGTAGGGCTCGCCGACGGTGCCGAGCCGGATGTGCCCGGGCCGGTTGGCGGTGGAGACGGCGCTGTTCTCCGTCATGCCGTAGACCTCGTGCATGGGCACGCCCAGGCCCATGAAGAAGCGCAGCACGTCCGGTGCGATCGGCGCCGCTCCAGAGGCGGCGTAGCGGACCCGCCGCAGGCCCAGGCGGTCCCTCAGCGCCCGGTACAGGAACAGCCAGCCGATGGCGTAGCGCAGCCGGGTCGAGAAGGTGTGGCGCCCGCCGGTGCGCACCAGCGTGTCTGCGATCCCGTCTGCGATTCCCATCCACAGCCGGTAGCTGAGCCGCTTCAGCGGCGACGCCGAGGCCATGCGGATCGTCACACCCGCGACGATCTTCTCGTAGATGCGGGGCACGCCGAACAGGATGGTCGGCTGCACCTCGCGCAGGTCGCGCTGAACCGTCTCGATGGACTCGGCGAAGTTGACCTGGGCGCCCACGGCGGCGTTGAACCAGACGCTGAACACGCGCTCGGCCACGTGCGACAGCGGCAGGTAGGACAGCAGCACGTCAGCGCTCGATGGCGGCGGGTCGGCGAAGCCGCCGCGGCCGACCAGGGTGCGGATCGCGAACTCGACGTTGGCGACCGACAGCATCGCCCCCTTGGGCGGGCCCGTGGTCCCGGACGTGTAGATGAGCGTGGCGATGTCCTCGGGTCGCGCGGCGGCCATGCGCTGCTCGACCGCGGCGGTGTCGGCCCGGCGGTGGGCGCGGCCGAGCTCGAGCAGGTCGCGCCACCACAGCAGGCGCTCGTCGTCGTAGCGGCCGCGAACCCCGCGCGGCTCGATGTAGACGATGCGCTCCAGCGCGAGCAGGTCGTCGGCCACCGCGAGCGCCTTGTCGACCTGCTCCTGGTCCTCGGCGATCAGCACGCGCGCACCCGAGTCCGACATCAGGTAGCGCACCTCGGCCGGCGGGTTGGTGGGGTACAGGCCCATGGTCGTCGCCCGCACGGCGACGCTGGCGACGTCGGTGTACAGCCACTCGCGCCGGTTGTCGGACTGGATCGCGACCCGATCGCCGGGCTCGACGCCGAGGGCCAGCAGCCCGTGCGCGGCGTCCAGAACGGTCTCCCAGTACTCGGACCAGGTGACCTCGCGCCAGACGCCGAGCTCCTTCTCCCGCAGCGCCACCTCGTGCGGCCGGCTCAGCGCGTGGTCGCGCACGCGGGTCGCGATGGTCGTCGTGGTGGTCGGGGGAGCCGACGGCTTGAGGGCGGTGGTCACAGCTGCCCCGCTCGCCCGCGCAGCGGGTGCTCATCGGCCGGCTCGCCGCCGAGGTAGGCGCGGATGACGCGCGGGTCGTTCTGCACCTCGTCGGGCGGTCCGGTCGTCAGCGCGACGCCGAAGTCCAGGACCATCACGCGGTCCGCCAGGTCCATGACCAGCCCCATGTCGTGCTCGACCAGGATCATCGGTATCCCAAGATCCTCGCGGATGTCGAGGAGGAAGCGGGCCATGTCCTCGGTCTCCTCGAGGTTCATGCCCGCCACCGGCTCGTCGAGGAGCAGCAGCCGCGGCTCCATCGCCAGCGCGCGGCCGAGCTCCACCCGCTTCTGGAGGCCGTAGGGGAGGAGGCCGACGGGGTGGTAGCGGTAAGCCTCGATCTCCAGGAAGTCGATGATCTTCTCGACCGCGGCGCGGTGCTCGAGCTCCTCGGCGCGGGCTCGCCCCGCGTACCACAGCGCCGCCAGCCAGCCGTAGCGGATGTGATGGTTGCGTCCCAGCATGAGGTTGTCGAGGACGGTCAGGTTCTCGAACAGCTCGATGTTCTGGAACGTGCGCGCCATCCCGAGCGCCGCGATGCGGTGCGGCGGCAGGCCGATGAGGTCGTGGCCGAGGAAGGTGACCCGGCCTGCCTGCGGACGGTAGACACCGGACAGGACGTTGAAGATCGAGGTCTTGCCCGCCCCGTTCGGGCCGATGATGGCGAACAGCTCGGACGGCGCGATGTCGAAGCTGACGCGGTCGAGCGCCTTGACGCCGGCGAAGCTCAGCTGGACGTCGCGGACGGCTAGGACGGGCTCCGTCACGACAGCCACCGCTTCCTGCGCCGGTAGTGCTTGACGTCGCGGTAGGAGCGCGCGCTGCCGCCGGCGTGCAGGCCCAGGTAGAACTCGCGGACGTCCGCGTCCTCGGCCAGCCGCGCGGCGGGGGCGTCCAGCACGACCTTGCCGGTCTCGAGGACGTAGCCGTGGTCCGCGATCGACAGGGCCATGCTGGCGTTCTGCTCGACCAGGAGGACCGTGGTGCCCTGGCGGTTGATCTCGGCGATCAGGTCGCGGACCTGCTGCACGAGCCGCGGCGCCAACCCCAGGCTCGGCTCGTCGAGCAGCAGGTAGGCGGGGTCGGAGATCAGCGCCCTGCCCATGGCCAGCATCTGCTGCTCGCCGCCGGAAAGGTAGCCGGCGGTTGCGCGGGCGCGCTCCCGGAGCACCGGGAACAGCTCATAGACCCGGCCGAGGTCGCGGCGCAGCGCCCTCGGATCGGTGTGGGCGCCGACGCGCAGGTTCTCCTCGACCGTGAGCTCGGAGAGGATCCGTCTGCCCTCGAGGACCTGCTTCACCCCCGCGACGACGATCCGCGCCGGCGGGAGGCCGTCGATGCGGCGGCCGTCGAGGGTGATGCGGCCCTTGGTGATCTCGCCACGGTGGACGTCGAGGAGGCCGCTGATCGCGCGCAGGAGCGTCGTCTTGCCTGCGCCGTTGGCTCCGAGCAGCGCCACGATCTGGCCGCGCGGAACCTCCAGGCTGACCCCTCGCAGGACGAGGATCACGTCCTCGTAGACCACCTCGAGGTTCTCGATCGCCAGCAACCGCAGCCTGCCCTCCCGCTCGGCTGCGCGCATCCTAGGACCCGGGGAGGGCGATCGGGCGAATCTGCGGCCCCGGCGGCCGGTGCGTCCGGCGCGTGGTGCTAGGGCTGGGCGGGCACGGCGTAGCCCTGCTCCTCGATGACCTGGACCAGCCGCTCGCGTGAGACCTGCTCGGGCTCGTAGGAGACCTTCACGGTCGCGTTCGGCACGTCCACCACCGCGCTGGAGACGCCCTCCAGGGGGTTGAGCGCCCCTTCGATCGACATCTTGCAGTGATCGCAGTGGATCTCGGGCACGGAGATGGTCTCGGTCTGCATGCTGCCTCCTCGAGGGATGGGGCTTCGCTGCCCCAATGCTATGGCGCTGTCGGGGCGCGGCCCATGCGGCCAGGGTCCGGCGCGGGCCGCTAGCCGCCGCTGCGCTCAGGCAACCCCTCCCACACCGCAGCCGGGCAGGTGCCGCCGCCGGGGGAGCGCTGGCGAATCCGCTCGAGGATGCGCTCGGCGGCGGCCTCGGCGGCGGTTCGGGGCAGGCCGTCGCTGTCGAGCACCACGGGCAGGAGCTCGTGGGCGGGCTGGTCGCCCAGCTCCACCCGGAGCAAGGCGGCCTCGCGGGTGTCCTCGGTCGCCGCGTAGAAGACGAGGTTGCCCAGGCTGTAGGCGATGACGGCGTCGCCGCGCTGCTCGAGACCCTGTACAACGTGGGGGTGATGGCCGGCGACGACATCTGCGCCCGCCGCGATCAGGCGGTGCGCCAGCTCGGTCTGCACGATCGACGGGCACTCGCGGAACTCGTTGCCCCAGTGGACCGTGACAACGACGTGGTCCGCCCGGCCGGCGGCGTCGCGCACGGCGGCCTCCGCGCGGTCGTGGTCGAGGGCGGAGGCGATCCCGGGGCCGTCGCCCGCCTCCCAGGCAGGGCTCGGCACGACGTCGCTCATGCCCAGCACGGCGACTATCTCGCCGCCCACCTCCAGCAGCGCCGGCGCCCACGCAGCCTCCGCGTCCGCTCCGGCGCCGACCACCTCGAGGCCGTGTCGCTGTGCCGCGGAGATTGTCTCCTCGAGCACGTCGGGCCCCTGGTCGAGCGCGTGGTTGTTGGCGAGGTTGACCACGTCGACGCCCGCTGCGGCCACACCCTCCAGCAGGGCCTCGTCGGCGCGGAAGATGATGTCCTTGTCGGCCGAGGTTCCGGGGGGTCCCACCGGCGTCTCCAGGTTGACGATCACGACGTCGGCGTCGTCAAGATCCTCGGCCAGCCCGTTCAGCGGTGCCCGGCCCGCGCTCAGAGCCTCGGCGATCGGGGACTCGCCGTGCACGTCGCCCCCGAGCAGAACCACGGGGCCGTCCGGCCCGCCGACGCAGGCGGACGCCAGCGCTCCGGCTGCGCACAGGGCGGCGAGCCGGCGCACCACCGGCGGCACCCGGCCCAGCACGCCCTATCCGTCCCCCGCCCGAACCCGCAGCAGGCCTGCCGCGAGCAGCGCCTCCGCCACAGCGGGTGGCTCATCGGGGGCCCTCGGCCCGCTGGTCAGGTCTGTCATCGCAGCAGCGTGCACCGCCGGAGGAGCCGGCGCACGCGACCGGCTCCAAGAGTCCCGTGACGACGTCCGCGCGGCGCTCGCGCGCTTCACCAGCCGCGCACTGCTCGGTAGTCTTAGGCAGACCCTCGGGGAGGCACGGAGATGACTTACTACCGCCAGGTCGGCGAGATCCCGCCCAAGCGCCACACCAGGTTTCCCAACCCGGATGGCGGTCTGTACGCCGAGGAGCTGATGGGGGAGGAGGGCTTCTCCTCCGACTCGTCACTGCTGTACCACCGGCATCTGCCGACGGCGATCGTCGCCGCCGAGGCCGTGCCCACCGCCGACGACCAGCTTGAGGCGAACCACCCGCTGCTGCCGCGGCACCTGCGCACGCCCGAGCTGCCCGCGGGCGGTGACGTCATCACCGGGCGGGCGCTGCTCCTGGCCAACGACGACGTGCGGATGAGCTACGTCGCCGCCACCGAGACGAGCCCCCTGTACCGCAACGCCATCGGCGACGAGCTCGTGTACGTGCACTCGGGTGAGGCGGTGCTCGAGACGGTCTACGGGCGCCTCGACGTCCGCTCCGGCGACTACGTGGTCATCCCGACCTCCACGACCCATCGCTGGGTGCTGGAGCAGGGTGCGCAGCCGCTGGTCACCCTGGTGTTCGAGGCGCGCGGTCACGTGGGCCCGCCCTCGCGCTACCTATCCCGCACCGGTCAGTTCCTGGAGCACGCGCCCTACTGCGAGCGGGACCTGCGCGGGCCGACCGAGCCGCTGGTCGTCGAGGGCGACGAGACCGACGTGCTGGTACGCCACCGCGGGGGGCTGACCCGCTACACCTACGCCCACCACCCGTTCGACGTGGTCGGCTGGGACGGCTGCCTCTATCCGTACGTCTTCTCGATCCACGACTTCGAGCCGATCACGGGCCGGATCCACCAGCCGCCGCCGGTGCACCAGACCTTCGCGGGCCCGAACTTCGTCGTGTGCAGCTTCGTCCCGCGCCTGTACGACTACCACCCGGAGGCCATCCCGGTCCCGTACAACCACGCCAACGTCGACTCCGACGAGGTCATCTTCTACGCCGACGGCAACTTCATGAGCCGCGCCGGCTCCGGGATCGACGTGGGCTCCATCTCCCTGCACCCATCCGGTTTCACCCATGGTCCGCAGCCGGGCTCGATCGAGGCCGCCATCGGAAAGCCGGGCACCGAGGAGCTGGCCGTGATGCTCGACACGTTCCGGCCGCTGCACCTGGCGCCCGCGGCGCGCAAGGTCGAGGACCCCGAGTACCCGTGGAGCTGGGCGCGGGGGTCCAAGGACCGCAGTTGACGCCCGACGAGCGCCGCCCGGCCCTGGCGATGATCGCGCTGGGCGCGCTGCTCGGCATCCTCGGGCTGCTTCCGGCCGACGAGCGGATCGGGATCGTGCTGTGGCTGATCGCCGCTCCGATGGTCGGGAGCGGCGCCATCGCGATCGCCTGGGGCAACGCGCGCGAGCAGGTCGAGCGCATGCGCTCGGGCAAGCAGTAGGGGGCCGAACATCCGCTGCTGTGGCGAGGTTCGGCCCTCGGCTGAGCCACTTTACATAATGTATCTTATCGGGGAATGAAGGAAGCGGCTCCCGCAGTCCCGCAGACCGGGCCGCGTCGGATGCTCGCCGTCAGGTGTTCGATGTTGTTCTTGGCGCACATGCACGCCAAGAACAGCATCCAGGCGTTGGGTCAGGCGCCGACGTAGTCGGCCAGGTGCTGACCCGTCAGCGTCGAACGCGCCTTGACCAGCTCCGCGGGCGGCCCCTCGAAGACGATCCGACCGCCGTCATGGCCGGCGCCGGGTCCGAGGTCGATGATCCAGTCGCCGTGCGCCATCACTGCCAGGTCGTGCTCGATGACGATGACCGAATTCCCGGAGTCCACCAGGCGGTCCAGCATTCCGAGCAGCTGCTCCACGTCCGCCAGATGCAGACCCGTGGTCGGCTCGTCGAGGACGTAGAT
>CAZVUW010000017.1:40726-40982 GCA_964629825.1 uncultured Actinomycetota bacterium
GCCGAGGCCGACGTCCGCCAGCCGCTGGAGGATCTTGTGGGCGGCAGGCGTCCGCGCCTCGCCCGAGCCGAAGAACTCTTCGGCCTCGGTCACGGACATGGACAGGACCTCGCTGATGTTGCGGCCGCCGAGCTTGTACTCCAGCACGGCCGCCTGGAATCGCCGACCCTCGCACTCCTCGCAGGTCGTGGCGACCCCGGCCATCATCACCAGGTCCATGTAGATGACCCCGGCGCCGTTGCAGGCGGGGCAGGCG
>CAZVUW010000018.1:0-40684 GCA_964629825.1 uncultured Actinomycetota bacterium
GTTGCCCTGGAAGGCGAGGTGCCAGCGCTCGGCCGGCCAGCGGCGGGGGTGCTCGAGGCCGTCGAGCAGGTCGATGACGGGGACCCAGTCGGCCTCGTCGGCGCTGCCGGCGAGGCGGCGGATGGGGAAGCGCCAGGGGTAGTCCTCGTCGGGCTTCTTGCCGACCCAGATGGGGGTGTGGTCCTCGAAGGCCTCGCCGGTGACCTCGACAACGGCGCCGAAGGCCTTCGCGCCCGTCACGTAGTAGGTGATCGTGTCGCCGGGGGACAGCGCCCGGGCGGTCGGGCCGCGGCGCGACTTCAGGCCCTGCAGCTCCCAGCCCAGCTCGGCGGTCCGGGCCAGGTTGTCCGGGCTGGTGGTCAGGCACCAGTGCCGCACAGCGCGCTCGTCAGACCCCACAGCGGACCCCCACAGCCTCAGATCCCGCCGCGCTCACGGCTTGTAGACCGCTGCCAGCACGCCGTCACCGGTAGGGAACAGCAGCGGGGCGAACGCGGCGTCCTCGTGCACCGCGCGGTTGAACTCGCGCAGCCCGACCGTGTCCTCGTCGGCGACCGACGGGTCCGCCACGCGCCCGCTCCACAGGACGTTGTCGGCCACCAGCAGCCCGCCCGGGCGCAGCAGGCGGCGGGCATGCTCCAGGTACTCGGGGTACTCGGACTTGACCGCATCCAGAAAGACGATGTCGTAGGCGTGGTCGGCCAGGCGCGGCAGCACGGCGGTGGCCGCACCCATGATCGAGCGCACCCGGTCGGAGACGCCGGCCTCGGCGAACGCCCGCTGCGCCAGCGCCTGGTTCTCGGCGTCGATCTCGATGGTGGTCAGCGAGCCGCGCGGATCCATGCCGCCGAGCAGCCACAAGCCGCTGTAGCCGCCGCCGGACCCGACCTCGACCACGTTCTTGGCGTTCGTGGCGCGGGCCAGGAAGCGGAGCAGGGCGCCGGTCTCGTGCGGGACGGCGGGGATGTCGGCCTCCTCGCTGCGGGCGCGGGCCGCGCGCAGGGGCTCGTCCTCGGCCTCCTGGAAGTCCCGCAGGTAGGCGGCCGTCCGCTCGTCGATCTCCACGAGATGCTCCTGTTCGCCTTCCAACCGCGCCTGACCAGCGCAGACGACAGAAGGTAACCACGTCGGAGGGAGCGGCGAAACCCGGCGGCGCTCCGGGGAACCCGCGGGAGGGCCCGGCGCGTTGTTGAGACCATGCCTGTCCGACCGATCGCGCGGCCCTCCCCGGGCCGGATGACCCCCACTACACTCGACGTCCGACCTGACAGCGACCGGTCGCCCATGGGCGACCGGCAACCGAGCGACGGAGGGCCGGTGACCCCAGCGGGAGGGGACGGCGCGCCGCACGAGCCGACGCGCGGCCGCGACGACGACAGCGATCCTCGCCCCTCGTGGGACGAGGTCGCCTCGCAGTACGGCGACAAGATCTACGGCGTGGCGTACCGGCTCACCGGCAACGCCGAGGAGGCCGCCGACCTCACGCAGGACGTCTTCGTCCGCGTGGGTCGCAACCTGCACCGCTACCAGCCCGGCACCTTCGACGGCTGGCTGTATCGGATCACCAAGAACCTGTTCCTGGACATGGTCCGCCGCCGGGCGCGCATCCGCATGGAGCCGCTGCCCGAGGAGGAGTGGCGCACGCCCGCCACCGACGACCCCGGACCGGCCGATGTCATCGAGCGCAGGACCCTTGAGGCCCGGCTCGAGCGCGGCCTGGACACCCTGTCGGCCGACTTCCGGCTCGCCGTCGTGCTGTGCGACGTCGAGGGTCTCACCTATGAGGAGATCGCCGAGGTGACCGGCTGGCCGCTCGGCACGGTCCGGTCCCGGATCCACCGCGGTCGCAAGCAGCTGCGCGACCACCTCGAGCTGGTCGGACCCGACGACGGGGAGTCCCCCGACCCCTCGCCGCCCACACGGCGCCGTCGAAGGGGGCACGGCGATGTCTGACTGCACGCGCATCGAACCACTGCTATCCGCCCACCTGGACGGGGAGCTGACCGGCGGTGAGGCGACCGCCGTCGCCGCTCACCTCGACGTCTGCGACCGCTGCGCGGCCGAGGCGCGGGACCTCGCCCACGTCCGCAACCTGGTGCGGAGCATGCCGGTCCGCCGGCTGCCCGACGGCGTCCGCCTGCACCCCGAGCGCGTGCTGGGGACCGAGCCGGCCCGCCGACCGCTCGCCCGCGTCGGCGCGACGCTCGCCTTGACCGGCGGTCTGCTGGCAGGTGCCGCCTTCTCGCTCGGCGGCCAACCGTCACCCGAGGCCGAGATCGTGACCGTCCCGCTGGACGACTTCGTGGCCGATCACGTCGTGCAGACGATCAACAGCGCCACGTTCATGCCCGTGGGCGTGGAGGTAGGTCCGTGAGGATCGCCACCTCGCCCGAGGCCGCTCGGCGTCGTGGCCGAGCGGTGGTGGCGATGGTGATCGCCCTGCCGGTTGCGCTCGTCGGAGCGGCGCCGGCATGGGCATCCGAGGCCGAGGCTTGGCGCGAGGTGCTCGAGCGCGCGGTCGAGGCCACCCGAAGCGTCCCGTACAGCGGTGAGACCCTGCTGGTCGAGCTCGACGAGGACCGGCCGCGGATGGTCAAGGCCCGCGTCCGCAGCAGCGGCGAGGGGGGTCTGGAGCTGGGCGGGGCCCTGCGTCTGCGTCTGGACTCGCCGGTGGTGCGCAACGAGCGGTTCCTCGGGCGCAACGAGCTCGATCTCCTGCGGCGGCTGGGCCACAAGTACGAGGTCGCCGTCGTCGGCACGGACGACCTCATGGACCGGCCCTGCACGATCCTCGAGGTGCGGCGCCGCGTCGACGGCGCGCTGCGTGAGCGCCTCTGGATCGATGAGGAGTCCGGGCTGCTGGTCCGGCGCGAGACCTTCACCGACGACGAGCAGCCCGTTCGGCTCGCGACCTACCTTTCGCTTGACCTCACCCCCGGACCCGGTCCCAACACCAGCGACGACCTCCTGGCCGAGGCATCGGATGACGAGGTTGACGACAGGACCCAGGACACCACCGAGGACACGACCTGGGCCGAGACGGCCGAGAGCATCGAGGCGCCCGCCGCCAGGCCGGTCGACGACCGCGGGCTCGCCGCGCTGAGGCAGGCCGGCTGGGCGGTGCCGCCGTCCCTGCCGGGCGGGTATGCGCCGCTCGGGGCCTACACCGTCGAGGCCGACGGCAGCCAGCCGCTGCAGCTCGTGTACGGGGATGGCCTCTACGTCGTGTCGGTGTTCCAGCAGAAGGGCCGGCCGGACTGGTCCTCGCTGCCGCCCGGTGCGCGGCTCGTCGAGGACGTCGAGCACCCGCTGTACGAGTGGCCCGGAGCCGTGCCCTACCGCCTGCTGTGGGAGGCGGACGGCCGCACCTACTCACTCGTGGGTGACGCGCCGCCGGCCGAGCTGATCGCGCTCACAGCAGCGCTGCCGCAGCCCGAGCCGCCGGGGCTGTTCGAGCGCCTCGGCCGCGGCCTCGGCCGCCTGTGGTCCTGGGCCACCTCCTTCGCTCGCTGACGACCACCCGGGAGGACTACCTAGAGGAGTCCAGGGCTACTCTCGAAGGAAGCACAGCCCACCGACAGGACCCCGGGTGACCGACGACCTCTCAGCAGGGCCCTTCGAGCACGAGGAGCCTCTGCCCTGGCCTCAGCCCCCGCCTCCGCGGCTTGACCTCGACGACTGGTATGCCGAGCCGGAGCCCTTCGCGGTCACCCAGCCGTACGCACTGCCCGAGCCCGCTCCGGAGCCCGAGCCCACGCCACCGCAGCGCCGCTGGAGCATCCCCTTCGTCGCCCTGATCGCGGCCCTGCTGGGCGCCCTGCTCGGCAGCGGTGGCGTGCTGCTCTACCTAGACGACCGCCTGGCCGAGCTGGAGTCCCCGCAGGCCGCGCCTGTGGCCAGCCAGGAGCGCCTGTCGCCGACGATCGAGCTCGACAGCTCCGTCGGCGACAGCATCGACCGGGTCGCGGCCGTGGCCGAGTCCGTCCTCCCGACGGTCGTGCAGATCAACATCAGCAACCGGACCGAGAGCGCCATCCCCGGACTCGAGGGCGGCAACGGCAGCGGGGTCGTGTACCGCTCGGACGGCCACATCATCACCAACAACCACGTCGTGGCCGGCGGGGGAGAGCTGGAGGTTCTGTTCGCCGACGGCGATCGGCGCAGCGCCCGGGTCGTCGGCACCGACCCGGACACCGATCTCGCGGTCATCAAGGTCGAGCGGACCGGGCTGACCGCGATCCCGATCGGCGACTCGACCGCTCTGCGCGTCGGCGAGCTGGCCGTCGCAGTCGGCAGCCCCTTCGGCCTGGAGGGCACGGTCACCGCCGGGGTGATCAGCTCCCTCAACCGCCAGATCCGCGTCGGCGGCCCGGACGGGCGGCCCCTGACGCTCCCGAACGTGATCCAGACCGATGCGCCCATCAACCCCGGCAACTCCGGCGGCGCGCTGGTCAGCGGACGGGCCGAGCTGATCGGCATCAACTCCGCCATCCTCACCCAGGGCGGCACGTCGAACGCGGGGGTGGGGTTCGCCATTCCGGTCAACATCGCCACCGAAGTTGCCGATCAGCTGATCGAGCGCGGCTACGTGCAGCACCCGTTCCTCGGCATCGAGGGCACCGACGTCAGCGCCGAGATCGCGGAGCGCGTCGGCGTCCCTGAGGGCGCCTACGTGGAGCGCGTGCTCCCAGACACCCCCGCCGCACAAGCAGGGCTACGAGAGGGCGACGTGATCACGGGGCTGGGCGGTGAGCCGATCGCCTCCATGCAGGACCTCATAGCGGTGATCCTCAACCATGAGGTGGGCGACGTCGTCGACGTCACCTACATTCGGCAAGGCGAGGAGGCCACGGTCGAGGTGAAGCTGGCGGAGCGCCCCGTCAGCTGAGCCCCCGTGCATGGCTGGCCGCTACGAACCGAGAAGCTGAAAGCGAGCCTGTTGTGAGCACACCTGGCATGTGGGAGATCGCCTTCCTGGCGGTCCTGGCACTGCTGATCTTCGGCCCCGACAAGCTGCCCGGCATCGCGAAGAGCGTCGGCAAGACCATCAGCGCCGTGCGGCGCGAGGCGCGCAGCACCATGGACGAGCTGAAGCGGTCCGCCGACCTGCAGGAGCTGCGGGAGGCCGCCGGTGAGCTGCGCGGGACGACCGAGGAGCTGAAGCGCACCGCCTCCCTCACCCCTGAGCCGGCAGGGGCCACTGCGGCCGGCGACCTCGAGGCTGCCCGCGCCCGAGCGGCCGAGCTGGCGGTCCCGACCGCGCCGGCGCCGTTCGACCCCGACGCCACGTGAGGAAGCGCGCCAGCTGGCCGCTGAAGGCAGTCGCCGGGGCGGCCCTGCTCGGGGGTACGTGGAAGGCGCTGTCCCGCCCGGCGGTGCAGCGCGCCGACGTGCGGGTGGGTGACGTCATCCGCCGCACCGGCACCCCGCTGCTGGACCGGGCGGTCACCGACACCACCGACCTCGGCTCGGTCTACGCCGTCGTCGGCATCTCCGCCGTGCTGGCCGCGGCCGGTCGCCGGCGCACCGCGCTCGACGTGCTGGGGCTTGGGCTCGCCACCTGGGGGGTCGCGCAGGGCTCCAAGACGCGCGTGCGCCGCCAGCGGCCCTATGAGGCCGACGGGGTGCGCCGCCTGATCCGGCCGCCGACCGGGTCCTCGTTCCCGTCCGGTCACGCCGCCGTGGGAGCGGCCGTGCTCAGCCACCTGGCCGAGCGCAGCTCCCGGCGTCCGGCGCGTGCTCTCTTCGCGCTGCTCGCGGCGCACGTGCCGATCAGCCGCGTCTACGTCGGCGTCCACTACCCGACCGACGTGATCGGTGGTGCAGGCCTCGGGCTGCTGCTGTCGGCGCTGTGGCGCGGCCCGATCGCGGCCGTGCCGCGGGCCGCGCTGGACGCCGCGTTCTCGACCGCTGGCGCCCTGGGGATGCGCGCGCTGGCTCGCCCGCGCGCGGGCGATGCCGCGGTCGAGAGCGACGCGCCCGACCTCGCTGCCTGAGCCGGCGGGAATGCCCGTGCCCGCTGGTCGGTTGGGACGGCCATGACCGAGCAGATCTCTCTGTCCGTGCTCGACCTCGCCATGCTCGGCGAGGGCCAGACCAGCGCCGACGCGCTGAACGCCACCACGGTGCTGGCGCAACGTGCCGAGGCCCTTGGCTACAGCCGCATCTGGGTCGCCGAGCACCACGCGATGCCGTCGGTGGCCTCAACCAGCCCGGCGGTCCTGATCGCCCACGTAGCCGCCTCGACCGAGCGCATCCGGGTCGGCTCCGGCGGCGTGATGCTGCCGAACCACCCGCCCCTGGTCGTGGCCGAGCAGTTCGCGCTGCTCGAGGCGCTGCACCCGGGACGCATCGACCTCGGCATCGGCCGTGCGCCGGGTACCGATCCGCGGACGGCCGCGGCCCTGCGCCGCTCACCGGAGGGGCTGGGCGCCGAGGACTTCCCCCGGCACCTGAGCGAGCTGATGGCGCTTCTGGAGCACCGTCACGACCACCTCACGGCCACGCCGGCTCCGACCTCGTCCCCGCCGGTGGTCCTGCTCGGCTCCAGCGACTACAGCGCGCAGCTGGCCGGGGTGCTGGGCCTGCCGTTCGCCTTCGCGCACCACTTCGGGATGGGCGGGACGCTGGACGCCGTGGCCGCCTATCGCGATCGCTTCCGCCCCTCGGCGGTGCTGGAGGAGCCCTACGTCATCGTGACGGCGGCGACGATCGCCGCCGACACCGAGGCGGAGGCGGATCTGCAGGCGGGACCCGCCCTGCTCATGCGCCTGGGGCTGCGCACCGGCGATGTCCGTCCGCTGCACACCCCTGAGGATGCGGCCGTGCACCCGCATCTGTCGGTGGCACGACTGCTGCCGGGCAATCACCTGGTGGGCACCGGCGAGCAGGTGGCCGAGGGCCTTCGGCGCCTGGCCGAGGACACGGGCGCCAACGAGCTGATGCTGTCGACGATCACCCACGGGCTGGAAGCCCGCATCCGCAGCCTCGAGCTGATCGCGCAGGCGTGGGGCCTCAGCGCCGAGGCCACCGCCACCGCGGTGCGTTCGGGATGATGATCCACAGCAGGACGTAGGCCAGCTCGCCTGCCCCCACCAGCCCGAACACCACGAAGGCCAGCCGCACGACGCCGCGGCTGATGCCGAAGCGGTCCGCCAGCGCGGCGCAGACGCCGGCGATCACGCGGCCGTCGCCGCGCAGGGGACGTTCAAGCTTCGCTCCTGCCATGGAGCACTCCTGACGGTCCGAGCCTCACCTGGGGACTACCCGGCCCGGGCAGGGCCTGAACCGCCGGCCCGAGTCGCGCGATTTCTCCGTTGTGCCGTCGGCGGGCGGCGTTAGCATGCGCGCACCTGGCGGGATGCGGGTCCCGCACATCCCGGGAAGGGGTCCGACGTGCGCTCCACCGCTCAGCCCGCTGCCGCGGGCAGCCACCTACGCCCAGCCCTCCTCGCGCTCGTCGCGGCGGTCCTCATCGCCGCGCTGCTGCCAGCGGCAGCCCCCGCCGCGGCGTCGGCGGCCGTGGCCGCGCAGGCCGCAGACGATCTGTTCATCTCCGAGTACGTCGAGGGCACCAGCACCAACAAGGCGCTCGAGATCTACAACGGCACGGGCGCCGCGGTCGACCTGGCAGCCGCTGGCTACAACATCCAGATGTTCTTCAACGGGTCGTCGACCCCGGGGCTGACCATCAACCTCGCGGGAACCGTCGCCGACGGCGACGTGCACGTGGTCGTGAACTCCACGACCGGAACGGACCCGGCACTGCTAGCCCTGGCGGACCAGACCAACGGGGCCGGCTGGTTCAACGGCGACGACGCCGTCGTGCTGCGCCGCGGCACCACCGTCCTGGACGTCATCGGCCGCATCGCCGAGGACCCGGGCACCGCCTGGGGGACGGCACCCACCATCACGGTCGACGCCACCCTGCGGCGCAAGCCGACCGTGCTGGCGGGCGACCCCGATGGGAGCAACCCCTTCGACCCGGCCGCCGAGTGGGACGGCCTGCCGACCAACACCTTCGCCGGTCTGGGCTCCCACACCGTCGCCGGTGGTGATCTTGCTCCCGCGGTGGCCCTCACCAACCCCGCCGACGGTGCAGGCAATGTCGCGCTGGACGCCAACATCAGCATCACGTTCTCGGAGCCGGTGACCGTCGGAGCCGGCGCGTTCAGCCTGAGCTGCACCGTCACCGGCCCGCGCACATTCACGGTGAGCGGCGGCCCGACGATCTTCATCCTCGACCCCGACGGCGACCTCGGAGCGGGGGAGAGCTGCACCGTCACCGTGGCCGCAACCGCGGTCAGCGATGTGGACACCGACGACCCGCCGGACACCATGACGGCGGACCACTCGTTCACGTTCAGCACCGTGGACACCAGCGTCTGCGGCGACCCCGCGACTCGGATCTCCGCGGTCCAGGGCTCCGGCGCGTCCACGCCGATGCCCGGCGCGGTCGTCAGCATCGAGGGCGTCGTGGTCGGCGACTACCAGGGCCCCGGCCAGTTCGGCGGCTTCTTCGTCCAGGAGGAGGACGCCCACGCCGATGATGACCCCGCCACCTCCGAAGGCGTCTTCGTGTTCAACACGTCCTTCCCGGTCGACCAGGGCGACCTCGTCCGGGTCCGCGGAACGGTGGGCGAGTTCAACGGGCAGACCGAGGTCGGCTCCGTCACCAGCGTCCAGATCTGCGACGACGACGCCGCGGACCTCGTCAGCAGCAGCACGGTGACGCTGCCCGTGCCCTCGCTCGACCACTGGGAGCGCTACGAGGGCATGCTCGTCACCGTCCCGGGCGAGCTGACCGTCACCGAGGTGTTCACCCTGGCCCGCTTCGGCGAGGTGTCGCTGTCGGCCGGCGGCCGCCTCTTCCAGCCGACCCACCTGGTCGAGCCCGGCGCCGACGCCGCTGCGCGGGCCGACCTCAACGCCCGCAGCCGCATCCTGCTCGACGACGCCAACAACCAGCAGAACATCGACCCGACCCGCTACCCGGCGGGCGGGCTGTCCGCGTCCAACACACTGCGCGTCGGCGACATCGTGCCGGACGGCGTGACGGGCGTGCTCGAGTACCGCTTCTCCGTCTACCGAATCCAGCCGATAGACGGCGCCGAGCCGACCTTCGTCTCCGCCAACCCGCGCCCCGCCGAGCCGGAGGACGTCGGCGGCAAGCTGCGCGTCGCCGGGTTCAACGTCCTGAACTACTTCAACGGCGACGGCCTCGGAGGCGGCTTCCCAACCTCGCGCGGGGCCAGCTCCCCGTTCGAGTTCGCCCGACAGCGCGCGAAGATCATCGCCGCGCTGGTCGAGATGGACGCTGACATCGTCGCCCTCAACGAGATCGAGAACGACGCCCCGCCGAACAGCGCGATCGAGGATCTCGTCGCCGGGCTGAACGACGCGATGGGCCCCGGCACCTACGACTTCATCGACACCGGTGTGGTCGGCACGGATGAGATCAAGGTCGCGCTGATCTACAAGCCGGGCAGCGTCACGCCTGTCGGTGAGCACGCGATCCTGACCAGAGCGGTTGATCCCGACTTCGATGACTCGCTCAGCCGCCCGGTGGTCGCACAGACCTTCCGGGACAACGACCTCGGCACGACCTTCACGGTCGCGGCGAACCACCTGAAGAGCAAGGGCTCTCCCTGCGAAGGCGACCCCGACACCGGCGACGGCCAGGGCAACTGCAACCAGACCAGGACCAGGGCCGCGCGGGCTCTGGCGCGCTGGCTCGCCTCCGACCCGACCGGTTCGGGCGACCCCGACTTCCTGATCGTGGGTGACCTGAACTCCTACGCCAAGGAGGATCCGATCCGGGCGCTCGAGGCGGCGGGCTACACCAACCTGCTCGCTGCCTTCGCCGGCGACAGCGCCTACTCCTACGTGTTCGAGGGCCAGTCCGGCTATCTCGACCACGCGCTGGCCTCGCCCGCGCTGCTGCCGCAGATCAAGGGCGTGACCGAGTGGCACACCAACGCCGACGAGCCCGTCGCGCTCGACTACAACGTCGAGTTCAAGTCGGACAACCACGTCGAGACGCTGTACGCACCCGACGCCTACCGCTCCTCCGACCACGACGCCGTGATCGTCGGTCTGACCCCGTCCTGGGACTTCGACGGCTTCCGTCCGCCGATCGTCAACCCACCGGAGGTCAACACCCAGTTCAAGGGCTCCTCCGCGGTGTCGCTGACCTTCAGCCTCGACGGCTTCAAGGGCATGGACATCATCGCCGAGGGCTACCCGCGCTCACGGCCGTGCGGTGACGACGGCCCCGGCGAGCCGACCCGGACGCCCGGCGCGGTGACGCTCAAGTACCACCACCTGCTGGACGTCTACATCTACCGCTGGAAGACCGAGAAGGCCTGGCGTGGCACGTGCCGCGAATTCATCCTGCAGCTGATCGACGGCAGCGAGCACACCGCCATCTTCGAGTTCCGCAGCTAGGACCAGATCCTTCCCAAGGAGTTGAGTGCGGCCGGGGCTCCCGGCCGCACTCAACGTCTCAGGGTGTTGCCGGCCCGGAGGCGGCGACGCTCGTAGGTGGCGGTGGGGCCGGGCGGCGCGGGCCCGTCAGGCCCCACAGCGCCGTCCGCAGGACCGCCTCGACCACGATGCGGCGGCTGATCTTGCTGGCGCCGGCGCGCCGCTCGGTGAACGTGATCGGGATCTC
Source organism: uncultured Actinomycetota bacterium (assembly GCA_964629825.1). Classification (GTDB taxonomy): domain Bacteria; phylum Actinomycetota; class Nitriliruptoria; order Euzebyales; family Egibacteraceae; genus CAZVUW01. The sequence continues at coordinate 10,673 of CAZVUW010000018.1, forward strand.
GACCACGCGGAAGCCGGCGCGCCAGGCCGCCAGGGCCAGCTCGATCTGGAAGCAGTAGCCCTCTGAGCGGACCGAGGCCACGTCCAGGGCCTCGAGGGTGGCGCGGCGGAAGGCCCGGAAGCCCGAGGTCGCGTCCGCCACCGGCAGGCCCGTCATCATCCGCACGTACAGGTTGCCGCCGCGGGACAGCCGCTCCCGCCGGGCGGGCCAGTCGACGACCCCTCCACCGGGGATGTAGCGCGATCCGATCACAAGGTCTGCGCCGGCCAGCGCGTCAAGCAGCCGGGGGACGTCCGCGGGGTCGTGCGAGAGATCGGCGTCCATCTCCAGGAACGCGTCGTGACCGCGCTCCAGGCCCCAGGCGAAGCCGGCTCGGTAGGCGGCGCCGAGCCCCTCCTTGGAGCGGCGGTGCAGCACGTGCACGTGCGGGTCGCCTACGGCGAGCTGGTCGGCGATCTCACCGGTCCCGTCGGGGGAGTCGTCGTCGACGACCAGCACGTCGACGTCACCGGCCGCGCGACGCAGGCGCGCCACCACAGAGACCAGGTTGTCGGCCTCGTTGTAGGTGGGGACCACCACGAGCGGGTGCATGGCGGCCGGACGCCGGCGGTCTAGAACTGCAGGGGAAGGGCCTTGCCGACCAGGGAGCGCTTCGACCTGGCCAGGCGGGCCGCGATGTCGATGATGACCTTCGACGCCGGGGCGTCGGGGTCTCCGACCACCAGCGGCACGCCGGCGTCGGCGCCCTCGCGCAGGCGCGGCTCGATCGGGATGGAGCCGAGCAGCTCGGTGTCGAGCTCGGCGGCGAGCAGCTGGCCGCCGCCCTCGCCGAAGATGCGGTACTCCTTGCCGGTGTCGGGCGCCACGAAGGTCGCCATGTTCTCGATGACGCCGCGCACCTTCATGCCGGTCTGAGCCGTGGTCTGACCGGCGCGCAGTGCGACGCGCTGCGCGGCCTCCTGCGGCGTGGTGACGACGAGCATGTCGGCGTTCGGCAGCATCTGCGCCAGCGAGATGGCGATGTCACCGGTGCCGGGCGGCAGATCGCACAGCAGGAAGTCGAGCTCACCCCAGTGGACGTCGGCGAGGAACTGCTGGAGGGCACGGTGCAGCATCGGGCCGCGCCAGATCACCGGGCGCTCGCTGTCGACGAAGAAGCCGATGGAGATGACCTTGCAGCCGTGCGCCTGCAGCGGCATGACCATGTTGTTGAACGCCACCGGCCGCCCGGAGACGCCGAGCATCCGCGGGATCGAGTAGCCCCAGATGTCTGCGTCGAGGACGCCGACCGAGTGGCCCTGCTGCGCCAGTGCGACCGCGAGGTTGGTCGTGATGGAGCTCTTGCCGACCCCGCCCTTGCCGGAGGCGATGGCGAGCACCTTGGTGTCGGAGTCCATCTGCGCGAAGGGGATGATCGGCTGGCCGCCGGGGGCCTTGGCGGCGCCGCCGCGCAGGCTCTCCGCCAGCGACTGGCGCTGCTGCTCGGTCATAGCGCCCATGCTGACCCGCACCTGCTCGACGCCCGGCAGCGGGGAGACCGCCGCGGTGACGTCGGCGGTGATGCGGTCGCGCATCGGACAGCCGGGAACCGTCAGCAGCACGTGAACGTCGACGACGCCGTCGTTGATGGCGACGTCCTTGACCATCCCGAGGTCGGTGATCGGACGGCCGATCTCGGGGTCGTTGACGGTCGCGAGGGCCTGGAGAACCTCGTCCTTCGTGGCCACGTCTTGGCTCCTACGGCAGCAGGTGGACAGCGACGAGGAGGCCGGGGGGACCCGCCCCCGCCGCGCGTCACGCCATCGTAGTGGTGGCCGCCTCAGACCGCAGATCGCGGCCGGTCTGCTCGGACGTCGCGGCGGGGCCTTCGACGTCGTCGTCATCGGCCGCGGCGACGCGCAGCACCTCCTCGAGGGTGGTGGTGCCGGCGAAGGCCTTGGCGAGCCCGTCCTCGCGCAGCCCGACGAACCCGCGTTCGCGCGCCGCAGCGCGCAGCGCGCCCTCGGAGGCGCCCTCGGTCACCAGGTCTCGCAGCCGGGCGGTCACCGGCAGCATCTCGAAGAGACCGACGCGGCCGCGGTAGCCGGTGTGGTTGCAGGCGGGGCAGCCGGCGCCGGTCACCAGGCGCGCGCCGTCGAGCTCCCACGGCACCAGCCGCAGCAGCGTCATCTCACGTTGTGTCGCAGCGGTTGGTACGGCGCAGCGCTGGCACACCCGGCGCACCAGACGCTGGGCTACGACCAGCGACAGCGAGCTGGAGATCAGGTAGGAGGGGACGCCCAGGTCGTGCAGCCGCGCGATGGCGCTCGGGGCGTCGTTGGTGTGCAGCGTGGACAGCACGAGGTGCCCGGTCATCGACGCCTGCAGCGCCAGCTCGGCGGTCTCGGCGTCGCGGATCTCACCGACCATGATCACGTCGGGGTCCTGGCGCAGGACGGTTCGCAGGCAGCGGGCGAAGGTCCGCCCGATGCTCTCCATCACCTGGGTCTGGTTGACGCCGGGCAGCTCGTACTCGACCGGGTCCTCCAGGGTGATGACGTTGCGGGTGCTGTCGGCCACGCGCTCCAGCGCCCCGTACAGGGTCGAGGTCTTGCCCGAACCCGTCGGGCCGGTGATCAGCACCAGCCCCTGGGGGCGCTCAAGCGCGCGCAGAAGCAGGCCGAGCTGCCGCTCCGACATGCCGACATCGGTGAGGTCCAGCCGCTGAGCGCCCTTGGAGAGGAGGCGCACCACCACGGTCTCGCCGTGCAGCGAGGGCAGGCTCGAGATGCGCAGGTCGACGTCGGTGCGGCCGCGCTGGAAGCGGGCGCGCCCGTCCTGCGGCAGCCGGCGCTCGGCGATGTCCATCGAGCCCATGAGCTTGAGGCGCGCCGTCAGCTGGCGCATGACGCTCGGGGGGACGACCATCTGCTCCTGGAGCACTCCGTCGATCCGCAGGCGCACCACCGCGCCGCGCCGCGAGGGCTCCACGTGGACGTCGGACGCGCGGCGCTCCACCGCCTCGGTGAGGATCTCCTCGACCAGGCGGACCATCGGCCCGCTGTCGAGCTCCTCGATGGCGACGGGCGTGTCGTCGTCATCCTCGCCGGCGTCGGTCAGGCTTCCGATCAGCTCGTCGGTACGGCGGTCGAAGCCGTAGCAGCGGCTCAGCGCGTCCTCGAGCTCGGAGGCGGGCACCACCACGGTGCGGAGGTCGCGGATCCCGGTCGTCAGCCGCAGGTCGTCGATGGCGACGACATCGGTGGGATCTGCGCAGGCGACCACCAGCACGCCGTCCTCGATCGCGACGGGCAGCAGGCTGGAGCGCTTGGCCTGCGCCGGCGGAACCAGGGCCAGCACGTCCAGGTCCGGGTTCAGGGTGTGGCCGGAGCGGTGCTCCAGCCCCAGCTGGGTGGACAGGGCCTGGGCGATGTCCCGCTCCGTGACGATGCCCAGGCGCACCAGCGTCTGGCCCAGCCGCTCCTTGAAGCCGTCCCTCCGCAGCCCAGAGCCGAGGGCCTCGGCCAGCTGCCGCTCGTCGATGAGGCCCGACTGGACCAGGACCTCGCCCAGGCGCTGCTTGTTGACTCCCGCGCGGTTGCTCACGCCAGACTCCCTGCGTCCGCCCCGCCGTTGCGGGGACCTGCCTCTACCCGTCGGTACGCTGCTGCGGCGCTTAACGTCGGCGGCGGCCGGCGCGGGCAGGTCCGGAGGAGCGGCCGGGGTTTGGACGGCGAGGGGTTGGACGGCAAGAAGAACCGATGGCTGGTCCTGGTGCTGCTGGCGCTTCTGACCGCCGGCTGCCAGGCGCGTCTCGGTATGCACGTGGACGTCGACGCGGACGGGTCGGGGACCCTGGCCGTGAGCCTGTCCGCGGATGAGCCGCTGCTAGCGCGGGCCGAGAAGGCCGGTGTCGACCCCCTCGGTGATCTGGTCGCCGTGGGCCGGGATCTGTCGAGCGGGTGGAAGGTGCGCGACGACCACGACGAGTCGGGCGGCCGGACGGTCCGCCTGGACGTGGCGTTCGAGTCGCCGGCCGAGCTCGAGGCCCTAGCCGGCGATCTCGCCGCGGGGCTGTCGGCGCCCGAGGTCAAGCTCCTGGAGAGCCTGCGCGTCGAGCTGACCGACGATGAGCTGCGCTTCAGCGCCACGGCCGCTCTGGACCCCACCGACGCCGTGACCGAGCTGGGCGTGCAGCCCGCGCAGGCGGTCACGATCCTGGAGGACACCGAGGCGCTCGTCTACGAGCTCAGCGTCCGCCTCGCCGGGAAGGTGACCCAGGCGAACGCCGACGAGGGCTTCGAGCCGGACGCGGTCGACCAGCTTCTCACCTGGCGGGTCGAGCCGGGGGAACGGGTCGAGGCGCGGGCGGTGTCGCTGCGCCCGAGGCTGCCGTGGTTGCTCGTGGCCGGAGCGGTCGTCGGGGGCGTGCTGGTGCTCGGGGTCGTCGTCCTGCTGGTGCTCTCGGCCGGGCGCAGACTGCGCGCCTAGCCGATCAGGCCGCGGACTCGCCCTCGCGCTCCGCACGGATCCGGGCCTTCTCGGCGCGCACGTAGGCGGCCTTGGCCTTGGCACGGGCGATGCGCTCGGACTTGCCCTCGGCGATCAGCTGGTCGTAGACCGCCTGGTCGATCTGGGCCTCGACGTGGATGTCGTCCTCGGCCTTCTTCTTGGGCGCCGGCGCACCCTCGGCCTTGGGCGCCGCGGCCGCCTGGCTGGCGGGGGCTGCCGCGGCTGCGGAGGCGGCCGCGCGCGGGGCCTGGGCCCGACCGAAGTGCGGCGTCAGCTCGACCAGCGTGCAGTTGGCGCGCCAGCGCTCCTTCGCGCCGTCGCCGTCCGGCAGGTTGAGCCGCCGGCCGAGGCCCGCGGTGGCGATCTTGTCCCACAGCGGGTCGTCGGTGGGGACGATCCGCACGGACGCCTTCACGTGGGAGATCTTGGAGCGCAGGTCCTTGGAGCGGGCGGTGACCTTGACCTCCTTCGCGGAGGTCAGGTTCGGCACCTGCTGCTCGGTCGGGCCGTTGAAGACGTACAGCGTGCTGCCCTCGGCCACGAACCAGACCGGCTGGGTGTGCTCGGTCGGCGTGGGCTTGCGGCGCGTCCCCCCCGGCGGCTGCGGCACGGTCAGCCACACGACCGAGCCCTTCGCGACCGCCTTCTTGAAGGTCTCCTCGGCGGCCATGCCGGCGTCGCCGCCCAGGGCGGTCTCGACGAAGACCGGGATGCTCGCGACCTCCTCGTCATCGAGGTAGAAGGTCACCCGGTGCTCGTCCGCGCTCCTCAGGTGGACGCCGGTGAGGACCGTCTTGAACTCGTCCTCGAAGGCCTCGCCGGACAAGCGGATGCGCTGCTTGACCGAGCGGGCGACCTCGCGGCCCTCCGGGTCGGTCAGGACGAAGTGCTCCGCGTAGTAGCCCTGCGGGCCCTGGTAGGCGCGCATGACCGTGATCGGACGGGCCACGCCCGGGATGCCGCCCCAGGACCGCACCACGGGGTCGAGCAGCGTGGCGTCCACGCGGCTGGCCTCGTAGATGTCCCGGTCGAGCACCAGGGCGGCGTGCAGGTCGGCGCGAGGCATTTGGCGAGAGCTCCTCGTCAGGGGTCTGCTGGCAGTCCGCAGGCAAGCGCCGCCAGAGGAACCTGTCGGTCGCGGCAGTATACCGGCCGGACGCCAGGGCCCTGCGCACATCGGATCTCGCCACGGACCCCGCTGGCGTAGTGTGATGATCCGCTCCGGCAGGAGCGCAGCGGTAGGAGATGTCCGTGCCCGCGAGCAGCACCAGTCCCCAGGAGCACTGGCTGACCAGCCGGCAGACGGCGCTGCGGACCCTGGTCTACGACGGCCCCCCAGACGCCCCGTCCGTCGTCGTGGTCCACGGACTCGAGCTGTCCACCGACGTGCTGCGGGAGTCGGTGCCGGGCCGCGACCCCTATCAGCGCCTCGCGGCCGAGGGTTTGAACGTGGTGGCGCTCGACCTGCCCGGGCACGGGCGCAGCGGCGGGCGTCGTGGGCGCCTGACCTACCGCCTGGCGATCGACGCGATCGCGACGGCCGCCGAGCTCGCGCGCGAGCGCTGGGGTCGCCCGGTAGGAGCGCTCGGCACCGGCTTCGGGGGCGTGCTCGCCTTCTACGCGACGCTCGAGGAGTCCGTCCTGTCCGCGGTGGTGTGCAACGGCGTGCTCGACCTGCGCGACGTCACGCCGGTCCTCCAGCGCTGGCGACAGGGAGCCGCGCTGCCCGTGGCGGGCTGGGTGCGCCGGCGCCTGGGCTCGGCGGCGGTGGAGCGCATCCGGCTCCCCGCCGCGCTGGTCGTGGCCGACAGCGACCTGATCGAGGATCCGCACCTGCGCCGCGCCGTGCTGAGCCACGCCCAGACCGTCCGCAGCTACGACCTCGACTCCCTCGGCTCGATCCTGCTCGCGGGCGCGGAGAAGCCCGACATCGTCGCGGCCGCCACGCCGACGATGGTGGCCGTCGGCAGCAACGACCGCGCCCTGCCGGAGACCGCGGCGCGCAGCTTCTTCTCCCGGCTGACCTGCGAGAAGGAGCTGTGGGTCCTGCCCGGCGGCAGCCACCAGCTGCTGCTGGAGCACCCCGAGGCGTTCGTCCCCGTCGCCGCCGCCTTCCTGCGCCGGCACCTCGCCGGCTAGCGCTCAGGGGTCGAGCTCCGCCAGCACCCCGTGCTCCGACAGGAACTCGACCAGGCGATCCACCAGCTCCAGGCGCTCGAGGTCCGTGCGGCTCGCCCACGTCACATCCGCCGCGTCATCGCCCGCGACGGCCTCTGCGCCGTCGCTGTGGAAGCGGTAGTCGAGGATGACGTAGTGGTGGTCCGGGCCCATGCGCTCGGCGACGCCGACGAGCTCGCCGACGCGCCCCGTCAGCCCGGTCTCCTCGGCCAGCTCGCGGGCGACGGCGTCGACCAGGGTCTCGCCCGCACGCACCCGCCCGCCGGGCAGGGACCAGCGGCCCACCCCGACGCCGCGACCGCGCTGCACGAGCAGGAGCCGTCCGCCGTGCACGCACACGGCGCCGACGGCGACCTCGGGGTTTGGCGGCATCGGCGCGCAGGGTAGCCCTGCGGCGTCTGCTACCCCGAGGAGCACTCGTGAGCGCACGAAGCGATCGGGGCGGGATCAGCGCGGAGGGGCCCTCCACCGGCACCGCGGCCAAGGTCATCGCGGGCGTCGGCGCCGTCACCATCGTGGTGCTCGTGATCCTGCTGCTGGTGAACACCTAGAGTGAACGCGAGACCGCCCGCGGGGGCGGTCGTCGCCGCCAGCACAAAGGAACCGGAGAGTGGACTTCGATCTCAGCAGCGAGCAGCAGCAGGTGCGCGATCTGGCGCGGGACTTCTGCGACCGAGAGGTGGCTCCGAACGCCCGAGAGCTCGACCGCAGCGAGGCGTTCCCCGACGAGCTGCTCCCCAAGCTCTACGAGGTCGGCTTCCTGGCCGCGCCCATCCCGGAGGAGTACGGCGGGATGGGGCTGGACTACCTCTCCTACGGCCTGATCGTCGAGGAGCTGGGTCGCACGGACGCGTCGATCCGCTCGCTGGTGAGCGTCCACGTCGGCCTTGCGAGCCTGTCGATCCTGCGGTTCGGCACCGATGAGCAGCGCTCCGAGTGGCTGCCGCGGCTGGCCACCGAGGGGCTCGGCGCCTTCGGCCTGACCGAGCCGGACGCGGGCAGCGACCCCGCCAGCATGAAGACCAGCGCCCGCCGCGACGGCGACGACTGGATCCTCAACGGCTCGAAGATGTTCATCACCAACGGCAGCCGCGGGATCCTGACGGTCGTGTACGCCCAGACCGACCCGTCCAAGGGCTCGAAGGGCATCTCCGCCTTCCTCGTGCCCCAGGACAGCCCCGGCTACGAGGCGCACCCGATCCACGGCAAGCTCGGGCTACGTGCCGGCGACACCGCGGAGGTCACGCTCACCGACGTCCGCGTCCCCGACCGCTACCGCCTCGGCGAGGTGGGGCAGGGCCTCAAGATCGCCCTCACCTCCCTCGACAGCGGCCGCTACTCGCTGGCCGCCGGGGCGACCGGCATCTGCCAGGCCTCGCTGGACGCGTCGATCCGCTACGCGAACGAGCGCGAGCAGTTCGGCAAGCCGATCGCGTCCTTCCAGCTGGTCCAGGAGCTGATCGCCGAGATCTACCTAGACGTCCAGGCCGCCCGCGCCCTGTACTGGAAGGTGGCCTGGCTGCACGACAAGGGCGAGCGCCACACCGTCGAGTCCAGCGTCGCCAAGACCTTCTGCTCGGAGGCGGCGGTGCGCTGCGCCGACAAGGCCGTCCAGATCCACGGCGGCTACGGTTATGTCGACGAGTATCCCGTGGCGCGCTACCTGCGGGACGCACGAGTCATGACCCTCTACGAGGGCACGAGCCAGATCCAGCGCCTGCTGCTGGGCCGACACCTGACGGGCCACAACGCGTTCGTCTGATCCGCGGCCTGGCGGCAGCCAGACCACGGACACCAGGTGACGGCAGACCTCCACACGCACTCGCTGCACTCGGACGGGCTGACCACGCCGCGTGAGAACGCGGCCCTGGCCGCCCGCGCTGGTCTGCGCGCGATCGCTCTCACCGACCACGACACCCTGGACGGGCTGGAGGAGGCCGAGCAGGCCTGCGCCGAGCACGGGCTCGAGCTCATCCCCGGCATCGAGCTGTCCGCCGAGGTGGACGAGGTCAGCGTCCACGTCCTCGGTTACTGGCCCGATCCCGACCACCTCGAGCTCCGGGCCGAGTGCCGGCGGCTTCGCACCGAGCGCGACCGTCGCGCCGCGGTCATGGTCCAGCGGCTGGTGGAGGTCGGCTTCGACATCACCCTGGAGCGAGTCCGGGCCATCGCCGGAGACGCGCCGGTCGGCCGCCCGCACCTGGCCGCCGCCCTGCTTGAGATCGGGGCGGTGCCTGACTTCGAGACCGCCTTCAGCGACTGGATCGGTGACGGCGGCCGCGCCTACGAGCCCAAGCGGGCGCTGCACCCGGTCGCCGCCGTGCGGCTGCTGCGGTCGGCGGGCGCCGTGCCGGTGCTGGCGCATCCGGGCGCCTCGGGGCGCGGGGACGGCGGCGGCGTGCCGCTTGAGCTGGTCGAGGAGATGGTCGCCGCGGGTCTGGCCGGAGTGGAGGCCGACACGCCCGCGCACGAGCCGCTCGTGGCAGATCGTTGGCGAATCGTCGCGCAGGAACGACACTTGGTGGTGACCGGATCGAGCGACTTCCACGGCCGCGCCGATGGTTCGCAGATCGGGGAGCGCTGGACCCGCGCTGCAGCGTTGGAAGCGTTGGCCAGCCAACGTGGGCCGGCTCCCGGAAGCGTCCGGGACGGCGCCGAAGGAAGCGAGGACAAGTGAGCGAGGACAGCAGCACCCGCCGTCCGGTTGTGGACGGTCGCGGGGCGAGGCGAAGGATCGAGCAGTGGTAGGGCCCGCGAAGCGACTGACACCTCTGCCGATGTTCGTTGTCACCAGCGACGGACCGCTGCGTGGCAAAGCCCTGGTGGTGGACGGTGACGAGCTGGTCCTGGGCCGCAGGGAGAGCTCGGACCTGGTGCTCAGCGACCCGCACGTGAGCCGCTCCCACGCCGTCATCCGCCGTCAGAGCGGCGCGGTGTGGGTCGAGGACCTCGGCTCCACGGGCGGGACGTTCGTGAACGGCGAGCAGATCTCTGGTGCGCACGCCATCAACCACGGCGACGTGATCCGGTTCGGCACGGTCGAGGTCCGCTACGAGGACCGCGCGTCGCTGATGACCGACGACGACGACACCCAGATGATCGAGCTGCCCGAGGACGAGGAGAAGCCGATCCTGTCCCCGCGGCAACAGGAGGTGCTGCGCTATCTCCAGCAGGGGCTGACCAACCCCGAGATCGCCGTGCGGCTCGGAGTCACCGAGCGCACCGTGAAGGCGCACTGCCAGGAGGTCTTCGACCGCCTCGGCGCGCGCAACCGCACCGCCGCCGTCGCCGCCGCCATCCGCATGGGCCTGGTCGGCGACGACGACTAGAGCGCTGCCCGCGGGTCTGCGGGCACGTCGGCGGCCGGCGCCTCAGGCGGGGAGGTCCGGGCGGCCGGGCGCGGAGCCGATCACCATGCTCGCCGGGTCGTAGCCGTCGAGCAGCTGGCGGATGGCGCCGGCTGCCGCGCCCGCCTCGGCGGCCAGGCGCGCCTGCCAGCCGTCGCGTTCCAAGACGGCCTTCCCAGAGGCGGCGAGGAGGTCGCGGCAGTGGTCGTCCAGCTCCGCCGAGCGGACGAGCCGCTCCAGCACCTCCAGCAGGTGGACGACGGTGAGCGCGTCCTTGCGGTCGAGGCGGATCTCACGCTGTTCGGGGTCCACGGCGGCCTCCTGTCGGGTGGAGGCCATCACAACCCGGCCGCCGGCAGGGGTCAAGGGGGTGGCCTGGGTCAGCGGCCGTCCGGCTCCACGCCGCCGACGCCGCCGATGCCCGTGGCGACCTCCCGGCTGCGCAGCGGACCACCGGCCTTCGCCGCCAGCGGCGGGGTGTCGCCGCCGGCGCCCTCCTGCATGCCCTCCAGCACTTCGCGGACGGCGTCCAGGGCGTCGATCTGCGGCTCCCAGCCGAGCTCGGTCCGGGCGCGGGTGGTGTCGAGCACCGGCATGAGCAGCGCCAGGTCGAACAGCTCGGGCGGCACGGGGACGGCGCGCAGCCGCCAGGCGGCCGACAGCGCCGCGCGCGGAGCCCAGGTTGGGATCTTCACGATCCGCGCGCCGAGCAGGTGTGCCAGGGCCTCGGCGTCCAGCACCGGCTCGGCGGCGATGTTGAAGGCGCCGCGGACGTCGTTGACCACCGCCAGGCGGTAGGCCTCGGCGGCATCCGAGGCGTGCAGCGCCTGGAGCTGCAGCCCCGGCATGTCCGGCACAAGCGGGATCATCCCGGGCCGCAGGAGGCTGGCCGGGACTAGCGGGCCGAGGAACAGGCGCCGCTGCTCCTGGGCGGAGGCGCGCTGGAAGATGAAGGCCGTGCGCATGCGCACGACCCGCATGCCCGGGTGGTCGCGCTCGACGACGTCGAGCACGCGCTCGAGGTAGGCCTTCTCGCGGCCGTACGCGGCCGTGGGCAGGGAGTGCGTCGGCCAGGACTCCGCGACCCGCTCGTCGCCGCGCCGGCCCGAGTAGGCGGCGATCGAGGAGGCGTGGATGAGGGCGCCGGCGCCGGCGGCGGCAGCGGCCTCGAACACCTTGATCGAGCCGAGGACGTTGTTCTTCCAGGTCGCCAGCGGTCGGTGGGTCGGCTGGAAGATCCACGCCAGATGCACGACCGCATCGGCACCGCGGAAGACCTGGGTGAGATCGTCCGTGGCGACGTCGGCCGACACCCAGCGTGTCTTGGGCGGCGACCAGGAGGTGGGCCGGCGGGCGATGCCGACGATCTCGGTGACCGCCTCGTCCTCTGCCAGCCGCTTGATGACGCTGGTGCCGATGTTGCCCGTGGCGCCGGTGATGACGACCTTCATCGTGCTCTCGCTCCGTTCCGACCGCTGGTCTCTGTGCGCACCGTCCGAGGCCCGCAGGGGGCGCTGACGGTGCGGGAGGTGGCGGCTACCCTTGGCTAGCCGATCGGGCCGCCGAGGCCCCGTCCTCCAACTGATCCCCTCGGAGACCTTTCAACAATCCGGGGTCTTGCAGCCGTCCCTCGCCGGGCGCCTCGTGCGCCGCCGACGACAGACGGAGGGGACCCCATACTGGATGCCCCTGGATCCCAGGGCCAAAGGCTCGCCACCGCGCGTGGCAGGGATCCATGCTCCGGAGTGGGAAAACCGCTTCGAGCTGGGCTCAACCGGAGGGCGGGACCTGGACGGCTCGGCGGTGGGTGCCGGCATCTGATCAGCGCGCCGCGCCCGCCTCGCAGCTCCTCGTCACGGGAAGGCCCTAGTTGTCGCTGTCCGAGCTCGTACCCGACCTGACCTTGCTGGCCAAGGTCTTCGTCACCGTGCTCGTGATCATGGACCCGATGGGCAACGTGCCGCTGTTCCTGGCCCTGACCGGTCGCGAGCCGATCGAGCGCCAGCGATCCGCGGCGCTCCAGGCCGTCTGCGTCGCCGGCGGCGTGATCCTGGCCTTCGCGCTGTTCGGGCAGACGCTGCTCAGCCTGCTCGGCATCTCCCTGGAGGCCCTGCAGGTCGCCGGTGGTCTGCTGCTGGTGCTGATCGCACTGGAGCTGCTGCACCCGGCCGCGGACGCGCATCTGGACGCGGCCAAGGGCACCAACGTGGCGCTCGTGCCGCTCGGCACGCCGATGCTCGCCGGGCCGGGCGCGATCGCGGCGACCATGCTGGCGATGCGCCAGGCGTCAACCCCGGCGGAGCACATCACCGTGGTGCTCGCCCTGGTCGGCGTGCTCGCGGTGGTGTACCTGGCGCTGCGCTACTCGACGTTGCTGGTGCGGCTGCTGAAGGACAACGGCATCAACCTCATCACGCGCGTGATGGGGCTTCTGGTCGCCGCAATCGCCGTCCAGCTGGTGGCGAGCGCGGTCCAGGTGTGGATCCGCTCGGGCGTCGGCTGAGCTAGGACGCTAGCATCCCGGACAGCGGCCGCTCCGGCGCGCGGGCGCTGCGACCGGCCCGGCGACCGCTGCGCAGCACCGCGGCGATGTCAAGGCTGCCGGGTCGGTGCTGACCGGGCCGGAACCGCCCGATCGCCGACCAGCCGCCGGCGGCCTGCAGGTGCTTCAGGTCGATGACCGCGTGCAGCAGCGGCACCAGCCAGCCGCTGCCGCGGAATCCGAGCCGCACGCCGAGCAGGCTGGCGACACCGCCGCGGTGGCCCACCGGCACGACCCAGCCGCGGTGGCGCACGCGCCCGGCGGCGGGGGCCAGACCGCGGGCGGCGCGGGCGGCGTTGCGACCGGCCACGCGGCCGGACTTCTCGGCCACCTGCGCCGACGCTGGCAGCAGCTCGCCGTCGGGGTCCCTCTGCGCGGCCGCGTCACCGGCGGCGAACAGCACCGCCGAGCCATCCACGCGCTGGGCGCCGTCCACCGGGAGGCGACCGCCGAAGCCGGCCGCGCCGGGCACCAGCACCGACGCGGTCGGCACCAGGCCGCCGGCCCACACCACCAGGCCGCCGAGGCGGGAGCCGTCGGCCAGCTCGGCCGCGTCGGGCGTGACCGCGCGCAGGCTCACTCCGGTGAGAACCTCGACGCCGGCCTTGCGGAGCAGCCGCTCGGCGTTGCGTCCCAGCGCCGGCGCGAACGCGGGAAGAAGGCGCTGGTCGGCCTCGACGAGCGTGATCTCCAGACCCGGGTGCGTTGCCGCGGCCTCGCCGGCCAGCTGCACGCCGGTGGGGCCGCCGCCGACGACCACGAGGGAGCGCACGCCCGCCAGCGCGGAGCGGACCGCCAGGGCGTCGGCCGCGTTGGCGAGGGTCAGCGCGTTGTCCGCCAGCCCCGGTATCGCGGGCAGCGTGCCGGAGCTTCCGACGGTGACCACGGCGCTGTCGAAGGGGAGCACCCGACCGTCCTCGAGGTCCGCGACACGCGCGTCCTCCCTGACCTCGACAACCCTTCCGCGGACGACCTCCACGCCTGGCAGCAGCGCGGTCAGCGGCGCCCACGCGTCCCCCGTCGGGCCGTTGCCACCGGCGACGGTGGCCAGCCGCGGCAGCAGCTCATGGCGCCCGCCGCTGTCCACCATCGTGACGTCGGCCCCGCCGCGTCGAGCCGATCGCGCAGCCGCGACACCGGCGTAGCCGCCCCCGATGATCAGCACTCGCGCCATCTCGAGCTCCCTCATCCCGATGCTTGTGAATCAGTTCACATGGAGCCTAGCAAGATTGTGAACGCCTTCACAAGCCCGAGACTTCCCGATCCGGGGAAGAATCGTGGAAACGCCGCAGTCGCCTACGCGGTGTCTCGTGGGTGCCAAGGGTCGCGAGCGCCGGTCGCACGGACTGCTAGCCTCCGGCTTGCGATCGAGTGGAGGTGGCATTGGGCGCGCCGGCATCGAGCATCACGGCTGCCGCAACGGTGCTCGCGATCGCCAACCAGAAGGGCGGGGTTGCCAAGACGACCACCACCGTCTCGCTGGCGGCGGCCTTTGCCGAGCGGGAGCTGGCGGTCTGCGCCGTCGACCTGGATCCCCAGGCGGACCTCACCTTCTCCCTCGGCTATGACCCCGACGAGCTCAGCCCGACGCTGCACGACGTCCTGGTCGGGCGCGAGTCGATCGCGCGGACGATCGTCCAGCACGCCGAGATGGACCTCGTCCCGTCTTCGATCGACCTGGCGGGCGCAGAGGTGGCGCTGCTCGCCAGGACCGGGCGGGAGTACGTGCTCCGCAGCGCCCTTGAGGAGATCCGCGACACCTACGACGTGATCCTCCTCGACTGCCCGCCATCGCTGGGTGTGCTGACCCTGAACGGGCTGACGGCCGCGGACCGGGTGCTGATCCCGGTGCAGTGCGAGACGCTGTCGCACCGCGGCGTCTCCCAGCTGCTGGAGACCATCGAGGACGTCCGCCGCCTCACCAACCGCGAGCTGGAGATCGCCGGCCTGGTCGCCACGCTGTTCGACGGGCGCTCCAATCACTCCCGGGCCATCCTGGCGGACGTGACCGAGCGCTACGGGCTGCCGGTGGTCGGCGTTCCGGTGCGCAAGAGCATCCGCTTCGCCGAGGCGCCGAACTTCGGTCGCTCGGTCCTGTCGCGCGACTCGTCCGTGCCGGGCGTCGCCGCATACCGCCTGATCGCGGCCGAGCTGCTCGGTCTGCAGGCCGACCCCGACCTGGTCGAGCGCGCCGGCGGCCGCCCCGAGGTGCGCGCATGACCAGGCGCGGGCAACGGCGCCCCGCCGCGGAACCCGTCGGAGGCGGAATGTGACGCAGGGCTTCGATCGCATCCGTCCGCCCGGGCAGCGCCACCGAGACGATCCCCTCGGCCGCGCCGCCCTGTTCGGGGACGGGCCGGCCCGGGCGACCGCGGGGCTGGACCCGGCTCGAGAGCGCGGTCCGGCCCTGGTCTGCAGCCGCTGCTCCGCGCGCAGCCCGCTGGACCCGCTGACCGTCGTGCGCGCGGCCTTCCCGCTGTTCCTCGTGCTGCCGTGGCGAGAGGACCCCGTGTTCGCGCTGTGCCCCGCCTGCCGTCACCGAGCCTGGCTGAAGGTGGTCCTTTGAGCGTGGATCTGGACGAGCTGCTCGACGTCGCCACGCGCGCGGCGGTTGCAGCGGGCGCCGAGCTGCTGCGCCGGGCCGGCAACATCCGGGACGTGCGCTCGAAGAGCAGCGCAACCGATCCGGTCAGCGAGGCCGACCACGCCTCGGAGCGGCTGCTGACCGAGCTGCTGACCTCGGCCCGGCCGGACGACGGCCTTCTGGGCGAGGAGGGCGCCAGGCGCACCGGCAGCACCGGGCTGCGCTGGGTCGTGGATCCGCTCGACGGCACCGTGAACTACCTGTACGGCCTCCCCGCGTGGTCCGTCAGCGTGGCCTGCGAGGACGACACCGGCGCCGTGGTCGGCGTCGTCCACGACCCGCTGGCGGGCGAGACCTTCCGCGCCGCCCGCGGGCGCGGCGCCTGGCTGGGGGAGCAGCGCCTGGAGGTGCGGGATCCGGTGCCGCTCGAGCGGGCGCTGATCGCCACCGGGTTCGCCTATCTGGTGGAATCCCGAGCTCGCCAGGCCGCGGTCGTCGCCAAGCTGCTGCCGAGGGTGCGGGACATCCGCCGCGCCGGCTCGGCGGCGCTGGACCTGTGCTCTGTCGCAGCCGGCCGCGTGGACGGCTACTACGAGGACAACACGTCGCGCTGGGACTGGGCCGCCGGAGCGCTCATCGCCGCGGAGGCGGGCGCGCTGGTCAGCCCCTACGGGGTGGGCGTGATCGCCGCCGGGCCGGCGCTGCACTCCGAGCTGGTGGCGGCCCTGGAGGAGATCGGGACGGGCTGAGCGGCAGACAGCGCCGCTCAGCCTCCGTGAGCACCCTCCGACTAGGGGAGGTGCGCCACCTCGAGCGGCCGGCGCAGCCGGGGCTGGCCGTCGCCGCGGGCCTCGTCGGGGTCGACGGGGCGGGTGTACCGGCTCTGGCGGGCCCGGGCGCTTCGAGCTCCGTCAGTGCGCGCGGCGTTGCGGCCGTTACGGCCGCTGCGGTTGCGCCGTCCGCGCGCCGGCTGGGAGCCGTTCTCGCCGGCCTTGCCGCTGCTCTCCGCACGGGCGGGCTGCTGTGCGCCGGACTTGCCGCGGCGGTTGCGGCCCTTGCCCGACTCGGTGGGCTGGGGCTCGGCCGCGGTCTCGGATCGGCGACCTCCATCGGTCGAGCCGGCGGACGGCGAGCGCTCCGAGGTCGGACGCTCAGGAGTCGGACGGGTCCTGACGCGGGTGCGGGTGCGCACGCGCGTCGGTCCGCCCACCGCCGGCCGCCCGGTGTCCTGGTCGTGGCGCTTCCCGGTCCCGTCGGCCTGGGCGGCCTCGGTGGCCTCGGGCTGCTCCGCCGAGGGCTTGGAGGTGCTCTCGGCGCGGGTGCGGACCCGTCGGCGGACGCGCGGGCGCGGCTGCTCCTCCTCTGCCTCCTGCGGCTCCTCGGCGCGGGGTGCGGGAGCCTCGGCCTTCGCCTTCGCCTTCGCGGCGTCGGCGCTGCGCGGGGCCGCGGAGCGCTTGCGGCGGCGGCGCGCCGCGCCGCCGCGCTGGCGCTCCTCTGCCTGCTCGCGCTCCTCGACCTCGTCCATCGGCTCGGTGGCGGACTTGCGCCGCTGCTCGCGCGGCGGCAGGTCGAACAGCTCGTCGAGGATCGGGGAGGTGGAGAAGACCTCGTGCGTCTCGACCTCGATGCCGAGCGCGCGCTTGATCATGTTGAGGCGCGCCAGCTCGTTCCACACGGCCAGGGTGATGGCCACACCCGCGGCACCGGCGCGGCCGGTACGGCCGATGCGGTGCAGATACATCTTCTCGTCGTCCGGGCAGTCGTAGTTGACGACGTGGGTGACGTCCTCGATGTCGAGGCCGCGGGCTGCGACCTCGGTGGCCACCAGCACGTCGATCTTCCCGGAGCGGAAGCGGTTGAGCGCCTTCTCCCTGGACTCCTGACGCAGGTCGGAGTGGATGGGAGCGGCGGCGATGCCGCGGCTGCGCAGCTCCTCGGCGAGGATGTCGCACATCCGCTTGGTCCGGCAGAACACCACGCACAGCCCGCGCTTGGGTGTCTGGAGGATCCGGGCGAGCACCGCGGCCTTGTCCATGCGGTGGCAGCTGAAGAAGTGCTGCTCCGTCTTGGGCGCGATGTGCACCTCTTCCACGTCGGCGCGGAGGAAGGTGGGCTTGTTCATGTAGCGGCGGGCCAGGGCGACCACCTGTGACGGCATGGTGGCCGAGAACAGCAGGGTCTGGCGGTCGCTGCGGGTCTGCTCGATCAGCTGCTCGACATCCGGCAGGAAGCCGAGGTCGAGCATCTCGTCGGCCTCGTCCAGCACCAGGCCGGTGACCTGGCTGAGGTCGAGGGCGCCCCGGCGCACGAGGTCCAGCAGCCGGCCCGGCGTGCCGACCACGACGTGCACGCCCCCGCGGGCGAGCGCGTCGATCTGCGGGTCGAGCGACTTGCCGCCGTACACGGCCAGCACGCGAACGCCCTTGATCCGGCCGGCTGCCTCGAGGTCGTCGGCGACCTGGATGCACAGCTCGCGGGTCGGGACGATGACGAGCACGCTGACGTGGTCGCCGGCGTCGAGATCGACCCGCTGCAGCAGCGGCAGCCCAAAGCCGAGCGTCTTGCCGGTGCCCGTGCGGGCCTGACCGATGATGTCGGCCCCGGCGAGCGCCAGGCCGAGCGTCATCTCCTGGATGGGGAACGGGGTGGTGATGCCCTGTGCGGCGAGCGCCTCCACAAGCGCGGGCTCGAGTCCGAGCTCGGCAAAGGTGGTGGTCTCGCCGAGGGTGGCGGTTGATTCGGTCATGTCCTCAGTTCTTGATCTGGCGCCGAAGGGGCGCGTTGGGCCATGCCAGGCCCGTTCGGAAGGCGTGACGCACAGCGGCGCGGACGGAGCGGCGGTCGACAGATGTGCGACCTGGCCGTGCAGGTCCAGCGGGAAGGGCTCCGCGGCCCGAGGAAGCGGTATGGTCGGCGGTCACGCTGACAATCATCCTACCAGTGCTCTAGGAAGGATCCCGGATGCAATCGGTCAGCCTCGGGGACAACGCGCTGGCCAGGCTGCGCGAGATCTTCATCGCTGTCGAGGGCACCTGCGAGGCGTGGACCGACGAGGAGATCGTCACACGCATGTTGATCCGCGGGGCGATGGAGTACGCCAAGTCCTCCGGTGCGGAGTGGTCGCAGGTCCAGGAGCTGGCCGGCATGCTGCGCAGCGAGGTGCGCGCGGGCGGCAGCGCCGCCTAAGCCGATCGTCCGACCCCGCGCCCGACCGGTCGTACGAGCGCCTCGTCCTCCTCGTGCCGGCCCTGCTGGTCCGGCCCGAACGAGCCGAGGCCGCGCCACACCAGCCGTGAGAGCAGCTGGACGGCCTCGTCGCGGTCCATCGCCGGGTGCTCGATCCACCAGCGGGCGCCCTCCATGGCCAGCCCCTGAACGGCGGAGGCGAGGAACTGCGCCGCGTCGTCCGACAGCCCGGCGTCGGTGGCGATCAGGTTGCCGACCGTCGCGGCCAGCCGCCGCGTGGAGCCCTCGACCTCGGCGCGGACGGCGTCGTCGGCCAGCTCGCCTGCGCCGACCAGAACCTGGAAGCGCCGGTTGTGCACGACGTCGAAGAAGGCCCCGATCGCCCCGGCGATGCGCTCGCGGTTGTCGGCGGTGCCCTCCAGGGCCGAGCGCACGACCCGCTCCATCTCGGCCAGCGCAGCTCGGATCACGGCCAGGTACAGCGCGCGCTTCGAGGGGAAGTGCTGGTAGAGGACCGGCTTGCTGACGCCCGCGCCCTCGGCCAGCTGCTCCATCGACAGCCCGTGGTAGCCGTGCGTGCCGAACATGTCGCCAGCGACCTCGAGCAGCTGCTCCCGGCGCTCGGGCCCGCTCAGGCGGGCGCGCGCGTCACCCCAGCGGCGGCCTGGGTCCGCCTGCTGGTCGGCAGCGTCTGGGCTGGCGTTCGAGGACATGGGTTACCCAAGAGTAACCCAGGCGCCGGGCGGACCGCGGTCGGCTAGAGCGAGCCCATCATCGCCGTGACCAGGCTCTCCTCGAGCCATCCCAGGTACCACAGCAGGACGCTGGCGGGGTCCGACGCGTCCGGCTCGCCATCCCAGTGGGACTCGTCGGTGATGCCGAGCGCGGCGCCGAGCAGCAGCCGCGTGTCGTTGACGACGGCCAGCCAGGCCGAGGCCTCGTCCGGGTCGAGGTCGAGCTTCACCTTGCCGCGGGGTGGCAGCGGCCGCTGGAGCGTGCTCTCGAAGAGGTCCAGCTGATCGAGCCGCCCCTGGACCAGCTCGTCCGAGACCAGCCGCCGGTACTCGGCGTCGAGCTCGTCATCGTCGTAGGCGCGCGGGAACAGGCGTGACCGCACGGCCTCAGCGAGGTCTGTGTTCGCGCTGCCGTCGATGACGGCGCGCAGCTGCGCCGGCAGGGCCGCCAGGGCGGCGTGCTCCCTGCGCGTCAGCGTGACCCGAAGCCCGCCGCCGGGCAGAAGCCGGACGGCTCCGGTCATCAGTCCCTCGAGAGGGTGGCCTGGAGCCCGTGGGCGTGGAGCCGGGCCACGTCGTGCTCGCTCTTCTCGCGTGGTCCGCTGGCGACCACGGCCTTGCCCTCGTTGTGCACCTGAAGCATCAGGCGGTTGGCCGTGACCTCGTCATGTCCGAAGAGCTTGCGCAGCACGAACACGACGTAGGACATCAGGGTCACGGGGTCGTTCCAGACGATCACGTTCCACGGGCGGTCGCGCTCGTCGCGCTCCTTCCCCGTGGGTTCGCTGGTCCGCTGCGGGACGATCACGGGCGCGCTCGACATGGTGCTCCAAGACTACCGACTCCGTGCGCGTAGCCTGGCCGATCGCAGAGCGAGGAGGAGCGACGTGAGCGACCAGCCGAGGTTGTGGGAGCCCGTCCGCCCGTTCAGCCGGGCGCTGGTGGTTGTGGCCCACCCCGACGACGCCGAGTTCGGGGCCGGAGGAACGGTCGCGCGCCTGGTCGAGATGGGCACGCAGGTGAGCTACCTGGTCCTGACCGACGGGGCCAGCGGCTCCGCCGATCCGGCGATGACGCGGGAGCGGCTGGCCGCGCTGCGCCAGGAGGAGCAGCGCGACGCCTGCCGCGAGCTCGGGGTGGAGGACGTGACCTTCCTGGGGCACGCCGACGGCTACCTGGAGCCGAGCATCGCGCTGCGCCGGCAGGTCGCCGCCGAGATCCGCCGGCACCGCCCGGAGCTGGTGATCTCGCTGAACCCGGACGTGCGCTGGTCGTCGTGGGGCTACATCAACCACCCCGACCACCGGGTCTGCGGAGATGCGGTGCTGCACGCGATCAACCCCGCGGCCTCGACTCGGCTGTGGGACCTGACGCTGATCGACGAGGGCCTGGAGCCCTGGGACGTCTCCGAGCTGTGGCTCAGCGGGTTCGGCGAGGGGACGCACCTGGTGGATGTCAGCGGCACGTTCGACCGCAAGCTCGCCGCCCTGCGGCAGCACCGCAGCCAGCTGCTGGACTGGGATCCCGAGCCGCGGATGCGCGAGGTGTCCTCGGCGCTCGGCGGCGCCGTCGGGGTGCAGCTCGCGGAGGCGTTCACCGCGCTCGTGTTCCGAGCCCTGACGGAGGATGGCTCGGTGCCGGTCTACAGCAAGCCCCCGACCAACCCGCCGCCGGCGCGCTGAGGGGCCGCCGCGCGGGCGCGGGTGGCGGGCAGGGGGCGCCAGGTGCGGCCGCGCGGCTATGAGCGGCGGCGCAGCAGGCGTCGCCACCACGGGCGCGCCTGGGCCTCTGCCGCCACCCACCACGGGGTGTCGCTGTCCGCCCGGCCTGGGTCAGCCTGCTCGACGGCGACCTCCGCGGCATCCGGGGCCGGCGTGGGGTCCGCAGGAGCGGCGAGCGGAGCCACCGAGTCGAGGGCTGGTAGCGGTTCGGTTTCGGCTGCTGCGGGAGTGGACGGCGTGACGGCTGCAGGGGCCGGCTCGTCCCACGCGGCCTCCCAGCCCTCATCGTCCCAGGTGATGTCACCCCACCCGGAGGCGTCCCACTCCACGGTGTCGTCCGCGGCGGTGCTGGCCCACTCGGCCGTTTCGTCTTGGGGCGCGGGCGCCTGCTCCTGCGCCGGCGGGGGAGGCGGCGGGAGGGGCAGGGCGTCGTCGAAGTCGGCGAAGGCGTCCGCCGGCGCCCTCGGAGTCGGGGCGCTGGCGAGGTCATCGGGGCGCGGCGCTGCGGACGGCTCGGCGGCGCCGGAGGCGCTCCACAGCTCCGCCAGAGATACGTCGGGGTGAACCACGTGACGCGGGCTCGCGGTCTGCTCCGCCGCGGCGACCCGCGTGGGATCATCGGCGTAGCGCAGCGCCTGCGAGGGCGACATTGACACCGCCGCGCCCGCGCGCGTCACGCGCTGCGGGTAGACGGTGATGCCCCGCTCCGTAGGGGCGCTGGCGTCGAGGCCGCCGAGGAGATCCTCGAGGGCGTCGATGTGGCCGGCGGCGCTGTCCTGGGCTGAGATCCTGTCGTCCATCAGGGGTCTTATCGACCCGCAGGGGCCAATACTTGACCGGCTGATCGTTCCTGGCCCGGCTGATCGGGGCGACGGCCCATCCAAGATGTTGTTCTTGGCTCGAATGTGCGTCTGGGACAACATCGGGCGGCCGCATGGGTGCCGCGTGGCTGCGGCGACGCCCGGCGCGATACCGGCGCGCGACGGGCAGGCGAGAGGGTGTCGCGTGCGAGCGGGGTCCCCGTGCGGCAGGATCGGCCCATGCCCGCTGTCCTGGTGCTGCTCTTCCTCGGCTTCCCCGTGCTCGAGCTGTACGTCGTGCTCCAGGCGAGCCGGCTGATCGGGGGCTGGGAGACCATCGGGGCGCTGCTGGCCCTGTCGATCGCCGGTGCGTGGCTGGTCAAGCGCGAGGGCCTTCGGGCCTGGCTCCGCTTCCGCGAGGCGCTGGCCGCACCCCGCATCCCCACGCGCGAGGTGATCGACGGCGCCGTCATCCTCCTAGCGGGCGCTCTCCTGCTGGCACCGGGGTTCGTCAGCGACGCGCTGGGGCTGCTGCTCCTGCTGCCGCCCACGCGCGCCCTGCTGGTGCGGATCCTGCGCGGCCGCGTTCAGGCCTCCATCGGGCTCGGCGGGACGGCCTGGCCACGGATGGGCCCGCGCGCCGGTCGCGGCGACAGCGTCGACATCGAGGTCGAGGTCGTCGAGGTGCGGCGCAACGAGCCGCCGGAGAGCGAGGCGCTTGGACCCGGTGGGCCCTAGGACCGAAACCCTGCCAGGAGCTCTTTCATGACCACGTCGGCGGCCTTCTTCGACCTCGACCGGACCCTGATGTCCGGCTCGAGCGCCTTCTACTTCGCCAAGGCGGTCTACGCCGAGGGGCTGCTGCCCCTGCACCGCCTGACCCGCGACGCCATCTCAACCCTGACGTTCAAGCTCTTCGGAGCCTCGGATGAGAAGTCCCAGGCCACCCGCGATCGCATCCTGTCCGCCGTCGCCGGTCAGCAGGCGGAGCAGCTGCGGCGGCTGGCGCCGAGCGTCGTCGAAGACCTCCTGCCCCGCATCCGTCCGGAGGCCCAGGCGCTGCTGGACATGCACGAACAGGCGGGTCGGGACGTCTATATCATCTCGGCGAGCCCCGTGGAGATCGTCGGCGAGCTCGCGCGGGCGCTGGAGATCACGGGCGGCATCGGCACCGAGAGCGAGATCGTCGACGGCGTCTACACCGGGCGCCTCGCGGCTCCCTTCTGCTACGGCGAGGGCAAGGCGGAGCACATCCGCAAGCTGGCGGCGGAGCACGGCTACGACCTGCAGCAGTGCTACGCCTACTCGGACTCGGCCAGCGACCTGCCGATGATGCAGATCGTCGGCAACCCAATCGCGGTCAACCCCGACCGCTCGATGATGGCGGTCGCGCACCGGCGTGGATGGCCGGTGGTCGAGTTCGATCGCGAGCGCAAGGCGATCATCCGGCTCGCCTTCGCAGGGACCGGGGCGGCCACGGCGGGGATGACCGGCTATCTGCTCGGGCGGCGTCACGGGCTGCGGCGGGGGCTCGAACGTAGCGCCCGCGGCCGCCGGGGGGTGCGCTAGTTGTCCGACCGCATCGCGCCGCCCCGCATCGGCTACAGCGACCACCTGGTCCATCTCCTCGGCCGCTGCGAGGCCGCAGCCGCCCGGATCGCCGCCGCCGACCCGGACCGCCGGGCACCGCTGGCGCTGGACGCCCGCAGGGAGGCCGCGCGGCGTTCGGTCCGGCTCGACGCCAGCCCCTTGGAGGACGAGACGGCCGACGAGGTCGATCGGCGCCTGGCGGCCGGCCTGCCGGCGACCGATCACCAGCCGCGGCTCCCGCAGCAGGAGGCGCAGCAGGGTGGCTGGGCGCAGGCCCTCAAGATCGAGGGGATGCCCACCTCCGACGTGGCCGCGGTCGAGTACGCCAACGCCCTGGCCGCGCACGAGGCGGAGTCCAGGCTCGCCGCCGATCTCTTCGAGCACCCGATCGAGGTGCTGCGCCAGGCCCACGGCCTGCTGTGCAACGGCCTTGTGTCACCGGAGGTCATCGGCCGCCCGCGCCGCACGGAGCAGGCGATGCACGACGGCGCCCAGGGCCGCGTGCTCTACGCGGCGCCCGCCCCGGAGCAGCTGCCCGGCCTGCTGGATGGCCTCGCGGCGTGGCTGGGGGAGGGAAGCGCGACCTTGCCGGCCGTGGTGGTCGCGGGCATCGTCCACGAGCGGCTGCTTCAGTGGCTGCCGTTCGAGGCGGCCAACGGCCGCCTCGCCCGGTTGGCCGCCCGACTGGTGCTGCGCGCCCGCGGCGTCGACCCGCAGGGCGTTGCTGTGCCCGAGCGCGGCCTCGCGGCGGACCCGATCGGCTACTACTCCGAGGTGGCCGCGACCATCCGCCGCCGCCACGACCTGGGGCCGTGGCTGGAGCGCTGGGCGGAGGTCGTCTGCGCCGCGCTCGAGGAGGCCGCCGATCTGCTCGACCCGGGCCCGCCGCCCGCCCTGCCCGCGCGTTCGCGCGCGCTGATCGAGTCGCTGGCCCCCGGACACGTGCTGACGCTCACGGAGCACGCCCGCGACGCCGGCCTGCGCCGCGAGGCCGCGCTGGCGGAGCTGCGGCAGCTCGAGCGCGCGGGCGCTCTGCGCGCGCTGCCAGGCAGTCGTGGTTTGCGATGGGTGCGAACGGAGCAGATCGGACGCTGACCGCACGGGCGATCCCCCGCTGCGGGGGTTGTACGGAAGGGCAGGCTTAGGGCTTTTGCATCCCGGCGAGGATGCACCCCGCAGCCTCTTACAGCGGTAGGACTGCGCTGCTGGGCCGCCCAGCGGCCGCAACGCAAGACGACTTGGAGGATCACATGAAGCTCCAGAAGAAGCTCATCTCGCTGCTCGCCGCCGGCCTGCTCGTGTTCGGAGTCGCGGCCTGCGAGGGTGGCACCAGCGACGACGACACCGGCACCACCGACACGACCACCGAGGACACCGGTACCGACACCGGGACGGACATCACGCCCACCGACGCCGCCACCCCCACCGAGGAGGCGAGCGAGTAGCTCGCAACGCAGCATTCGACGGCCGCGCCCTCCGGGGCGCGGCCGTCTTGCTGTTCAGACCACGACGTCGTCGAGCAGCACGAGCTTGTGGGTGGCGAACCGGTAGAGCTGAGCCGGGCGGTGCGAGCCACGCCGCATCCCGGCTGCCTCCACCACCATGCCGAGCGCCAGGACCCGCTTGCGGAAGTTCCGCTTGTCCACCTCGCGGCCCAGCACCGACTCGTAGACGGCCTGCAGATCGCTCAACGTGAACTCGTCCGGCAGCAAGCCGTAGGCCACGTTCGAGTAGGTGATGCGGGCGCGCAACCGCTCCACGGCCGCCGCCAGGATCTCGTCGTGGTCGAAGGCCAGCGGCGGGTGGTCATCGACCTTCCACCAGCGGGCCGCACCCGCCAGGGCCGGCCGACCGGCCGTCAGCGCCAGGTAGCTGACGCTGACCACGCGACCGCGCGGGTCCCGATCGGGCCGGCCGAAGGTGGCGAGCTGCTCCAGGTGCCGCGTCTCGGCCAGCCCGGCGAAGCTGACCAGGACGTCGCGGGCGGCCGTCTCGAGGTCCTCCGCCACCCGCACCCGCCGTCCCGGCAGCGCCCATGCGCCGGCGAAGGGGCTGTTCGGCGGCAGCGGGGCGAGGACCACCGACAGCGCGCCGTCGTCGTCCACGCCCGCCACGACCACGTCGATCGCGACGGCTGCGAGGTCATCCCTCGCCGGCGGCTGCGGCGGCACCTGCGGCATCGTCTCAGGACGCTACCCCGCAGGGACGCACAGCGGTTGGCTCTCAGCCGGCCTGCGCGGCGCGGATGACCTCTAGCACCTCCGCGCCGTAGCGCTCGAGCTTCACGGTCCCGAAACCGTGGACCGCCAGGAGCTCCTCTGGCGAGCTGGGCCGCCGCTGGGCGATCTCGATCAGCGTGCGGTCCGTGCAGACCACGAACGCGGGCACCGAGTCACGCCGGGCGCGCTCCAGCCGCCACATCCGCAGCGCCTCGGCGAGCGCGCCGTCCACGCCAGGGGTGGCCGACAGCCGCGGTCGGCGGGTGCCGCCCCATCGGCCCGCGGGGGCGGCCTCTCCGCTGGGTGCGCCCTCGCCCAGCCCGAGGAGCAGTCGCGACGGTCGCCGGTTGGTCGCCTTGCCGCGCGGGCCGACCCTGGTCCGCGCCCAGCTGAGGTGAAGGTGGCGCCGGGCGCGGGTGACACCGACGTAGAAGAGTCGCCGCTCGTCCTCGACCTCCTCGTCGTCCTTGGCGTGGGAGATGGGCAGCAGGCCCTCTTCGAGGGCCACCAGGAAGACCGCGTCGAACTCCAGCCCCTTCGCCCGGTGCAGCGTGAGCAGGGTCACCACGCCGCCGGGGTGCGGGCTCTCATGGCCCGCGGCCGCGCGGCGGTCGAGCTCGGCGACGACGTCCCCCAGCGTCGCCCCTGGCCGCTCGGCCGCCAGGCGGCCGATCAGGGACATGAGCGCGCCGAGGTTGCGCCAGCGCTCCAGCGCGGCCTCGCCGGTCGGCTCGCGCCGCGGGTGCCAGCCGGCCTGGGACCGCAGCACGCGCTCGGCCTCGGCGGCCGGATCGGCGGGCCGTGCGGGCTGGGTTCCCGGCAGGGCGGTGGGGTCCTCGGGGCGCTCCTGCCTCGCGGCGGTGCGAAGCAGCGTCAGCGCCTGGGCGATCTCCCGCCGCTCGTAGAAGCCCGGTTCTCCGCGGACCGAGAACGGGATCCCGGCCTGGCGCAGGGCGTTCTCGAACGGCTCCGACTGGCTGTTGATGCGGTAGCAGATCGCGATCTCCCCGGCGGGGACGCCCTCCTCGAGCAGGCGCCGGATGGCGGCGACGACCTCACGCCGCTCGGACTCGTCGTCGGGGTGCTCGCTGAACACCGGCTCGGGTCCAGCGGGGGCGGTCGCCACCAGCTCCTTACGCAGGGCGGGGGGTTTGTCCGCCAGGACCCGGTTGGCGAGCGCCAGGATCTGCGGGGTGGAGCGGTAGTTGGTGGTGAGCGCGATGGTCCGCGCGCCCGGGAAGTGCCGCTTGAAGCCGGTGAGGTAGGCCGGCGAGGCGCCCGTGAACCGGTAGATGGTCTGGTCGTCGTCGCCGACGACGCAGATCTCGTCGCTGTCGCCCAGCCACGCGCGCAGCAGCGCGAACTGGGCCGGGTTGACGTCCTGGAACTCGTCGACCGTGAAGAAGCGGTAGCGGTCGCGCACGGCCTCGGCGACCTCGGGCACGTGCTCGATCGCGCTGGTCGTGAGCAGGATCATGTCCTCGTAGTCGATGAGGTTGCCCTCGCTCTTGCTGCGCTCGTAGGTGGCGTACACCTCGGCCACGCGGTGGGGCGGCAGCGGGGTTCTCCGGCGCGCGGCCGCCTTGGCGTAATCCTCCGGCTTCAGCCGCCGGGCCTTGGCCCATTCGATCTCAGAGGCCAGATCGGCGGCGTCGGCGCCGACCCGCCGGGCGATCGGCACGAGCAGCCGCAGCTTGGACGGCATCACCTCCGGGAGCGGGCCTTCGCTGATGTGCCCCCAGAAGTAGCGCAGCTGCGCCCAGGCGGCCGCGTGGAAGGTCGCTGCGCGCACCCGCCCAGGCAGCCCGAGGACGGCCAGCCGCTCGGCCAGCTCGCCGGCGGCGCGCTCGGTGAAGGTCACCGCCAGGATCTGGTCGGGCCGCGCGACGCCCTTGGCGACCTGGTTGGCGATGCGGTGTGTGATGGTCCTGGTCTTGCCGGTTCCGGCGCCGGCCAGGATGACGACCGGTCCGGTCACCGCCTCGGCCGCCTCGCGCTGAGAGGGGTTCAGCCCGTCCAGCAGGCCGGCGGACCAGTCGTCGGGGTGGGCGGAGCTCATTGAGGGCGATGGTAGCCGGGGGGTGTGCCCGCCGATCCCGCGCTCCCCAGCCGTGCCGCCCGCCGCCCGCTGTCGCACAAGCTCTCCGCGACTTCGCAGATCTCCACGCCTTGGCGCCTGCCTCGGAGGCTTACTGGCGGTGCAACGTGGCGGCCAGGTGGTGGATGAGCGGGTGGCCCACGGCCGCCATCGCCATGCGGTAGTCGAGCCGGTCGCCGTCGATGGTGATCGTCCGCCGCGTGGCATCGATCGGCTTGGCGGTCGGCGTGGTCGCGATGCTCGCCGAGTGCAGCTCCAGGGTCGTCCGCGCTTCCTCGGTCGAGACCGTGCCGAGGAGCAGCTCCGTGGCTCCGAAGGGATGGGCGATGACCGCTTCCAGACCGTCGGGGGTGAGGCGCCAGTAGCCGGTCTCGGTGTGCAGGGGCGACCCGTCCTCCAGGCTCCAGGTGCGGTGCGTCACGTGCAGGAACAGCTTGGGCGTGGCCGCGACCGTCAGCTCCTCGCGATAGTCGAAGGCCTCGATCGAGGGGTATTCGCCGCGGCCCTCACCGCGCCAGGTGCCGACCCAGACGGCCAGCGGGGCGAGGTCGGGATGCAGGTCCGGTGCCATCACAACCTCTCCAGCTGCTCGCGCAGCGCGTCGGGTTCGGTCACGGGCTGATCGCACGCGAACGCGCGGCAGACATACGCGGTGGGCAGCCCGTCGCGTCGTTCGCGACCGGCCAGCAGGGGCACCTCGTCGCCGGAGCCGACGGCCAGCACCGCGGCAGGACGCCAGCGCTCGCGGTAGACGTCCACGAGCGCGGCGGCCTCAGCCCGGTCGCCGGCGACGATGGCCACCTCGATCGGACCGCCGAGGGCGCGCTCCGCGGCGCGCAGCAGCTCACCGTAGGCCGTCGGGGCCTGCACCGCGCGCGGTGCGAAGCGGCCGAGGGTGGCGTCGGCGACCTCGGCGTGATGCGGTTCGCCGGTCAGGGCGAGCAGGCGCAGATGGACGTCGGCCATGACGCTGGCACCCGAGGGCTGGGCGTTGTCCCACAGGTCCTTGGGCCGCGTCAGCAGCTCCTCGGCGTTGTGAGCAGTGGCGTACCAGGCCCCGGTGAAGCGCCCGTCGGAGTCGCGCTCGGCAAAGCGCTGATCCGCCTCGCTGGCAAGCTCCCGCGCCCAGCCGAACCAGGCCGCGTCGCCGTCGGCCTCGTAGAGGGCGAGCAGACCCTGCGCCAGGAAGCTCACATCCTCCAGGAAGGCGGGGACGCTCGCGCCGTGACCATCGCGCCAGGTGTGCTGGAGGGCGCCGTCGATCACCAGGTTGTCGCGCAGGAACGCCGCGGTGCGCGCGGCCTCGGCGATCCAGCCGGGCTCGCCTAGCAGCGCGCCGGCCTCGGCCAGGGCGCCGATCGCCAGCCCGTTCCAGGAGGTCAGGACCTTGTCGTCGAGGGCGGGGTGGATGCGCTGCTCGCGCCGCTCCCGCAGCGCCGCGCGCACCCGCTGCCAGCGCTGAGCCCAGGCCTGGTCGTCCTCGCGGCGGCCGACCGGCTCGTGGAGGATGTTGCTGCCCTCCCAGTTGCCCTCCGTGCGGGCCCCCAGGAAGTCGAGCCACCCGTCCGGCTCCTCACCGGTGGCGGCGATGACCTCGCGCAGCTCGTCGGCGCTCCAGACGAAGAAGCGCCCCTCCTCGCCCTCGCTGTCGGCGTCGGTGGAGGAGTAGAAGCCCCCGTCGGGGTGGCGGAGGTCGCGCAGCAGGTAGGCGGCGACCTCCTCGGCCACGCGCCGGAAGCGCCGCCGCAGCGTGTCGGCCGAGACGGTGACGGCGGCATGGGCGTACGCGCGCAGGAGCAGGGCGTTGTCGTACAGCATCTTCTCGAAGTGCGGCACGAGCCATTGCGCGTCCGTCGAGTAGCGGGCGAAGCCGCCACCGACGTGGTCGTAGATGCCACCCCTGGCCATCGCGTCGAGCGAGTGAGCAGCCGCGTCCACGGCACCGGTGTCACCGGTGCGGACGTGGTGGGCGAGCAGGAAGTCGATCGTCATGGCCTGCGGGAACTTGGGCGCCTGCCCGAAACCGCCGAGGTGGCTGTCCCACTGCTGGAGGGTGCGGCGGGCCGCCTCGGCGACGTGCTCGGGGGTCATCGGGACGGCGTCGATGCCGAGGTCCTGGCTCGCGCGCAGATGCTCGGCCAGCTTGTCGCTGGACTCGAGCACCTCGGCGCGTCGCTCCTGCCAGGCGTTGAGCACGGCATCGAGGACGCGCAGGAAGCCGGGCATGCCGAGCCGGTCCTCCCGCGGCCAGTAGGTCCCCCCGAAGAACGGGCGACCGTCCGGGGTGGTGAACACCGACATCGGCCAGCCGCCCTGGCCGGTCAGCGCCTGGACGGCGCCCATGTACACGGCGTCCACGTCGGGCCGCTCCTCGCGGTCGACCTTGACCGAGATGAAGTGGCGGTTGAGGACCTCGGCGACCTCCGGGTCCTCGAAGGACTCGTGCGCCATGACGTGGCACCAGTGACAGGAGGCATAGCCGACCGACAGGAAGATCGGCTTGTCCTGCTCACGGGCGGCGG
>CAZVUW010000019.1:0-40042 GCA_964629825.1 uncultured Actinomycetota bacterium
CCTGGGCGCGCAGGTGCTTCTTGACCGTCATCGGGTAGTAGGTGCCGCCCTTGACGGTCGCGTCGTTGGCGACGATGACGACCTCGCGGCCGCTGACCCGGCCGACGCCGGTGATGATGCCCGCCGAGGGGGCCTCGTCGTCGTACAGGCCGAGCGCCGCCAGCGGCGACAGCTCCAGGAACGGGCTGCCGGGGTCGACCAGCGCGTCCACCCGGTCCCGCGGCAGCAGCTTGCCGCGGGCGACGTGGCGCTCCCTGGCGCGCGGGCCGCCACCCTTGGCGACCGCCGCCAGCTTGGCGCGGAGGTCGGAGACCAGGGCGCGGTGCGCCTCGACGTTGCGCTGCCACGCGTCCGAGGACGGATCGGCGGACGAGCGCAGCACCTGCCCGGCCAGCGGAGGTCCGATCGTGGCGCTCATGTGTCCCGCCGCTCCGCCCAGGTGGTGCTGCAGGTGGGGCAGCCGAGGACCCGCACCTCGTCGCTGACGTCCTCGACCACGCGTGTGCCCGTCGCGCCGCAGCGCGGGCACGGCGGCAGGTCCGGCCTCGCTTCGCCTCGCATGATGGCGGAAGGCTACAGGGCGGACCGCCGGGCCGAAGACGCCGGCGCAGCGGGCCTCGCCGAGGTCCCGGGCCATCAGGCCCCCGACCGGGTGTGGCCGGTAGGACGTTGCTGGCGCCGCCGGCGGCGGGCACAGTGGGCCGGTCATGCGCCACCACCTCTCTTTGGCGGCCGTCGTCGCCGCATGTGCACTCGCCTTCGGGCTGGTCGGCTGCTCCGGCGACGAGCCGGAGGCGGTCGAGTCGCCGACGGCTGTGGAGACCTCCGAGCCCGAGGAGCCGACACCCGAGCTGCCGCCCGCCGGCCCGGTCGAGATCGCGGTCGACGACGTCGAGACCCAGCTGCTCGACAGCGCGGTGCTCAAGGGCGAGCCGCAGCGCGAGCCGTCCGCCGGCGTCGTCGACGGCGCCGTCGGGAAGGCGACCGCCGCGCTCGAGGCCTACCTGAACGCCCAGTTCATCGACCCCGACACCCGCTTCTCCTCGGACGGCCTCAGCGTCCTTCTGGAGGAGTCCGTCGTCGAGGGGCTGTCGCCCGAGCAGCGCCAGGGCCTCGGCGAGTTGGACGTGGAGATGGACCTCGAGCCCGCCGGCCCGGTCGCGACGCAGGCCGTCGTGCTCACCGACGGCGACGAGCTGCTGTCGGTGACC
Source organism: uncultured Actinomycetota bacterium (assembly GCA_964629825.1). Taxonomy (GTDB): domain Bacteria; phylum Actinomycetota; class Nitriliruptoria; order Euzebyales; family Egibacteraceae; genus CAZVUW01. The sequence goes on from CAZVUW010000019.1 coordinate 1,212, forward strand.
CTGGCCTTCGACGCGCCCTTCACGCGCCGGGACGGCGACGGCGGGACCGTCCGCCAGAGCGGCCAGCTGCTCTTCAACGCCACCCAGGAGGGCGAGCCGTGGCGCGCTTCCATGGCCGACCTGACGGTGGAGCTGCCAGAGGAGGCGGGACGATGAGGTCGGCGCTCAAGGCCCTCCCCCGTCGCCGGCGCTGGGCCGCCGTCGTCACGATGGTCGCCCTGCTCGGAGTCCTGTCCAGCGCCGCCTTCGCGGCCGTGACCTACGAGACCTCCATCCGCCCCGGCTACGCGTCCGACGACCTCCTGACGATCCTGGTCATCGGCTCGGACACGGGCTGGCCCCCGCGCCCCGGTGATGAGCTGCGCGGCCGCGCCGACGCCCTGCACCTGCTGGCGGTCGACACGCGCGAGAAGCGCGCCACGATCGTCGACATCCCCCGCGACTCGCTCATCGGCGGAACCAAGGTCAACGCGCACCTCGCCAACGGCGGCCCGGAGGCCCTGGTCGCCCAGATGGAGGCCTACACCGGCGTCGACATCGACCACTGGGCGCTCACCACGTTCCAGGGGCTGCGGCGGATGACGGACGAGCTCGGTGGCATCTCGATCAACGTCGAGCGCCGCATGACGGAGACCGGCGGCGCCGGGGTCATCGAGGCCGGCGAGCAGGTGCTCGGCCCCCAGGCGGCGCTCGGCTTCTCCCGCGACCGCAAGTCGCAGCCGCGCGGGGACTTCGACCGGACCCGCAACCAGGGCCGCCTGATCCTCGCGGCGCACCAGCAGATCCAGGGCAGCAGCCCCGATCTGATCACGCTGTCGCGCCTGGCGGCGTCGTTCATCCGCGACACCCACTCCGACATCCCGCCCTTCGACGTGCTGCGGATGGCGGTGCTGGCGGCGCAGATCGACCCGGCGAACGTCCTCCAGGTGCCCCTCAGCGGCAGCATCGGCACGGGCGCCGGCGGGGCGTCGATCGTCCACCTCGCGCCGGGTGACGCCTTCGAGCGCATAGCCGCGGGGCAGGTCGGGCCCTGATCCTGCGATCGACCTCAGCGGGGTGGCCCCGGATGGCGGTGGCCGCGCTGCTGGCGGCGCTGGTCGCCTGCACCGCGCAGAACCCCGACGCAGATCAGGCGGAGCCCACGACCCCTGCCGTCGCGACCCCGGCGAGCCCGGAGGTCTCCGGGGCTCCCAGCCCGACGCCCACCCCGACGCCGTGGCCGAAGCCCACGCCCGCCCCGCCCGAGCCGATCTCGGTGTCGGTCGAGCAGCTTGACACGGAGCTGCTGGACAACGCGGCGCTGCGCGGCGGGACGGCACGGCCGTTCGAATCGCAGGCGGTCCTCGAGGCCGCCGAGGGCGTCCGGGCCGCCGTGGAGCGCTACCTCAACGCGCAGTTCGTCAACCCCAGCACACGCTTCGGCCCCGCCCCCGCAGAGGCGCTGGTCGCAGGCGGGCCGGCCGCGGCGCTGTCGGCCGAGGAGCGCGCGGCGCTGGGTGTGCTCGACCTCGAGGTCGACAACGTCCGCGCCCAGCCCGTCGCCGCACGCGTCCTGGTGCTGGTCGACGGCGCCGACGTCCTGACCGCCGCAGCCACCTACACCGCGAGGATCGCCGTCGACACCCCGGACGGCCGCGACCTGCTGACGCAGACGGCGACGCTGGTGTTCTCGCACACCGAGGACGGCTGGCGCGCCGACGCCGTGGACGCCGAGCTGAGGGGGCGCTGGTGAGCCGCCGCGCCGGGTTGATCGTGTCCGCGCTGGGGGTCGTGCTGGCGCTGGCGACCGCGGCCGGCGCCGCGCTGGTCCACCGCGCCGCGCTGTGGCCCGCCTATGCCAAGGACGGGCTGCTGACCGTGCTGGTCATCGGCTCGGACGTCGGCTGGCCCACCCGGCCGGGCGATGAGCTGCGCGGTCGCGCCGACGCCATCCACCTGATCGCCGTCGACACCGCGGCGAAGAGGGCGACCATCGTCGACTTCCCCCGCGACTCCCTGATCGGCGGGACCAAGGTGAACGCCCACCTCGCCTACGGAGGACCCGAGGCGCTGCGCGCGCAGCTCTCGGCCTACACCGGCCTTCCCATCGACCACTGGGTGCTCACCACCTTCCACGGCCTGGAGCGGCTCACCGCCGAGCTCGGCGGGATCGAGATCGACGTCGAGCGACCCATGACCTCGACCGGGTCCGGGGTCAGCCTCCAGCCCGGCCGCCACCGCCTGGGACCGCACGAGGCGCTCGGCTTCGCCCGCGACCGCAAGTCCCAGCCGCACGGCGACTTCGACCGGACCCGCAACCAGGGCAGGCTCCTGCGCGCCGCGCACGCCCAGGTCGTCGCCGAGTCGGATCTGATGGACCTCACCCGCCTGGCGGCCGTGGTCCTGCGCGACACCCACACCAGCATCCCGCGCGCCGAGATGCTGCCCCTGGTGCTGCTCGCCGGTCAGATCCGACCCGAGGACGTGGCCCAGGTGTCGCTGTCCGGGGGCATCGGCAACGTCGGCGGCGCCTCGGTGGTCCACCTCGCGCCCGGCGACGTGTTCGAGCGCATCCGAGCGGGCAGGGTCGGCCCCTGAGACGGGTACGGCCTCGGGTCGGCCGTCTGGCCGATGCGTTGGCAGGACGAACGGGCAACCTCGGGTGTCCCAGGCGCGTCCTATCGTTGCAACGACACCGATCGGAGGACCTGGAATGCGCCGAATCGCCCTGCTTCTTGCCGCCCTGCTGCTCCTGAGCGCCTGCGGCGGCGACGATGCGACCACCGAAACCCCGACGCCCACCGAGACGGCGACGGCGCAGCCGACGACCGACGAGGAGACGCCCACCGAGGCCCCGACGGCCACGGCGACGCCGACCGAGACGGCGACCGCCACCGAGGAGCCCAGCGGCGCGACCACCACGACCGCCTACTTCGTCCGCTCCGACGACAGCGGCATGTGGGTCGAGCCGGTCACGCGGAGCCTCGACACCCCCGCCGTCGCTGTCGCTCGCGCGGCCATCGAGCTCCTGCTGAGCGGCGACGCCGGCGACCCCAATCTCCAGAGCCTCTCCGGCCCCGGCGTGTCCCTGCTCGGGGTCAACATCAGCGACGGAACCCTGGTCGTCGACCTGTCCGAGGAGCTGCGGAACAACCGCACCGGCTCGGCCGGTGAGCTGGCCTTCGCCCAGCAGCTCGCCCACACCGCCGCGCAGTTCGACGGCGTCGAGAACGTCCTGCTGCACGTCGGCGGCGCGGAGATCAGCGACCTGTGGGGGCACATCGACTGGAGCGAGCCGATCGAGCCGGACCCGTTCGCCCTGTCCCCGATCACCTTCACCAGCCACACCTGGGGCGCGGAGGTCCCCGCCGGTGAGGTCACGGTCGGCGGCGAGGCTACGGTCTTCGAGGCCACGATCGACCTGCGGCTGATCGGTCCCGACGGGGCGGTCGTCGAGGAGACCTTCGCCACCGCCTCCGAGGGCGCTCCCGGGCGCGGCACCTGGGAGCACACGTTCACCCTAGACAGCCCGGGCACCTGGACCATCGAGGCCGTCGAGCCCGATCCCTCCGACGGCGAGGGGCGCCCGCCGTTCCGCACGCGGCTGGAGCTGCAGGTCTCCTAGCGTCTCAGGAAGGCTCGGTAACTTTTCCTGGTAAACTTTCCGACGAGAGCGGGGAGGGGCGGCGATGTGGCGCTCGGCGACCCTCAACCCGTTCGAGCCCGGGCACGACGTCGTACCACCCATCTGGGCCGGCCGTCATCAGGAGCTGTTCGACTGGGAGCGCGTCCTCCGCCCCCGCCGCCTCATCGGCCAGTACGAGCGGGGGCGGGCGCTCCTGGGCGAGCCCGGCATCGGCAAGTCGGTCCTGGCCGCCAAGATCGCCCTGGACGCCGATGAGCGCGGCGACATCGTCGTGCCGCCGGTGCGCATCCCACGCGGCACCGACGTGCTGGCGCTCCTCGCCGAGGCGCTCACGGCCGCGGTGCACCGCCACGAGCTGGGCGCCCGCGTCGGCGACCGGATCGCGGGGCTGCTGGGCCGGGTGCGCGCGATCGCCTATGTGGAGCTCGAGTCGGCACCGCCGCCGCGTAACCCGCATCTGCACCTGCGCGACCTGCTGATCGAGCTCGGCCGCTACGCCGCCGAGCGGGACAAGGTGGTGTTCCTGCATCTGGACGAGGTGCAGAACGTGACCGACGAGGACGCCCTGTCGCAGCTGCTGGTGGCGCTGGGCGACGCCATCCGGCACACCGACGAGCACCGCGACGCGGCGGGAACGGTGCACCGCAAGGTCCTGCCGCTGGTCTGCTACATCACCGGCCTGCCCGAGTTCACCGACCGGGCCACGTCGATGGCCGGCGCCACGTTCGCCCGCCGCTTCATGCCGCTGCGCCTCACCCATCTCGACGACGACGAGCTGCGCGAGGCCCTGGCCGTCTTCACCACCCCGAGCGGCTGGCCGGTGCCCGGCGAGGACGCCGGCGTGGTCATGACCGACGAGGCGATCCAGGCGGTCCTCGACTTCGCGCTGGGCGATCCGTTCCTGTTCCAGCTGATCGGCAAGGCGGCCTGGGACGCGGCGCCGGACGAGCAGGTCATCACGGCCGCCCATGTGCGCGCGGGAGCGGAGCAGGTCGGCGACGAGGCGCGCAGCCATGTCGACCGCCTGATCGCGCGGCTGCCCGAGCGCGAGCGTGCGCTGCTCGACGCGATGGTGGCGCTGCCGCCGGCGCGTCGCACCCTGACCCAGATCGGCAAGCAGCTCGGCGCGACCCCGCAGCAGCTCGGCAGCGCCTCGCAGCGCCTGGCCGAGCGCGGGATCATCGAGCGCGGCAAGCCCTACCGCTTCCTGGCCCGCACCGTCGAGGGGCGGCTGCGCGGGGACTGGCCGTAGAACGAGAGCCGGCGGGGCCGAGACGGCCCCGCCGGACTCCCGTCAGGGGATCAGATCAGCGGATCAGGCCGCTGAGCTCGGTCAGCACCGCGTCGGAGACCGCCGCCGTGCCGCCGTAGACGTAGGCCGTGAGGGTGTCACCCACGACCGACTCGAGGTAGGCGCGGGTGACGCCGCTCAGCCGCTGCGGCGGGGTCAGGAGCAACATCCCGCCGTGGCGGGCGATGTGGGCACCACCCGTGATGGCGTCGGGGAAGTTCATCCCCGTCGTGACGCCGACGACCGCGTCGTCCGTGCCGAAGGTCTTGGCGACCTCGACAGCGGTTGCGAACCGGTCGGCGCCGTACACCGGCGTGGCGCTGCGGTAGGCGCGCGCGGCCGGCCCGCCGACGGCGTGCACCGTGCTGGGACGGTGCCGCTGGAGGTAGCCGCTGGTCGCACCGGCAGCCCGGTCTCCGGCGGTCAGCAGGACAGCGCTGCCGTTGCCTGCGGCGACCGCGCCGGCCGTCAGGGCGTCCGGGAAGTCCAGCCCGGTGGCGAGCAGCACCTTCTTCGGCGAGCCCAGCCCGTCCTCGGCGATCTTCACCGCCGTCTCGAAGCGGTTCCGGCCGTCGTAGCGGACCGTCCTGTAGCCGCGCTGCTTCAGCGCGGACTCGACGGCGGCGCTGAGCGCAGCCTCGCCACCGAGGAGGTGGACGGTGCCGCGGCGCCCGAGGACGCGATCGATCTCCGAGAGCACCCGGTCATCCAGGTGCGTCGGCGGGGTCAGCAGCAGCGGCCCGTTCGTCGCGCTGGCGAGCGCCGCGCCCGCCAGGGCGTCCGGGTACAGGTCGGAGCGGGCGAGCACGACCGCCTCGGCCGTCTCGAGGTCGCCGGCGGCGCCCGCGTCCCCGAAGGAGTCGCGGGAGATCGCGATCGCCGTGTCGACGCGGTCAGCGCCGTACAGGCGTGCGGTCATGACGCCCAGGACGTCCGGGTCCGGTCCGGGCTCGGGGTCCGGGTCCGGGTCCGGGTCGGGCTCCGGCGGCGGAGGCGGCGGGGCGACCCGGTAGACCTGGATCGTCACCGAGTGCTCACCGGTCACGCCGTCGCTGTCGGTCGCGGTGGCGGTGATGCGGTGGATGCCCTCCGAGAGGCGGTCGGCGCCAATGGAGCCGCGCGGACCCGTGAAGATCCGGCCGTCGACATCGGAGGTCCACACGATCGAGCCGCTGACGTCGCCGTCCTCGTTGTCGAAGGCCTCCGCCTCCAGGACGACCTGCTGGACGCCGGAGTAGAAGGTCTCGTTGTCCGCCGGGCTGGAGATCACGACCTCCGGGCCGCTGGCACCAACGGTGAACGGCGCCGACAGCACCCTGGTCAGGTTCAGGCCGTCGGTGGCCTGGACCTCGAACACGGCGTTGTCGCTCCCGGTGAGCTGGTCACGCGGCACCTCGATCTCGGTGCCGTCGAACGCCACCGCCAGCGTCTTCCAGGTGCTCCCGCCGTCAGGCGAGTAGCGGACGTGGAAGCGCAGCGGCCCACCGTCGGGGTCGCTCGCGGTCCAGGCGAAGCGGACCGTGTCACCGTCGTTGGTCGACCCCGGGGCGGGGTCCGTCGTCGCCACCGTCGGGGCGGTGGGCGAGCCGGTGACGCTGCCGATCACGGCGGCGCCGTGCAGGACCTCGACCTTGGCGACGGGCGTCGCCGGGGCCGGCACCGGGACGATGAAGTTGGCGGTCGGATCCCCGTCCGCGCCGCCCGCCGGCGGACGGCCGGCGTTGAGGTCGGGCTTGAACGACACCTCGGCGAGGGTCGCGTCGGAGCCGTCGAGCAGACGCAGCGTGTAGTCGCCCGGGTCGAAGGTCGGCACGTCGCCGTCCACCAGCGCCGGCGGGTCGATCATCGCGGACTCACCGGCCGCGCCGGGCTTGTCGATACGACCGGTGAAGATCAAGTGCGGGCCGGCGGTCGTGGCGACCCGGGCCAGCGGCTGCGGCTGCGACGCGAAGCGGGCGTTCAGCCCGTCACGCAGGAGCTTGTAGGTGTAGTCGGACGGCCACAGATCCTGGGGCGAGCCGATGTAGCAGTAGCCCATCAGGTCGAACGTCGCCCGCGAACCCTCCGGAGCCACGACCGCGAGGTTCTTCACGTTGTTGCGCGCGAAGCGGGCGTCGATGCCCCACATCTGGTCGTCCTCGGCGGCACCGGGCTGGTGCAGCAGCGAGCGCGCGGTTCCGCCCACTGTCCCGAAGTAGGGGTAGGTGGGCGCGCTGCTGTCGGCCACCTCACCGCAGGGACCGGTCTTGACGCCGCCGGACACCGCGGCCCGGACGCTGTGGTGGGCGCCCAAGGTGTGACCCACCTCGTGCGCGGCGACGTTGCGGAAGAAGCCCGGGTCATCGCGACCGGTGACGTCGTAGTCGAAGCCGGACGAGACATCGCCGGGGATGCCGTTGGCCTGACCGCCTCCGCGCTTGCCGGACAGCTGCCCGTAGTAGAGCGTGTCGCAGAGCACGGGGAAGCACAGGTCGAGGAACCGCTGCATCGACAGGCGGCTGTTGACGTCGGCCAGGTGCGGAACGCCGTTGAACGCGGAGAACAGCTCGTCTTGGACCGAGATGCTCATGCTCGACACCGGGAGCGTCGTGCGGACGCGGTAACCGGTCTCGCGCAGGGCGGCGCGCGTGGGCTTCTTGGTGGTGCCGCTGTCCTTGTACGCGACGCCGACCACCTTCAGCTCGGCGTCGGCGCCGGGCTGGAAGGTGACGGTCGCCTTGCAGTCCTTCGGCGTCGGGCCCGCCGCCTCCTCGCAGGTGACAGCGGTGCCGGCGCCGTCGAACTCGAGCTCTACCGTGCCGCTGCGCCAGGACACGGGCAGCACGAAGTTGAGGCTCGCCGTCAGGTCGTCACGACGGTCGGCGACCTCCTTCTCGGCGAGGACCGATCCGCCGGCGTTGGCGGCCGTCAGCGGGCTGCCGGGCAGCTCGACGCCGTTGCGTCGGCCGATGAGGCGCCCGTGGACGCGCTGCGGATCCTGACCGTCCTTCACCTGGACGAAGGCGCGGACGACGGTGGGCTTGTCCTCGACCAGCGGGACGGTGTTCTTCCAGCTCTGGATCGACTGGTTGACCTCGAGGCCGGCCAGCTCGACGGGCTCGTTGACGCAGGCGCCGACGATCAGGCTGGCGAACTCCACGTTGTTGCGGGCGAGGGTGAAGGTGCCACCCCCGAAGACCGTGGGTGCGTAGTGGGACTGCAGCGACGGCCCGTTGCTCCCGTCGACGATGCCGATGACGGAGAACTTGTCGACCCCCGCCGACTGCGCGGCCGCGGCGGCGCCGCTGATCGCAGGGCCGGTGTTGGTGGTGCCGTCCGCGGACATGCACACCGACCAGTCCGCGTCGTTGCGACCGGCCGCGGTCAGGTGGGCGGTCGAGGTCTGCATCCCGACGCCGGGCCCGGTGAGGTCACCCATGCGCGGGACCGCCTGGACCTGGGCGATGACGCTGTTGAGGGTGGCCTCGCTGTCGAGGACCGTCAGCGGGACCTGGACGACGGCGTTCGTCGACCACTGCACCAGGCCGACGGCGATGGTGCCGTCGAGGGGGAACGCGGCGCGGTCCTGCAGGGCGGCGGTGATGCCGTCCTTCTGGAGCGCCCACTCGGCGTTGTCGATGCTTCCGGACCCGTCGACGGCGAACACGATGTCCTGCCGACCCTGGGCGGGTGGTGCTGACTGCCCCAGAGCGGCGGTCGGTAGGACCAGCACGAGGCTGGATGCGAGCACGGCCAGGGTTGCAAGGAGCGACCCCAGGCGTGCGCGCGAAGAACGTAGGCGCATGCCAGATGCCTTTCGTAGTGGGTACCGCCTTCGCACGCGCCGGGGATGCTTCTCCCGTCAAGATCCCGTCTTCACCCCGGTGCGCGGGCTCACCCTAGGCGGCGTGACTAGACCCTCCAAGGACTGGTCAATTCAGACCTGTCACCGAAGACGGCGAAGCTGCGCTTAACGGCGCGACCGCGGGGCCGTGCTCAGCGCACGTGCGTGACATCGCCGGCCGACACCTCGACGGCCCTGCCGTCCTCGGTTCGGACCAGCAGCGCGCCGCTCGACGTCACCGCCTCCGCCACCCCGGAGAGCGGCTCGGCCGAGGGCCGCCGCGCCGTGATCGCCCGGCCGATCGTCGAGCAGCGCGCCCTGTAGTCGTCGAGGAAGGCGGTCGGCCGTTGGCACCAGTCCAGGTAGCGGTCGCAGAAGATGCCGAGCAGATCTTCCAGCAGTCGCCAGCGCGCCGCGCTCGGCTCGCGGAGGTCTCCCACCTCGGCCAGGGAGGTCGCCACGTCCGCGATGTCGGCGGGGGGATCCGCCCCGCGCCAGTCGACGTTGCAGCCGATCCCCACCACCGCCGAGCCCGCCGAGGCCTCGACCAGGATCCCGGCGACCTTGCGCCAGGGACCCCCGCCGCCCACCGGGGCAGGATGGTCGGTTGAATGTTGTTCTTGGCGCATATGTCCGCCAAGAACAACATCCTGGCGGGGGCGGCCGGCCGCTGGGCGAGCGAGCAGGTCGTTGGGCCACTTGAGGGTGAGCTCGGCCCCCGCGACGGAGCGCTCGGCGGCCTCGATCAGGGCCATGCCCGCCAGAAGGGCCAGCAGCGGCAGCGAGCGCGGCTCGACGGCCGGGCGCAGGACCAGGGAGACCAGCAGAGAGGAGCCGGGGGCCGCGCTCCAGGCACGGCCCGCCCGCCCGCGGCCGGCGGTCTGGACATCCGCGGCGACGACCGCCACCTCCGGCGCTCCCGCAGCGGCGAGCTCGGCGCCGCGGCGGTTGGTGGAGTCGATCACCTCATGCCACTCGAAGCTGACCACCGGTGACGGCCCCTCCACCAGGGACCGGACCAGGTCGCGCGGCGGGCCTGCTTCAGACGTCACGGGGGCAGTCTGGCATACGGCCGGGGCGGCCTGGATGGGCTAGCCTTCCCTCCCGATGGCTTCGACCAGCGCTGAGAACCGCACCAGGCGCGCGGCGGCGCGCAGGCTGCTCGTGGTCGGCGGGCTGCTGCTCGCCGCGATGATCGCGCTGTCGCTGTGGGCGCGCGCGGCGATCCCTCCCGGACAGGAGGTCGTGCTGCACCGCGGCCTCGACGGCGAGCCGACCCGCACCGGCGAGGTGGGTGTCCTGCTGTGGGTGCTGCCCGTCGTGACCCTGCCCATGCTCGGGGTGCTGGCGGCGACCGTACGCGCCGGCGGGAACCGGATGTGGGAGCCGCCGGGCTCCGACGCCCGGCCGGAGCGGCCCATGGCGCAGGCGTGGTTCGGCATCGGCATCGTCGCGCTGCTGGCCAGCCTCCACGCCATGTTCCTCGCCGACGCCACCGGGCTCATCGAGTCGCCCGTCGTCGCCCTGCTGGTGCTGATGGGCGCCTGGTCGGCGCTGTTCGGCCTGTCGCTGGCCAGCGAGCGCAGCGGCGAGGCCGTCCTCCAGATGAGCGTCAACTTCCCGCGTCCGGCGTCGCCGTCGGCCCGTCGACGGCTCCGGCGCACCATGGGCTTCAGCTTCCTCGCGACCGGCGCGGTCACAGCCGGCGCGGCGCTGACCGGCACCGTCGCGGTGGCCACGCTCGCCCTGCTGGTGGGCCTGCTCGCAAGCTGTGCCGCCGGTCTGGCAGTCTCGGGGGCGCACGCGGCTCGCTGAGCCCTCGCAGTCCTCACCTCGTGCGCAACCGGAGGCCCATCCGTGACCGATACAACCGACGCTGCCGCCGAGCCGACGCCGGCGGCACCCAGGACCACGGCGGAGAAGCTCGCCGAGCTCCGTCGCCGCGTCGAGGAGGCCGAGCACGCCGGCTCCGCCCGAGCGGTCGAGAAGCAGCACGCGAAGGGCAAGCTCACCGCGCGCGAGCGGCTCGCCCTGCTGCTCGACGAGGGCTCGTTCGTCGAGCTGGACCGTCTGGCGGTGCACCGCGCATCGGGTTTCGGCCTGGAGGACAAGCGCATCCCCGGTGATGGGGTCGTGACCGGGTGGGGCACGATCGAGGGCCGCCGCGTGTGCGTCTTCAGCCAGGACTTCACGGTCTTCGGCGGCTCCCTCGGCGAGGTCTTCGCCGAGAAGATCGTCAAGGTCATGGACCTGTCGATGCGCATGGGCGTGCCGGTGATCGGCATCAACGACTCCGGCGGCGCGCGCATCCAGGAGGGCGTCGTGGCGCTCGGCGGCTACGGCGACATCTTCTACCGGAACGTCCAGGCCTCGGGCGTCGTGCCGCAGATCTCGGCGATCATGGGCCCCTGCGCCGGTGGCGCCGTCTACTCCCCCGCCATGACCGACTTCGTGTTCATGGTCGCCGGCACCTCGCACATGTTCATCACGGGGCCGGAGGTCATCAAGGCCGTCACCGGCGAGGACGTCACGTTCGAGGCCCTCGGCGGAGCGGAGAGCCACAGCACCCGCTCGGGGGTCGCGCACTTCGCCGTCCCCGACGAGGAGAGCTGCATCCTCGGGATCAAGGACCTGCTGTCGTTCCTGCCCTCGAACAACCTCGAGGAGCCGCCGCGGCTCGAGCCCACCGATGACCCCGATCGGGCCGACCCAGACCTGAACACCTTGATGCCGGATAGCCCCAACGTCCCCTATGACATGCGCGAGGTGATCACCCGCGTCATGGACGACGGGGACTTCCTCGAGGTGCAGCCGCACTGGGCCGAGAACATCGTGATCGGCTTCGCGCGCCTCGACGGGCACCCGGTCGGCGTGGTCGCCAACCAGCCGAGGACGCTGGCGGGCGTGCTCGATAACGCCAGCTCGCAGAAGGCCGGCCGGTTCGTCCGCACCTGCGACGCCTTCAACATCCCGATCGTGACCTTCGTGGACGTGCCGGGGTTCATGCCCGGCACCTCCCAGGAGTGGGGCGGGATCATCCGCCACGGCGCCAAGCTGCTCTACGCCTACTGCGAGGCCACCGTCCCGAAGCTGACCGTCATCACGCGCAAGGCCTACGGCGGCGCCTACGACGTCATGGGCTCAAAGCACGTCGGCGCGGATGTCAACCTCGCCTGGCCGACGGCCGAGATCGCGGTCATGGGCGCGCAGGGCGCGGTCAACATCCTGTACCGCAACCAGATCGCCCAGGCCGAGGACCCTGAGGCGGCCCGCGCCGAGCGCATCGCCCACTACGAGCAGGCCCTTGCCAACCCGTGGAAGGCGGCCGAGCGCGGGTATGTGGACGACGTCATCGAGCCGGCGCAGACCCGCCCGCAGCTGATCAAGGCGCTGCGCTTCGCGAGCAGCAAGCGGGTGGTCCGCCCGCCGCGCAAGCACGGAAACATCCCGCTGTGATCGACCTCAGCGGCAGCTCGGATGGAGGTGGCGGCGTGCTGACCGACGGCACACGGGTGGTGATCCGCTCCGGAGCGGCCACGCCGGAGCAGCTCGCGGCGCTGCTCGTGGCCCTCGACACGGCCACGGCCCGCACCGCGCCGGCGGTCGACACCACACCCCCCTGGCGCGCGGCCGCGCTGCGGGAGGCGGCCACCCATCCCAGGATCAGCAGCCGCTCGGAGCTGGTCGGCCGCTCCTGGGGCGGCTGGCTCTAGGTGTGGAAAGGAGAGGCGGTGGGGCGCTCAGCCACCACCGCCTCCGCAAGGCCTGCCGAGCCGTCACTGGACGGTGACGGTCTCCTCCATCGTGTTCCGGTGGCCCGGGATGCTGCAGTAGAAGGTGTAGGTGCCCGCCTCGAGCGTGATCGTGGCGGTCGCGGTCTCGCCGCCATCGGTCGCGACGACGGTCTGGTCGCCGAGCTCGGCGATGGTGATGTCGTGCGGCAGGTTGGCCCCGGAGCCGTCGAGCGTCAGCGCGATCGGCGTGTCCGCGGGCAGCTCGGTGACGGCCTCGGCGAATTCGACGTCGACCGCAACCCAGGTCACGGGCTCGCCCTCGGCCTGGCCACCGCCGTCGCCGCCCTCCTCGGGCGCCTCGGTGCGAGCGTCGGCCGGCACCTGGTCCTGCGCGGTGATCTCAGGCTCCTGCGCGGTGCAGGCGCCGAGCGCCAGCACGGCTAGCACGGCGAGCACCGTCCTGAACATGCGGTACATGTCTGCTGCTCCTCTTGAGCGGATCTGGGCGGGGCGGCGGTCCCGACAAGCTTCGCGGCACCCTTCGAGGGGCCGCTTGTGACTGCGTTAACAAGTCTAGGCCTGGGTCATCCGAGGGGCACATCGGCCTGGCCCGGTCGGGGGAGGCTGCGGCAGCAGACCGGCGGACAGCCGCCGGGTGCGGACCCGCTGAGCGCTTCCCCTAGCATGCTTTCGGCGTGCGAGTGGCGCGCCGCTGACAGCGAAGAGGACGAGGCCCATGTTCAACGGCGTGCTGGTGGCGAACCGGGGTGAGATCGCGCTGCGGATCCTTCGCGCCTGCCGCGAGCTCGACATCCCGACCGTCGCCGTCTACTCCGAGGCGGACCGCGATGCCCCCTGGCTCCGGCTGGCCGACTCCGCGTACCTCCTCGGACCGGCGGCGCCCGGGGAGAGCTACCTCGCGGTCGACCGCCTCCTCCAGGTCGCGGAGGAGAGCGGCGCGGACGCGCTGCACCCCGGCTACGGGTTCCTGAGCGAGAACGCCGACTTCGCCCGGAGGGTCACCGAGGCCGGGCTGACCTGGATCGGCCCGCCGCCGGACGCGATCTCCCAGATGGGCGACAAGCTGTCCGCGCGCGAGGCCGCCACCGCCGCAGGCTGCCCGGTGGTGCCCGGCACGATGGAGCCGACCTCCGACCCCGAGGTCGTCCGCGCGTTCGCCTCGGAGCACGACTACCCAATCGCGATCAAGGCCGCCTTCGGCGGCGGTGGCCGAGGGCTCAAGGTGGTGCGTGAGGAGCGCGAGCTGGCCGAGGCCCTGGAGGGCGCCCAGCGCGAAGCCGTGGCGGCGTTCGGCCGCGGCGAGGTCTACGTCGAGCGCTACCTGACCCGCCCTCGCCACATCGAGATCCAGGTCCTGGCCGACGCCCACGGCAAGGTGCTCCACCTCGGCGAGCGTGACTGCTCCTCGCAGCGCCGCCACCAGAAGCTGATCGAGGAGGCGCCGGCCCCCGGCCTGCCCGAGTCCGTCCGCGAGGCCATGGGCGAGGCCGCGATCCGCGTCTCCCGCCAGGTCGGGTACGTCGGCGCCGGCACCTGCGAGTTCCTGTACGAGGAGGCGGACGACGGCGGCCCGGGCGGCTTCTACTTCCTGGAGATGAACACGCGCCTCCAGGTCGAGCACCCGGTGACCGAGCTGGTCACCGGCATCGACCTGGTGCACTGGCAGCTGCGCATCGCCGCCGGCGAGCCGCTGCCGTTCGAGCAGGAGGACGTGGCCCTGCGCGGCCACGCGATCGAGCTGCGCGTGAACGCCGAGGACGTCGCAGCCGGCTTCGTGCCCTCCCCCGGCAAGATCACCGCCTGGCGGCCGCCCGAGGGGCCCGGCATTCGGGTGGACTCCGGAGTGCAGGCCGGCTGGGAGATCCCCCGCACCTACGACTCGCTGATCGCCAAGCTGATCGGCTACGGCGCCGACCGCGAGGAGGCCCGCCGCCGCCTCGTCCGCGCCTGCGAGGAGTTCGTCGTCGAGGGCGTGCCCACCACCCTCGCTTTCCACCGCTTCGCCCTCGCCCACCCCGACTTCGTGGACGGTCGCGTCTCGACCGTGTCGGTGGAGCGTGACTGGGACCTCTCCCCCATCCCCTCAAGCGCGCCGGCCCTGCCGGGCGACGGCCCGAAGGAGCCGTCGCGCACGTTCACGGTCGAGGTCGGCGGCCGCCGGCTCGAGGTCGCCCTGTTCGACCCTGACGCCCCCGTCGGGGGTGGGCGGTCACGGCGGCCGCGGCGTGGCCACGCCCGTCAGCTGGCGCCTTCGGGCGAGGCCCTGACCGCGCCCATGCAGGGCACGATCGTCAAGGTCGCGGTCGAGGTCGGCGACGAGGTCGAGGAGGGCGAGCTGGTCGTCGTGCTCGAGGCCATGAAGATGGAGAACCACATCACCGCGCACCACTCGGGTGTGGTCACCTCGATCGAGGTCGCCGCCGGGGACGTGGTCAACGCCGGCGATGTCCTGGCGAACATCAAGGCGGCGGAGGCGGCGGAGGCGGCGGGGGCCGCCGAGTCGGCCTAGGCCAACCCAAGCCGCCCAAGCCAGGCTAAATGTTGTTCTTGGCGCACATGTGCGCCAAGAACAACATCGATCGTCCGGCGGCTAGAGGCCGGGCTCGGCGGTGACCAGGCCCATCAGCAGCCGGGCGGTCTCCTGGAGGCTGCCCGACATCGACGGGTAGATAGTGAACGCCTGCGCCAGCTGGCTGACCGTGAGCCGGTTGTGCACGGCGATGGAGATCGGGTGGATCAGGTCGCTGGCGCGGGCGGCCACCACAGACCCGCCGAGGATCGTGCCCGAGCCCTCCATGGCGTGGAGCTTGACGAAGCCGTCGGTCCACTCGGCCATCTTGGCGCGGGGGTTGCCGCCGAAGGCCAGCTTGACGGTGCGAACCGGGATCTGGGCCTTCGCGGCCTCGTCGGCGCTCATGCCGACGGCGGCGACCTCGGGGTCGGTGAAGATGCAGGACGCCACCGCGTCCCAGCGCAGGGGCGCGACCGCCTGGCCCATCGCGTGCCACATGGCGTTGCGGCCCTGCATCGCCGCCGTGCTGGCCAGCATGATCCGGCCCGTCACGTCGCCAGCGGCGTAGATCGTGTGCACGTTGGTGCGGCTGACGCCGTCGACGGGGATCGCACCGCGCTCGTCGATGTTGACGCCGACGGCCTCCAGCCCCAGCCGGCGCGAGGACGGCACCTGCCCGACGCAGAACAGGGCGTGGGTGCCCTCGACCCACTCCTCCGCGCCGTCGCTGCCGCGGGTGAGCACGCGCACGCCGTCGGCGGCGCGCTCCATGTCCATGGCGCGCTGGCGGCGGTGGATGATCATGCCGCGGCGCTCGAAGACCTCCTCGATCACGGCGGCGGCGTCGGGGTCCTCGCTTGGCAGGATCTGGTCGCGGCTGGAGACCAGGTGGACCTCGGAGCCGAAGCGGGCGAAGGCGTGCGCGTACTCGGCGCCGGTCGCACCCGAGCCGACCACGATCAGGCGCTCCGGGACCTCCTCCAACGCGAACAGCTCGCGCGAGGTGAAGACGCGCTCCCCGTCCGGGACGGCGAACGGCAGAACCCGCGGCGAGCTGCCCGTGGCGATCAGCACGACGTCGGCGGGCAGGGCGGTGGCGCTGCCGTCGGGCGACTCCACCTCGACCGCGGTCGGGCCCGCCAGGCGCCCGTGCGCCTCGATGATCCGCACGCCCGAGTCGGCGACCTTCTTGGCGATGTCGGCGCTCTGGTCCTGGCCCAGGCCGCGGACTCGCTCCATCACCCGGCGCATGTCAACGGTGGTGCTGTCGTCGGGGTCCTCGCCGCCACGTGAGCGGACGCCGAGCCGGTAGGCCGCCTCGACCCAGCCGACGGCCTCGGCCGAGACGATCAGGGCCTTCGAGGGCACGCAATCCCACAGGACGCTGTTGCCGCCGAGGCCCTCTTCGGACACGACCGTGACGTCGGCGCCGTGCTGGGCGGCGACCAGCGCCGCCTCATAGCCGCCGGGACCGCCACCGATGATCACAACACGCAGGGGGGACATGGTCCTTAGCCTACGGACTTGACCGCGGGTGCGGGGCTCCCGCAGCCTGGCGCCATGGTCGTAGAGCGCTCTTCCACCCTGTCCGCCAGCTCCGGTTCCGCCCCGGCACCAACCACCGAGCAGGTGCGCGCCTGGGATGCCGCGCACGTCTGGCACCCGTTCACGGTGATGTCGTCGTGGCTCGACGACGACCCCCTGGTCATCGCCGAGGCCGAGGGCTCCTGGCTGATCGACAGCGACGGGCGGCGCTACCTGGACGGCAACGCCTCGCTGTGGGTCAACGTGCACGGGCATCGCCGACCCGAGCTGGACCAAGCGCTGATCGAGCAGGTCGGCAAGGTCGCGCACACGACCTTCCTGGGGCTCACCAACCCACCCGCCGCGCAGCTCGCCGCCCGGCTGGTGGAGCTCGCCCCGGGGCGGCTCAACCGGGTGTTCTTCTCCGAGTCGGGCGCGAGCGCCGTCGAGGTCGCGCTCAAGATGTCCTACGCCCACTGGGTCTACCGGGGCGAGCCGCAGCGCAACCTGTTCGTCTCGATGGACGGCGCCTACCACGGCGACACGATCGGCTCGGTGTCGGTGGGGCGGATGGCCTCGTTCCACGACCTCTACCGGCCGCTGCTGTTCCCGACCGGCGGCTTTGCCCAGCCGTACTGCTACCGCTGCCCGCTGGGGCTCAGCTACCCCGGATGCGACCTCGCCTGCGCCGACACGCTCGCCGACGTGCTAGCCCGCGAGGGCGACCGGGTGGGCGCCGTGATCGTCGAGCCCCTGGTGCAGGGCGCGGACGGGATCATCACCGCCCCCGACGGGCATCTGACGCGCGTGGCGGAGATCACCCGGGCGCACGGCGCTCTGCTGATCGTCGACGAGGTCGCGACCGGGTTCGGTCGCACCGGGACGATGTTCGCGTGCGAGCAGGAGGGCATCGAGCCGGACCTCATGTCCATCGGCAAGGGGCTGACGGGGGGCTACCTGCCGATGTCGGCGACGCTGACCACCGAGGAGGTGTTCGAGAGCTTCCTCGAGGACGGCCGGGCGTTCTTCCACGGCCACTCGTACTCGGGCAACCCGCTGACGGCGGCGGTGGCGCTCGCCAACCTCGACCTGTTCGCCTCCGAGGGCACGGTGGCGAAGGCGCAGGCGCTCGGCGAGCGGCTCGAGCGCGAGCTCGACGCGCTGCGCGATCTGCCGCACGTCGGCGACGTCCGCCGCCGCGGCCTGATGTGCGGCGTCGAGCTGGTCGCCGACCGCGCGACCCGGGCGCCCTTCCCGCCCGAGGAGCGCGTCGGCGCCGCGGTGTGCCGCCGCGCGCGCGACCTCGGCCTGGTGATCCGCCCCCTGGGCGACGTGATCGTCATCATGCCGGCGCTCGCGATGGGCGCCGACGAGCTGTCCTTCCTGGTCCGCACCCTGGTCCAGGCGATCACCGAGGTCACCGAGGCACGCTCGTGAGCGACCGGGGGGCGCTGGGGTGGCTGCCCGGCGCGCTGGCCGAGCTCGAGGCGCAGGACCTGCGCCGGTTCCCGATGCACCGCGGGACCCCGGCCGGCCGCACCTATGACGAGCTCATCAACCTGGCCAGCAACGACTACCTGGGGCTCGCCGGCGATCCGCGTCTGGCCGAGGCGGCGGCCGCGGCAGCGCGGCGCTGGGGCACGGGCGCCGGTGCATCGCGGCTGATCACCGGCGGCACTGGCCTGCATCGCGAGCTGGAGGAGGCCATCGCAGACTGGAAGGGGACCGAGGACGCGGTCGTCTTCTCCTCGGGCTACCTGGCGAACACCGGGACGATCTCGGCGCTGGTCGGCAGGGGCGACGCCGTGCTGTCCGACGAGCTCAACCACGCCTCGATCATCGACGGCTGTCGGCTGTCACGGGCCGAGGTGGTCACGTTCCCGCACGGCGACCTGACCGCCCTGGCCGAGGCGCTGGAGCGGACCGCGGCGGCGCGCCGGCGGCTGATCGTGGTCGACGGGGTCTTCTCGATGGACGGGGATGTCGCGGACCTGCCGGGGCTGTGCGACCTGGCGCGGCGCCACCACGCGATGGTGATGGTCGACGACGCCCATGGGTGCGGCGTCCTGGGGCCCGACGGCCGCGGCACCGCCGCCGCCCAGGGCTGCGCCGACCGCATCGACATCCAGCTCGGGACGCTGTCCAAGGCCTTCGGCGCGGCGGGCGGCTACGTCGCCGGCAGCCGGGACCTGTGCGAGTGGCTGCGCAACCGGGCGCGCGGCTACATCTTCGACACGGCTCTCGCGCCGCCCGCCGCCGGTGCGGCGCTGGCGGGCCTGCGGATCGCCCAGGCCGAGCCGGAGCGGCGCGAGCTCGCCCTGGCCCTCGCCGTCCGGCTGGCCGAGGGGCTGGACGTCCCGCCCCCGGCTGCCTGCGTCGTGCCGGCCGTGATCGGCGAGCCCGAGCCGGCGCTCGAGCTCGCCGCCGCCCTGCGCCGCGCCGGCTACCTCGTCCCCGCCATCAGGCCGCCGTCGGTGCCACCGGGGACGTCGCGCCTGCGGTTCACAACGACCGCCGACCACTCACCCGAGGACGTGGACGGCGCCATCGCCGCTCTGATGGACGCCCGCGCCGCGGCTGCCGCCGCCTCGGGGACCTGACGGCATGCGCGGACTGCTGGTGACCGGGACCGACACCGGCGTGGGCAAGACCGTCGTCGCCGCGCTCATCGCACGGGCGCGTCCGGGCACGACCTACGTCAAGCCCGCCCAGACCGGACTGGCCGAGGATCCGGCCGACACCGACGTGGTCGCGCGGATCGCCGGCTGCCCCACGCGCCAGGGCCCGGGCCTCGACGAGCCCCTGGCGCCGGCGGTCGCGGCCGCCCGCGCCGGGCGGCCCATAACCCGGGGCGATCTGCTCGCCCCCTTCGCCGGCTTGGACGACGTGGTCGGAGAGGGCGCCGGCGGCCTGCTGGTCGAGCTGGGGACGGACGGCACGACGCTGGCCGATCTGGCGGTAGACCTCGCGCTGCCCCTGATCGTGGTGTCCCGCCCCGGGCTGGGGACCCTGAACCACACGCGCCTCACCTGCGAGGCCGCCTGGGCGCGCGGGCTGGAGGTGCTCGGCATCGTCGTCAACCGCTATCCCGCCGACCCGGGCGTGGCCGAGCGCACGAACCTGGAGGGGCTGGCGGAGATGGCCCCCATCCTGGCCGTCGTGCCCGACCTCGACCTCGACGGCGACCTGCCGGACCTCGACCACCCCGCGCTGACCGGATGAGCGCCGCTGTGACCGCACCCGTAAGATCCACCGGACGACGACGGGAGAGCCGACCGTGACCGACACCGCCCCTGCACGGACCGCCGCAGACCGCCTCCTCGACGAGGTCGAGCGCACCGTCCTCGACCGCCGCGAGCTGATCAGCCCCGAGCAGGCCTACGCGCTGGCAGATCTCGCGGACACCGTCGCCGAGCCCGGCGGCGCCGACGACCCGCTGCCGCGCATGCTGGACCTGGCCCACCGCGTCCGGCTGGCGTGGTGCGGCGATGAGGTGTCCCTCGAGTCGATCCTGTCGACCAAGACCGGCGGCTGCCCCGAGGACTGCGCCTTCTGCTCGCAGTCCAGCGCCTTCAACACGCCGGTCAAGCCGATGCCGTACCTGTCCCGCGACGACGTGGTGCGCGCCGCCCGCGACGCCCAGGCCAACGGTGCGACCGAGTTCTGCCTGGTGCTCGCGATCAAGGGGCCGGACGAGCGCGCCATGGCCCACATCCTCGAGGCCGCCGAGGCCGTGCAGACCGAGACCGACCTCGAGGTCGCCGTGTCCGCCGGCCTGCTGACCCGCGAGCAGGCCCAGACCATCGCCGACGCGGGGGTGGTCCGCTACAACCACAACCTCGAGGCGGCCGAGAGCTTCTTCCCGAAGATCTGCACGACGCACACCTGGCAGGAGCGCTGGGACACCTGTCAGTACGTGCGCGAGACCGGCATGGAGGTGTGCTCGGGCGGGATCCTCGGCATGGGCGAGAGCCCACGCCAGCGCGCCGAGCTCGCGCTTGCGCTGCGCGAGCTGGAGCCGACCGAGGTTCCGGTCAACTTCCTCAACCCCCGGCCGGGGACGCCGCTGCAGCGGGCCTCGATCCTCGAGCCGCGCATGGCGCTGCACGCCGTCGCGCTGTTCCGGCTGATCATCCCGTTCGCGATGCTGCGCTACGCCGGCGGACGCGAGATCGTCCTGGGCGACCTGCAGGCAGCGGGGATCCTCGGCGGCGCCAACGGCCTGATCGTCGGCAACTACCTGACGACGCTCGGCCGCTCCGCCTCCGACGACCTGCGGATGCTGTCCGAGCTCGAGGTGCCGGTGAAGGCGCTGACCGGCCTGCTCTAGGGTCGACCCAGGCGGCTGGGCCGGCTGGGCCGGCCCGCCCCCCGCCGCACCCCGGGAGCACGACATGCCACACGTCAGCCTGATCACCATCGGCGTAGCGGACGTGGAGCGCTCCACGCGCTTCTACCAGGCGCTCGGCTGGCGGCGCTCGAACGCCTCGGTCGAGGGCACGGTCGCCTTTCTGGAGGGCGGCGCCGTCGTGCTGTCGCTCTACAGCCGGTCGGACTTCGAGGCCGAGGCGGGGGTCACGTTCGCCGCGTCGGGCGCACACCCCCTGGCGCTCGCCATGAACGTGGACTCGGCCGAGGCGGTGGACACCGTCCTCGGAGCCGCCGCCGCGGCCGGCGGAACCATCACCGCGGCCGGCAAGCGGATGGAGTGGGGCGGCTACTCGGGCTACTTCGCCGATCCCGACGGCCACCTCTGGGAGGTCGCGCACAACCCGACCTTCGAGCTGCTCCCCGACGGCCGCATCCGCCTACCCGAGGGCTAGGGCCGGGCCGCCGCCGGATCACAGCACGCGGACGCCGGTCACCCGCACCTGGATGCGCTCGCCGTCATCGCGCACCGTCGCCTCGAGGCTGAGGTCGCTGCGGCCCTCCTCGGCGGTCCAGAGGTCGACCACCACGCCCCACTCCCCCGGCCCGATCGGGAAGTGCTCGGAGTACGCCCAGGCCTCGTCGGGCAGCTCGACCAGCCGCGCCGGGTGACGCTCGATCCAGTAGCCGAGCCCGCCATCCTCCGCTCCCGCCGGCGGGTCGGCGAGGCCGTCGCGAACCAGGCCCTCGTAGTCCCCGGCCGCCAGGCGGCGCACGACCTCTGCCAGCTCCGGACGCCAGCGCTCGGGCACCGGCGCGTCCGAGGGGCGCGGCTGGTCCGGCGGGCGGATCGGCGCGACGCCCACCGCCGGCGGTCCCGCAGCCTCCTCCAACCCGAGGATCTGCGGGTCGAACAGGCCCCAGGGGTTGGCGACCGCGCGGATGCGCAGAACCTGCCCGGCCGGCCCCGCGGCGGTCCACAGCGGAGCGGCCACGTCATAGGCGGGCGGGTCCGCTCCCGTCGCCGGCACGACCTCCACCGCCGCCCACACCTCGGGCGGAACCTGCACCAGGGGGCGCCCAAGGGCGGCCACCTGCCGCCGCAGCTCGTGCGTCGGCAGGGGGCCGCCCCCGGTCAGGTTGGCAAGCGCCTCATAGGAGCCGGCCACGAGCAGGCCGACGACGGTGCCGGCCGCCGTGAGCACCAGCGTGCGCGTCTCGGCGTCAACGGCCATAACCCCAGCGGCTGCCCGGCACCCTCAGCGGCGAGCTCAGCGTGAGTCCGAGGTTTCCCATGAAGTAGCCGTCGGCGTTGCCGAGGGCTCCACCGGCGCCCATCCCGGCCGCACTCAGCGCGAGCACTGCCACCTGCCGCTCGGCGCCGTAGGTGCCGCCGTAAGGCGCGGCGTTCTGCGCAGCCGTGGCCAGCTGGTGCTGCGAGCGCTCCAGCACGATCGCTGGGGCGCCGGAGCGGCTGTAGCCCGGCACGTCCCGAACCGCGGCGTCCTGGATGATGTGGTGGGCCTGGCACTTGCCGCCGCTGCCGCGGTTGGCCGCGACCAGCTGCGAGTAGGTGCCGAGCGTTCCCGGAGGCGCCTTGCAGGGCTCCTCTTCCTCCTCGGGCGGCTGCGGTTCGGGATCCGGCGTGGGCTCCGGCTGCGGATCCGGGTTGGGCCCGGGGTCCGGAACCGGCGGCGGCACCGGACGCGGGCCGGGGCCGGGGCCGGGTCCGGGACCGGGCGGTCGCGGACCCGGGCCGGGACCGGGGCCGGGACCCGGACCAGGACCGGGCTTGGGCTGAGGATCGGTGTCGGGATCCGGACGTGGCGGCGCCGGCGCGGGCGGGGCCGGAGGCGACGGCGCCAGCAGCAGGGCGGCGATCAGAGCGGCGACCGCCAGGAGCAGCCGTCGCAGCGCGACGCCGCTGATCGCCGCGGCGGGCGCGGCGCGAAGGCTCACGTTCCGCACGAGCAGGGCGTGCTCGGTCGCAACGAACGCGCCGCTCGGGTCGGTCCAGGTGGTCGGGTTGTTCGCGACGTAGCTGTAGGTGTTGTAGCCGACGACGCCGGGGGCACCCGGGCGGACCGGGTCGACGGACAGGAACGTCCCAGTCGCCGGATCCAGGTCACGGGCGCGCAGGTGGATCAGACCGGTCGCGTCCGCCGACTCGCCGGTGAAGCCGAACGAGCCGACGTCGCCGGTCGCGCTGCGGACGGCCCCGAAGGGCTCGTAGGCGGCGCGGCCGGTCAGCGCACCCGTGGCGTCGGTGCTGGCCCGGACGGACCCGAGGGCGTCGCCGAGCAGGTGGCTGACGCCGCCGTCGTAGGCCGCCAGCGGGCCGTCAGCGCCGTGGAGGTAGCCGACCTCCCCGTCGGAGATCAGGCGGTGAAGCCCGCCGGCGCGGTCGTACAGCAGGTCCCGGTCGTCACCGCCGACGCTGGAGCCCACGCGGACCCCGTCGCCGTCGTAGGTGTAGGCGGCCTCGACCCCGTCGACCTCGGCGCCGACCAGCCGTCCGGCCCAGTCCCACTCGAAGGTGTCGTCGCCGGCGGCGATCCGGTTGCCGGCCGCGTCGTAGGCGAAGGTCTCCGAGCCGGCGCTGACGAGCTGGCCCGCCGCGTCGTACTGGTAGGTCGTGGTGACCCCGTTGCGGGTCTCCGCGGTCCGGTTGCCGGCGGCGTCGTAGGCGTAGGACAGCTGCCCGCCGTCGGGGAAGGTCACGCCGACCAGCCGGTTCAGCGGGTCGAGCTGGTAGGACTCGACCCCGGCGGGGGACGCCACGGCCACGCGGTTGCCGACGCGGTCGAGCGTGTAGCTGAACGACTCGCTCACCGCCCCGCCGGCGTGGGCGACGCCGACGAGCCGGCCGGCGCCGTCGTAGCTGCGGGTGGTGGCGATGCCGTTGGGACGTGCGACGCCGACGAGCCGGCCGTCGTCGTCGTAGGACAGGGTGAAGCTCTCGCCGTCCAGGCCGGTGAGCTCGACCAGACGCCCGGCGGCGTCGTAGGAGTAGCGGACCTCGCCCTCGGGCTGGGTCATGGAGCGCCGCTGGCCGGCGGCGTCGTAGGTGTAGCCGACCGCGCCCTGAGGCGCGGTGACGCGGGTGATCCGGCCGACCTCGTCGTAGGACCAGCGGGTCGTGCCGGTCTCGTCGGTCATCTCCGTGCGACGGCCGCGGGCGTCGTAGGCGTAGGTCACCTGGCCGTCGGGGTGCTCACGGCGGACGAGCCGCCCGGCCGCGTCGTACACCTGGGTCACGGTCACGCCGCGTGGGTCTGTCGTCGACACCAGCCGCCCGGCCAGGTCGTAGCTCCAGGTGGACCGGCGTCCCAGCGGGTCGATCTCGGCGACCGGCGCGCCCAGGGGTCCGTGCTCGGCGGTCCAGGTAGCCCCCCTGGCGTCGGTGAGCGAGGTGCGCTGGCCCGCGGCGTCGTAGCCGAAGGTGACGGTGCCGCCGAGCGCGTCCTTGATCTCGGTCAGGCGCCCGGCCGGGTCATAGGTGTTAGTGGTCTTGCGACCGAGGGCGTCGGTCTCGACCACCGGGCGCCCGGCGGCGTCATGCTCGACGCGGCTGGTGTTGCCCTCGCCGTCGGTGACGGCGGTGCGCAGCCCACGGCGGTCGTACTCGTAGCTGGTCTCGACGCCCTCGGGGCTGGTGACCTTCGTAAGCCGCCCGAGCCGGTCGTAGTCGTAGGTGGTGGTGTTGCCGAGCGGATCGGTCTCGGCCACCAGCCGGCCGGCCGCGTCGTGGTCGTAGGTGCTGGTGCGCCCGAGCGGGTCGGTGGCCGCGCTGCGCCGCCCGGCCGGGTCGTAGGCGAACGTCGTGGTGGCCCCGGCCTCGTCGGTGACCGAGACGAGGCGCCCCTCGCGATCGAATCGGTTGCTGACGCGCTCGCCGTCCGGCCAGATCGTGTCCAGCGGCCGTCCGACGGCGTCGTAGGTGAAGCGGGTCACCGCCCCGGCGGGGTCCGTGATCGACAGCAGGTCGCCGCGGGGGCTGTAGGCGTAGCCGGTGGTGCGCCCAGTCGGATCGGTCTCGGCGACCAGTCGACCAGCCGCGTCGTAGGCGTAGCGGGTGATCCCGCCGGCCGGGTTGGTCTCCGCGACCAGGCGGCTGGCGCTGTCGTAGGTGTAGGCGACCTCACGGTCGAGCGGGTCGGTGCTGGAGACCAGGCGCCCGCGCGCGTCGTAGGTGTAGGAGGTCACCGCGCCGGTCGGGTCGGTGACGGTCAGCACCCGGCCGTTGCGGTCGTAGGACCACGTGGTCTCGGCGTCGGTCGGGTCGGTCTCGGCCACGACCCGGCCGGCCGAGTCGTAGTCCCACGTGGTCGTGTGCCCCTCGGGGTCGGTGCGGGAGACCAGCTGACCGGCGGCGTCGTAGCCCCAGCGCGTGACCGCGCCGGTGGGATCGGTGCTCTCGAGCAGCCGACCCGCGGGGTCGTAGGTGAAGGTGGTCTCGGCGCCAAGCGGGTCGGTCTCGGCGACAACGCGCCCGGCCGCGTCATAGGTCCACGTCGAGCTGTGGCCGAGCGGGTCCGTTGCGCGGATCTGCCGGCCCGCGGAGTCGTAGGCGTAGGTCCAGAGCTTGCCCTCGCGGTCGACGCGACCGGTGCGGTTGCCGTTGGTGTAGCTGTAGGTCTCGGTGTTGCCGAGCGCGTCGGTGACGGACGCGAGCGTGCTGTCCTCGTTCCACGAGTAGCGGGTCACGTGGCCGTCGGGGTCGCGCCAGTGGGTCGGCCGGCCCGCGTCGTCATAGGTGATCTCGGTGGCCGCGCCCTCCGGGTCGACCAGGCGGACGAGGTCACGCCCGTCGTAGGTGGCGCGCCACTCGGCGCCGTCGGGGTCGCGGCGCAGGATCCGGTTGTCGAGCTCGTCGTAGGCGAAAGTGGTGGTCAGCACCTCGCCGTCGGCGACCTCGTCGATGGCCAAGACGTTGCCGCGGTCGTCGGAGGTGATGACGGTGGTCAGGCGACCCTCGGGGTCGGTGACGAGCTCGGTCCGGGCGCCGAGATCGCGCTCCACGGTGGTGCGCGCGCCGGTGGCGTCGGTGACGGCGATCAGCCGCCCGTCCTCGGAGTACTCCAGAGTCCGGAAGGGCCGGCCGAGGCCGTCGGTGATGCCCTCCAGGATCCCGCTCGAGTCGTAGGTGAAGGTCGTCTCGACCTCGCCCGGGTCGACCACCTTCGACAGGCGGCCGCCGTCGTAGGAGTACCTGGTGACCGAGCCGTCCGGCCCGGCGATCGCGGTGATCCGGTCGGCAGCGTCCCGGGTGAAGCTCACCGACGGTCCACGCGAGGACACGATGCCGTTGCGGCCGACCGTGACGGTCTCGCCCTGCGGGTCGGTCACCGACAGCAGGCCCTGGTCGCGGTCCAGCAGGTAGGCGGTGCCGTCACGCGCCACCAGCCGGAAGCGGCGCGGGTCGTAGATGCCGTCGCGGCCGAGGCCGGAGTAGAGGTTGCCGTCGCCGGCGAAGAACAGCGAGCTCTCGCCCGCGACGGGCTCCAGCTTCGAGGTGGCGCCGGTCCGCCCGGTGTAGGCGGCGGTGGTGAGGAACGAGAAGATGTTGCTGCCCGTGCTCGGCGTGAGGTCGAACAGCTCCTGGCGGCCGTCGGGCCAGGTGACGGTGACGACGTGCGGGACGTCGGTCTCGTAGTCGACCAGGCAGAACACCAGCGCGCACGAGTGCACCCTCTGGCGCCAGCCACCCTGGCCGAGCGGCTTGGCGGTCGAGGCGCGAACGCTTGACAGCTCCAGCGTCCAGCCCGGGCCGAAGTCGCCGCCGGCGGCGTCGAAGCTGTCGTAGGTCCGCTGGATCGAGATCGGCGCGCCGCCGAGGTGGACATCCAGGTCGTTGAAGGTGACGACGTAGCGGCCCGGCTTGAGCTGCCCGTCGACCACCAGCCCGGTCTCGCTGGTCGTGGTGCCTCCGCCGCTGGCGGTGGCCTCGACGCCGACGACGTAGGTGCCGTTGGGCAGCACGGTCGGGTCGAAGACGGCGAGCAGCACGCCCTCGTCGTCCTCGGCCTGCGCCGCGGCGAAGCCTTGAGCGGCCGGCGGCGGCCAGTCGCCGCCGGCGAGCTCGACCACGGTGTCGGTGCCGACCCGGCGGTGGGTCACGCGCCAGCCGACCAGCTCCTCGCCCTCCGGCGGAACGATCGAGGCGCGGACCTCGACCGGCTCGGTGACGACCGCGCCGTCCTCGATGGACACACCGCCGAACTCGGGTCCCGGCACGGGCGGGGTGGGCGGGCCGGTGACCGGCGTGGTGGTGGGCTGCGATCCGCCGGCGACGCGCGGGTCGGTGGTCGGTACGGGGTCGAGGTTGGCGCTGAGGACCACGCCCTGGGCGGTGAGCCGGTCCACGCCGGCGGGCAGCGGGTCGGCCACCTGGGCGCGCAGCTTCACCGTGGCGGTGCTGAGGCCCTGGACGTCGCCCAGGTTCACGACCGCGTCGGGCTCGCCGCCCGGCGGTGCGACGTCGCCCTGGGTGGTCGTCACCGAGCCGGGTACGAGGCTGGTGTTCGGGTCCAGGCGGACCTCGAGGACGGCGTCCTCGACCGGTGCGCTGCCCTCGGCGAACAGGAACACCTCGTAGGCGAGGGTGTCACCGGGCCCGGCCAGCCCGTCGCCGTTGCGGTCCACGGCGAGGGTGCTCGTCATGGTGGCGCTGAGGCGCGCCACCGGCACGACGATCCAGGTGCGGGTCGGATCGGCGCTGCCCGGCTGGGTGGGGTCGTCCGTGAGCAGCGCGGGCAGGCCGTCGGCCGTCACCGTGCCCTGGGTGGCGACGCTCGGAGTGCCCTCCGGGAAGGGGTCGGCGACGACGACGTCGTAGCGGATGACCACCGAGGTCCCGCCCGCGACGGTGCCGACGCTGACGGCCACGGCGCTGTCCTGGGAGCCGTTGCCGCTGGTGACGGTCCCGGCGCTGGTCGTCACGGACCCGCTGCGGAGCGCCAGGTTCCCGCCGGGGGTCGCCGCGAAGGCGACGCCGGGCACGGCCGTTCCTCCGCGGTTCGTCAGGGTCGCCTCGTAGCGCAGCGTGTCGCCGGGGCTGGGCAGGCCGGAGCCATCCGCGTCGACTGTGAGCGCCACCGTCTGG
Organism: uncultured Actinomycetota bacterium; assembly: GCA_964629825.1. Taxonomy (GTDB): domain Bacteria; phylum Actinomycetota; class Nitriliruptoria; order Euzebyales; family Egibacteraceae; genus CAZVUW01. The sequence continues at coordinate 29,215 of CAZVUW010000019.1, forward strand.
GTGGCGAGCAGCTGTCCGGCGGTGGCGACCGCCGTGGCGGCTTCGGCGGAGATCGGTCCGTAGCTGTTGCCGTTGGCGTCCTCCCACACGGCCGCGGACTGCGCCGGGACGGTGCCACCGGGGTGGTCGATCGGCAGCGGGTGGGCCGCGGAGCCCGTGGCGACCTCGGCGGGGGCGAGGCTGGCCGGCAGGCCTGACACGGCGGCGTCCGCTCCGGACACGCGGTGGGTGACCCCGATGCCCATGGCGTCGACGCTGCCGCGGTTGCGCAGGCTCAGCTCGTAGTCCAGCGTCCCCCCGGCGCTGGCCTCATCCGGGGCCTGGGAGGTCAGGTCGAGAACGGGCAGCTGCTGCGTCACGGATGCCTCGCGCTGCGGCGCCACGAGCGGTCCCACTCCGCCGCTGGCGCGTGCGAACGCGAAGGTGCGCAGCTCGGCGCCGTCGGCGGCGGCCAGGCGGGCACGGTAGCCGGCGCTCGGCTCGTTGGCTCCGCGCGGCGCGGGCGGCGTCACGCTGACGTCGAAGGCGGTGCTGGCGGTCGCGCCCGGGGCGATGCGGGCGAGGCTGGGCTCCTCGTCGGAGGTCAGCCGCAGCGCAGCCCCGTCCGGGCGCACGACCATGATCTCGGCGTCGCTGGCATCGCCGCCCTGGTCCCTCAGCTCGGCGGCGATGTCGTGGCCGAAGCGGTACAGGCGCCGGACCTGCACGGCGGACGGCGTGAACTCGAACGCGACGGCGTGGCGGATGGCGGCCAGGCGGTCGGGGTCGAGCAGGAGCTCCATCTGCTCGGGGTCGAGGTCGACCACCGCCTGGTAGCCCCAGGACGCCAGCGCGCGCGGCTCCAGGGTTGTGCCGGCGAGCCGGACCCCGGTCTCCGGATAGCCCACCCCCGCGGCCGGGTTCGGGGTGACGGTGAGGCTCACGCCCTCGGACGTCGCCGGGGGCTGGGCGGGCGTGTAGCCGTCCATCCCGCCGGCAGCGCCGGCGAGGGGCACCCAGCGATCCTCGACCGCGTCGAGGTACTCGACCTGGTAGGACCAGTGGGCGAGCGTCGCCGGGACCTCGTCGACGTTCTCGGCGCCGATCACGCCGGGCAGGACGAGCCGCCCGCCGGTGTTGCTCACCTCGACGGCGTAGTCGAGCTCATCGCCGGGGATCGCCGTCTCGGCTCCGCCCGTGAGCTCGAGCGCGAGGTCTGGCACGAGCAGCGAGGCGGCGACGGTGCGCTCGGGACGCGTGCAGTCGCCCGCGTCGGCCACGAAGCGCGCCCCGGTGATCGTGATCGTGTCGGCGAGGATGCCGCAGTAGAAGCGGTTGTCGTTGCCGGAGACCTCGACCGCTCCGTTGGGGGCGGTGACGAAGCCGAGGTACTTCGACGAGGCCGCGGCGACCTTGATGCGATCGCCGCCGGCCAGGAAGAGGAGGCCGTCGACGAAGGCCTCGAACGCGGGGCGCGAGCCCGAGATCTGGATGTCGCCCTCGGCCACGACGGTGGCGGCGCCGCCGATCTGGCTGCCGTTCAGCTTGGCGTCGCAGGCGGCGTAGTGGAGGCCGGGCTGGAGCGTCGCGTTGGCCACCTGCCAGGTGCCGTTGGAGCCGCACTCGGCGGAGTGATCGAAGTAGGCGCTGCCGGCCTCGACCGCGGCGCGACCGCCCGGCCGGTAGTCGGCGATGTCGAAGGCGATCGGGGGCTCCTGCGCGGCGCTCTGCTCGGGCGCGGGCGTGAAGTCCTGGTTGCCCTTCACGTCGAGCGCGCCGGCGTAGGTGGTCGGGCCGACCACGGTCTTCGTGGCCCCGCGGACCCACAGCTCGTTGTTGCTGTGGATGCGGCCGGTCACTCGTCCGCCGCCGCCCGTCCACTGCAGGGTGCGGGTGGCCGTGGCGCTGTTGGCCCACAGCGCGATCGGCTCGGACACCTCGACGGTCGTGACCGTGTCCGTGCCGATGCCGCCGTCGGAATCCGTGACGGTGACCGTCACCTCGAAGGTGCCGGGCCGGTCGTAGACGTGCGAGGCGAAGAGGGTCCCCCAGCCCGCGCCCGCGGTCACCGGGGCCAGGACCGGCTCGGAGCCGTCACCGAAGTCGACCGTCGCGCTGTGCACGTCCAGCCATCCGGCATCCGTGAAGCGCGCGGTGGCGAGCGTGACGCCCCCCGCATAGCCGGCGTTGACCTCGGCGCTGACGTCCGGAGCGGCGTTGCCGATCGTGATCGTGACGGTGTCCGTGGAGCTCTCCTGCCCGTCGCGGACCGTCAGCTCGAAGGTGTAGCGGCCGTCATCAGGCGCGAGGAAGCTCGGCGTCGCCGACCCGGCCGCGCTGAGCGCGACCGGCCCGCCCTGCTGCGAGACGACGGTCCACTCGTAGGTGAGCGGGTCGCCGTCCGGGTCGGACGAGCCGGTCCCGTCGAGGCTGACGACCCCGCCCTCCTCGACCGTGACGTCCGGCCCGGCGTCGGCGACCGGCGGGCGGTTGGACCGCACGGTCTCGCAGTGGGTGACAGAGCCCTCGCCGCCGACGTCGCGGCCGAACGCGGTCACGCAGACCTCGTGCTCACCGGGGCCGAGGTCCGACAGGAGGTGGGAGTAGGAGACGGTGACCGGTCCGTTCGCCGGCAGCGACGGGTCGGCCGAGGCGGTGATGTCCACCGGGTCGCCGCCGTTGACGGTCAGCTCGAGGCGGGTGACCTCGCTTCTGACCACCCCGGGCAGCACGTCCGGCAGGTTCTCGACGTCGTCGACCACCTCGGTGCAGGTGCCGCCGGTGCGGTCGGCGATGTCCTGGAGGGTGCCGAACGAGGCCGAGCCCTTGGTGCAGCCGGCCTGGGAGCCGACCGCGAAGGTGTGGAAGGTCGCCGGCCGCGCGCACGGCAGGACGTTGTTCGGGTGCACGCCGCGGTTGTTCTCGCCGTCGGACAGGAACGCCACCACGTTGTTGCCGGTGGTCGAGGCGGCCAGCGCGTTGCAGGCGCTCTGGATCGCGGCCTGGAAGTTGGTGGCCGAGCCGACCCGGTAGCGGGTGAAGACGTCGACGCCCTCGTTCCCGAAGCCCGAGCGCAGCGAGCGCAGCACCTCCTCCACGTCGGACCCCGGCTGACCGCCCACGTCCGCGCCCGGGGCGGTCAGCACCTGCACGCCGCTCTGCGGCCCGACGTCCGCGATGGCGGCGTTTAGCGCGAATACGACCACGCCGACCTCGGACACCACGCCGCTCTCGACGGCCGCCTGGTTCAGCGCGATCGCCGCCGCCGCCTGGCAGTCGAGGACCGTGTTCGACATGCCGTCGCCGTTCTGATCCCCGGCGCAGCCCGGCAGCTCGATCGAGCTGGTCGAGACGTCCAGCACGTACAGGAGCGTCGTGTCCGGGATCGCGTCGCCCTGCGCAAGCGCCGCGGTGCCGTCGATCCGCACCCCGTCGTCGGCGCCGGACGAGTCGAAGTCCACCGTCAGCGCGGTCCCGCCGGGCAGCTGCCCGCTCGTCCCCGCCCCCGGCGTCTGCGCCGCCGCGCCCACCGGCGCCAGCATCACGGCTACAAGCGTGAGGCTCACCAAAGCCGCGGTCGACCGCAGCCCAGCCCAACCGATCATGAAGGTCTTCTCCCGCTGCCCGTCTCGACCGCCCGACTAAGGTGACGCACGGTGCCATGCCGCGCGCCGTCGGTCAACGCGGTGGGGCAGCCCGGCGCCGAGGCGGGCCGCCCTTGGGGCTCAGATGTGGTCCAGATCCCCCCAGGCCATGGACCACGGGCGCGCGGCGAGCTCGGCGGCGTGGCCGGCGGGGTCGAAGACCATCATGCGCAGGGGGCGGGGCTCGAGGCGGCGGGGCAGGCGCCGGAAGCCCGCGGCCGCGCAGAGCTGCGCCTCACGCGAGCCGGGCAGCGCCGCCATGGCGAGGCCGACAGCGCCCTGGGCTGCGGCGGCCTCGGACAGGGCAGCGGTCAGGCCGCGTGCGGCCATCTCGTCGACCGCCAGGTACTCGAGCACCAGGCCGAAGCGCGCACCGAAGCGATCCGCGACCGTGACGCACGCGGCGCCGCTGAGGCGGCCGCCGCGGCGGGTGACAGCGAACGCATACGGTCGCTCCGGCCGCTGCCGGTAGCGCCAGTCCCACCAGGCCGCGTTACGGATGATGCCGTTGCGGACGTGCGCGCCGGCGCGGTCCCACAGGTCGTCCAGCCCCTCGGGGGGAAGGCGCTCGATCTCACCGCGGTCGCCACGGCCGAGGCGGAAGGCCGAGGAGCGGACCGCAGCCGCGACCGCGGAGCCGAGGGCCCCCGGCAGGTGCAGCCGGCCTCCGAACCAGGCGTCGTCGAGCGGCCGGACGTAGGCGGCGACGCGGGAGATCAGCACGGCACCGACCTTCTCCGCCCCACGCGCCGAGCTGGGGTTGGGATGGGAGAGGACGGCGGCGAACCCCCGCGCCCCGGCCTCGGCGATCATGCGCGCGCCGACCCCGGCGAAGAGGCCGCGCCCGCGCTGGTCGGCATCGGTCGCCCCGTCCACGCCCTTGCCCCCGAGGCGCTCCCGCCCGTCGAGGCGCATCGGCACGGGGATCGCGGCCCAGTGCGACACCACCCTGCCGTCCACCTCTGCGACCACCGAGCAGGCGGGGCCAAAGGGGTTGTCCCAGTACTGCCAGCGCGTGAACTCCGGGCGCGTCTTCACGTTGTCCGGGAAGCTGCGCCGCAGGAGCGCGCGGATCTGCGCGTCGTCCTCGGGCCCGGCGACGCGCAGGACCGGTTCGCTCACGGGCGCTCCCCCGCCTCGGCCATGGCTGGTCGGCTCGGCTTCAGAGCCCGGGTGATGCCGAAGAAGATCAGCTCGGCGAGGACCTCGAGCAGTCGCGTTGCGGCCACGAGCACCAGCGCTCCCCCACCTCCGATCACCGGCGCGAGTATGAGGGCGGTCACGCCCTCGCGCGGACCGATGCCGCCGGGCGCGAACACCGCGATGCGACCGATGAGCTGACCCGCGGCCGAGGCGCCCACGGCGAGCGCGATGCCGTCGGCTGTGAGCTCCCCCCCGACCGCGGAGTACAGGGCTAGGAAGGCGATCAGCCGCAGCCCGCTGTTGAGGGCGAAGCGCGCCGTGAGATCGGCCGCGGCGCGCCGGGTGAGCGGCGCCTGCTGGGCGAGCCCGCTCAGCCGCCCGCGCGTCAACCTGCGCAGCGGCCCCAGGCTCAGCACGGCGGCGACTGCGCCGAGCAGCCGGCGCGGCGCCACGAGCCCCCACAGGAGCACCGCGACCGGCAGAACCCCGGCCCACGCCAGCCAGGTCAGATCGCCCGCACCGGGGAGCCACCACGGTAGGGTGAGCAGCACCAGCGCCGCGGTGATGCTGGTCTGCCAGCCGATCTCCACCAGGGCTGAGACCGCGCCGGCGGTGGCCGTCATCCCGTACCTGCGCGCCATGACGGCGCGCCCGCCGACCTGCGCCGCTCCGACGGTGTAGCGCGCCAGCTGCGACACCGACCACACCCACGCGGCCGTACGCAGGGACGGCGCCGGTCCGGTCACCGCGATCATGCGTCGCCAGGTGTCCGCCAGCACCCCGTTGGCGACGACGAACAGCCCCGCCGCCAGCGCGGACGGCGCCAGCCCCGGAAGCCCGCCCGCCTCTCCGACCGCCGAGAAGCGGTTGCGCAGAAGCGCGGCGGTGGCCGCGAGGATCGCCAGCGACGCCAGCCAGCCGAGCACCCGGGAGACGCGCAGCCGGGCGCTGCGACCAGCGCCGGCGGGATCCGAGGTCGACGAGGCGGACGCCATGGCGGCGCCCATCCTCGCACGTGCTGCTGCGCGACCCTCGGGTGGACGCGCCGTTCGGCCTAGGAGGCGGACCGCTCGGCGATGGTGCGGCGGACCTCGTCCATGTCCAGGGCGCGCGCCTGGGAGATCAGATCCTCCAACGCGGTCTCGGGCAGAACGCCGGCCTGGGAGAAGAGCAGCACGCCCTCCCGGAAGATCGCCAGGGTCGGGATGGACATGATCCCGAACCGCGCCGCCAGGTCTTGCTCGGCCTCCGTGTCCACCTTGGAGAAGACGATGTCGGGGTGACGCTCGGCCACGCTCTCGTAGATCGGAGCGAACATGTGGCAGGGCCCGCACCAGTCCGCCCAGAAGTCGATCAGGACGATGTCGTTGTCGCTCACGGTCTGCTCGAAGTCCGTGGCGGTCATGTTGACGGTTGCCATGAGGGGTGCCTCTCTTGAAGGAGCGTGTGCATCTACCCCTTGGGGGTATCGCCTTGGGCGGTACAACCGCGTCTGTGTCTCCGGCATTCCCAGCGTGGAGGCGTAGGATTCGTCCGTGATCGAGCACTGCGGCGGCTGCGGCGAACCCCTCACCCAGCCCCACCCCGACTGCGAGCGGCGCCTGGTCTACGACCCGCCGCGCTTCTGCTCCACCTGCGGCTTCCGGCTGGATGTGCAGATCTTCCCGGACGGGGTGCGGTCGTCCTGCCGTCGCTGCGCCCGGGCGGCGCCTGGCGCGCCCGCGAGCACCCAGGACTCGACGGCCTAGGGGGTGCGTCGCAGCAGGAGGGCGCCCGGCACGAGCAGCAGAAGCCCGCACAGCAGCACCGGCCACGGCAGGTACTCGGCCGTCCAGCCGACCCGCGTCGCGATCAGGACCACCATCGCCCAGCAGCCCGCCAGGGCGATCAGGGCGCCACCCGCGAACCGCCGCGGTGCCGTGCACGCGACCGCCCCCGCCAGGATGCCGACCAGGATGTAGGTCTCGACCTGGGGGCCCTGCAGCTCGGCCGTCAACGCGTCCACCACCGCTGTGACCGCGAAGGTCCCCGCCGCCAGCGCTGCGACCGGCAGGCGACGGCCGATGCCCTCCCAGGCCACGACGCCGCGTTTGAAGGACCATGCGCAAACTCCGAGGCAGACCGACAGCGCCGGCAGCAGCGGCAAGGTCGGTGGCAGGTCCCACGGCGTGCGGGAGCTCGCGTAGAGCACGGCCACGAGGACGACCGCCAGACCTGTGAGCAGCGCGGTCCCGTCGATCTGCGTGCCGCTGGTCCGTCCGATCAGCGCCGTGCCGACGCCGACGCACAGAACCGCGGTCAGCACCAGGATCGCGAACTGGCTGAGCTCTCCCTCTGCGGCACCGCGCACCTGGAGCAGCCCGTAGACCGCGGCCACGGTGGCGAGCAGGGCGAGCCACGGCAGGAGCGCAGCGCCTCTCCCCGCAGGCGGCCCGGCGGGCGGGGACGCCACCTTCTCCGGCTTGACGCGCGCCGAGGCCGGTGCGTCCACCACCTCGGCGCCGGACGCACCTCGGGCCTCGGTCGCGGCGGCACGCACCTCGGCGTCCTCATCCTCGGCTAGCGCCGCGAGCGCCGCCGCCGCGGCAGCGGCGAGGCCCGGGTCTTCGCCGCTGAGCAGCTGCCCGAGCTCCACGGCCGCCGCACGCCGGATGAACGGCCGTCGGTCATACAGCGCGACCTCGAGGCCATGCGGCAGCGGGACCGGCTCGGCCGGACGCGGCCGCGGGTTGCGGGCGACGACCAGCTCGCCCTGCTCGCCGAAGACGTGCTTGGTCGGCGTCTGCTGCGCTCCGCTGGCCCGCACGCGGTCGTACAGGTAGTCGTAGAGGTCGCTGACCGAGACCAGCCCGTCGCCGTCCCGATCGGCGTCACCGCTGGACAGGCCGTTCACGAGCGCGCTCGTGAACACCGACGGCTTCGGCTCGTCGACGGCGAGGTCGTCACCCTCCCAGGCGTACTCCATCGCGTCGGAGGCCGTGATCACCGCGCGCCCCCGGCCGCCGAGCTGCTCGGCGACGGGCACCTCGGTGGCCGCCCGCGGCGCAAGGCCGCGCGCGAAGGCGCCGCTGTAGCAGCAGTCGAGCAGCAGCACCGCCCGGCGACAGCGGCTGCGATCGAGCTGCTCGTTCACCCAGGCCGAGGACAGGCCCGTGGACCCAAGCCGAGCCGTGCGGGTGGTCGTGGTCGCGAAGTGCAGCCGCCCGGACACGTCCTTCACGCCGTGGCAGGAGAAGTACAGGAGCAGCAGGTCGTCCGGGTGGCGGTCGACGAAGAAGCCCTCCAGCTCCTCCAGCACCTCGTGGTGGGCGCGGTTCAGCAGGCGACGCACCTCGAACCCACCGATCTGCGGGTCGGCCAGCACCCCCTCGAGCGCCTCCAAGTCGTGCGCCGGCGCCCTCAGACTCGCGAGCTTGGGGTCGTCATAGCGGTCCGCTCCGACCAGGAGGGCCGCGCGGGACCCGCTCACGGCTCGTTCGCCGCCTCTGCGCCGTCGGGCGTTCCAGCCATGTCGTGGCGCGCCAGCCAGGCCTCGATCAGGCGCTCCTGCTGCTGCGAGGAGATCCCGCTCAGCTCGAGCACGTCGCCGTCGGCGGACAGCTTGACGCTGCGGCCGCCGGCCCGCGCCAACCACGCCCGGACCCCCTCCACGACCATCGGCAGGGCGCCGGAGCCCCCGAGCAGCGCCACCAGGAGAACCCCGGCGGCGGCCGACTCGCCCGCGCGGGTGCCCGGTGGTGGCGGCGGCGCCGGTGCGGGGTCGACCGCGGACACGGGCAGCTCAAGCAGCTCGTCCCGCAGGGCGTTGGTGAGCCGCTCGAGCTCCTCGGTGTCGTCGGCCGGCAGGGCGTGCAGATCCACCCTCAGGGTCGAGGCCGGCCGAGCCATCGCCTTCTCCTCCCGCACAGGCACCCGGGGAGCGTAAGCAACGCCCCGCTGGCGCCCGTGTCAAGAGCGGCGAGCGCGCCGGCCCTCACCAATGCCACCCCCAAAGCCACTCCCCCACCAGGTCCTCAAGCCCACGGTTGGATACTTGGCCCGAGATCTCGGGCCAAATGTCCAACCGTCGGGGTGCAAGCCCTGAGGCAGGCGCGCGGCGGGAGAGACCGATCCCGGCGCTAGAGGGCGTCGGCGGGGCGGTAGGTGCCGAACACCTTCCGCAGCGCGTCGCAGACCTCCCCCACCGTGGCCATGCGGCGCAGAGCCTCGCGCATCACCGGCAGCAGGTTGTCGCCCGACTCGGCGGCAGCGGTCACGTCGGCCAAAGCCGCCTCGACCGCCGCGGCGTCGCGCTCGGCCTTCACTTGACGGAGCCGCTCCACCTGCCCCTGGGCGACGGCGTCGTCCACGCGCAGGAGCTCGGGCTGGATGTCCTCTTCGATGCGGAACCGGTTGACGCCCACGACGATCTGCTCGCCGCGCTCGATGGCGGTGGCGAGGTCGTAGGCGCTGCGCTCGATCTCGGACTTCTGGTAGCCGTTCTCGATGGCGCGGACGGCGCCGCCGAGCTCCTCGATGCGGTCCAGGTGCTCTTCCGCGTGGCGCTCGATCTCGTCGGTCAGGGACTCGATGAACCAGCTCCCGCCTAGGGGGTCGGCGGTCAGGGGCACATCGGTCTCGTGGGCGATGACCTGCTGGGTCCGCAGCGCCAGGCGCGCCGCCTTCTCGCTGGGCAGCGCAAGGGCCTCATCGAAGGCGTTGGCGTGCAGCGACTGGGTCCCGCCCAGGGTGGCGGCCAGCGACTGGATGGTGACCCGGGCCAGGTTGACCTCGGCCTGCTGGGCGGTCAGCTGCACCCCGGCGGTCTGGGTGTGGAAGCGCAGCATCTGCGAGCGGGGGTCGGTGGCCCCGAAGCGCTCGCGCATGATCCGCGCCCACATCCGCCGCGCAGCGCGGAACTTGGCGACCTCCTCGAGCAGGCTCGAGCGCGCGACGAAGAAGAACGACAGGCGCGGTGCGAACTGGTCGACGTCCAGCCCCGCATCGACCGCGGCCTGCACGTAGGCGATCGCGTTCGCCAGCGTGAAGGCGATCTCCTGGACCGCGGTCGCCCCCGCCTCGGCCATGTGGTAGCCGGAGATCGAGATCGTGTTGAAGCTCGGCAGCTCGGCGGCGCAGTAGGCGAAGGTGTCGGTGATGATCCGCAGGCTGGGCTCGGGCGGGAAGATGTAGGTCCCGCGGGCGATGTACTCCTTCAGGACGTCGTTCTGGATCGTGCCGCGCAGCTTGGCGGGCTCGACGCCCTGCTCCTCGCCGACGAGCTGGTAGAGCAGCAGCAGGATGGCGGCCGGCGCGTTGATGGTCATCGACACCGACACCTCATCGAGCGGGATGCCGTCGAACAGCTGGCGCATGTCTGCCAGCGAGTCGATGGCCACGCCCACCTTGCCGACCTCGCCCGCCGCCATCGGGTGGTCGGAGTCGTAGCCCATCTGGGTCGGCAGGTCGAAGGCGACCGACAGCCCCGTCTGGCCGTGCTCGAGCAGGTAGCGGTAGCGGGCGTTGGACTCGGCCGCGGTGGCGAAGCCGGCGTACTGGCGCATCGTCCAGTGCCGCCCGCGATACATGGTCCCGTACACGCCGCGGGTGTACGGGAACGCGCCGGCGTCGCCGAGGTCGCGGTCGTAGTCGAGGCCCGCGACGTCCTCTGGTCGGTACAGCCCCTTCGCGGGGATGCCGGAGGCCGTGCGGTGCTCGTCCATGGCGTCTAGCGGCGCGAGCGGAACTTGGCCCGCCGGTAGTCGGCGTTCATCATCGCGATGAAGTCGATGGAGATCTCCTTCGGGCAGGCCGCCTCGCACTCGCCCATGTTGGTGCAGGACCCGAAGAAGGACTCCATGGTCTCGACCATCGCCTCTGCGCGGGAGTAGCGCTCCGGCTGGCCCTGCGGCAGGAGGTTGAGGTGCGCCATCTTGGCCGAGGTGAACAGCTGCGCGGCCCCGTTCGGGCAGGCGGCCACGCAGGCGCCGCAGCCGATGCAGGCCGCCGCGTCCATCGACAGGTCGGCGTCCTCCTTGGGCACCGGGATGAGGTTGGCGTCCGGAGCGCTGCCGGTCGGCACC
>CAZVUW010000020.1:0-21731 GCA_964629825.1 uncultured Actinomycetota bacterium
GCGGGGGGGGGGGGTCTTGGCCCGCCTGGCGGCCGCGCTCCCCTCACCCCCCCCAAACGGCCCGATCCCACACCCTCGTTTTTTTTTTCGGCGGACAGGTCCGCCGAAAACAACACTGAACTGGGAGGGAGGTGGGGTTCGGCGCAGGCGGGCGGCTAGGGCCGCAGCGACCTCGCCCGCTCCTCCAGGAACCGCCGCTCGGCGCTGTTGGCCGTCAGCTCAGCGGCCCGCCGATACGCCTCGGCCGCCTCGCCGCTTCGGCCCAGGCGCCGCAGGAGGTCCGCGCGGGTGGCGTGCAGCGGGTGGTAGTCGGGCAGGTCGATGCGGTCGACCACCTGCAGGGCGGCCTTGGGACCCGCGACCTCGGCCAGCGCCACCGCGCGGTTCAGGGCGACCACCGGCGTCGGCGCGATCGACATGAGCTGGTCGTAGAGGACCAGGATCTGCCGCCAGTCCGTGTCGGCGGCGGTCGCGGCGTCGCAGTGGACCGCGTTGATGGCCGCCTGGAGCTGGTAGATGCCGGGGCGTCCGCGACGGATGCAGCGGCGCACGAGCTCCTGGCCCTCGGCGATGAGGGCGCGATCCCAGCGCGAGCGGTCCTGGTCGGCCAGCAGCACCAGCGAGCCGTCCGACGCCGTACGCGCCGGCATGCGCGCGGCGCTCAGCAGCATGAGGGCGAGCAGCCCGAGCACCTCGGGCTCGTCCGGCATGAGCTCCGCGAGCAGCCGACCCAGGCGGATCGCCTCGCCGCACAGCTCCGAGCGAACCAGCGCCTCGCCCTCGGTGGCCCCGTAGCCCTCGTTGAAGATCAGATAGATGACGGCCAGCACCGACCGCAGCCGGTCGGGCAGGTCGGCGTCGTCGGGGACCCGGTAGGGGATGTTGGCGGCGCGGATCTTGCGCTTGGCGCGGACCAGGCGCTGGGCCAGGGTGGCCTCGGGGACCAGGAAGGCGCGGGCGATCTCGCCGGTCTGAAGACCGCCGAGGAGCCGCAGCGTCAGCGCGATCTGCGCGTGCGGCGCCAGCGCCGGGTGGCAGCACGTGAAGATGAGCCGCAGCAGGTCGTCGTGCACGGGGCCCTCCTCCGGCGGCTCATCCGGCTCGAGGAGCCGGGCGGCCTCGGCGTGGCGCTCGTCCCGTCGCGCCTCGCGGCGCAGCCGGTCGATCGCCCTGCGGCGGGCGGTGGTGGTGATCCAGCCGCCGGGGTTGGGCGGCAGGCCGCGCTCCGGCCAGGTCTGCAGGGCGACCGCGAAGGCCTCCTGAACCGCGTCCTCGGCGATGTCGATGTCGCCGAAGACGCGGATCAGCGTGGCCACAGCCTGTCCTGCTTCCTGCCGGAACACGGCCGCGATGGCCGCCTGTTCGGCGCTGCCGCCCACGCGGCCAGCGGTCGCCGGGGCGCCGCCGGAGGTCCTCACGCCTACGGCTCGACCTGGTCGTCCTGGAACGGGCGGACCTCGACCGGGCCGCGGCAGGCGCGGGTGGCCTTCTCGGCCCACTCGAGCGCGGACTTGTCGTCGGCGGCCTCGATCACCCAGTAGCCGCCCAGGTACTCCTTGGACTCGGGGAACGGCCCGTCGGTCGTGACGATCGAGCCGTTGACCTCGCGCACCACGGTCGCCAGGTGCGGCTCCTTCAGCCCACCGGCGAAGACATAGGCGCCGGCGCTCTTCAGCTCCTCGTTGAAGGCGGAGACGTCGGCGTGCATCTGCTCGATGATCTCGGGCGCGGGGGGCTCCTCGCCCTCGACGTGGTGGACGCTCAGCATGTACTGGGCCATGGTGCTCACCTCTCTGATCTGTGGGTGGGGCCGGCGCCTTGCCGGCCTCTCACCCCACCTACGAACGGCGCTCCCGGATTTCGACACCCGGCGCCGAGATTCCGGGAACGCCGTCGTGGGTCACGGTCAGAACGACGCTTCGAAGGGCCGCACCTCGATGGGGCAGCCGGTGACCTCGGCGAAGCGCGCGGCCCAGCGCAGGGCCACGTCGAGGTCGTCGACGTCCACCACGCTGAAGCCGCCGAGCTGCTCCTTGGTCTCGATGAAGGGGCCATCGGTCGTGAGGACGTTACCGCCCCGGACCCGGACCACGGTCGCCGTGCTTGCGTCGTGCAGGCCGCCGCCGAAGACCCAGGCGCCCTGGGCCTTGATCTCGTCATGGATGGCGTTGACGTCGCGCATGATCGTCTCGAGCTCGTCGGGCGTCGGGGGGACGGCGTCCGCCTCGTAGCCGATCGACAGCATGTAGCGGGTCATCGCTGCTCCTCTCGGGTCGGGGGCCGACCGGTGCCGGCCCCTTCACCTCGCCCACGAACGGCCTGGGCCCTGCTCGACATTCTTCGCAGAAGATCGCCCCCGGATCTCGTCTCCAGCTGCTTCGCGCGGGTCGGGAGAGCTCGCTGCCGGCCCTGGGTGAGCCGAGGGGGACGGTAGGTTGGCGACGATGACCGCCATCGACGCCTCGGTCCAGCGCCGCCAGCGGCGGCGGAACCAGCTACAGATGGTGCTGCTGCTCGGCGGGATGGTCGCCGTGCTGGCCCTCTGCGCCTGGCTGATCGTCGGCCCGCGCGGGTTCGTGATGGTCGCCCTGATCGGCGCGGTCACGCTCGCCATCCAGCCGAGGGTCCCGCCCGACTGGGTGCTGCGGATCTACGGAGCCCGGCCCCTGCCCTACACGGCCGCGCCGAGGCTCCATCACGTGGTGGCGGTCCTGTCCCAGCGCGCCGGCCTGCCGCGGGCTCCGGTCCTGCACTACGTCCCATCGAGAACCCTCAACGCCTTCGCCGTGGGGCGTCCGGGCGCCGCCGCGCTCGGCGTGACCGACGGCCTGCTGCGCAACCTGTCCCCGCGCGAGCTGGTGGGGGTGCTCGCGCATGAGGTCAGCCACATCCGCGCGGACGACCTGCACGTCATGACGTTGGCCGACACGATCGGCCGGCTGACGCACGGCCTGGCCTACCTCGGCATGTTCGCTCTGCTGCTCGTCGGCTTCCCCGTGGCGATGGTCGGGACGCTGTGGCCGCTGCTGCTGACCGTCGTCCTCACCTCCGTGCCGACCGTGGTGACGCTGCTCCAGCTGGCGCTGTCCCGGTCACGGGAGTACGACGCCGACCTCGCCGCGGTCGACCTCACCGGCGATCCCGAGGGGCTGGCCTCGGCGCTCCTGCGCCTGGAGCAGCACGAGGGCCGCATCTGGGAGCGGATCATGGTCCCGCACCGGCGCGGTCCCGACCCGCTGCTGCTGCGCACGCACCCGCCGACCGCCGAGCGGGTCCGCCGCCTGCGTGAGCTGATCCCCCAGCAGCCCAAGCACCTGCACCTCGAAGGCCAGGACACGATCCTGCGCGACCCCCCGGTGCCCGTTCAGCCCCTGCGCCTGCGCGCCCCGGGCATCCGCTGGTGAGCCGTGAACCGCGGCGGCTAGTGTTCCCTCGGACCGGGCTCAGTCGACCTTGCGATGGGAGCAGCATGCTGGAGATCGACGGTCTGACACGGCGCTTTGGCGACCTGGTCGCCCTCGACCGCCTCTCCTTCACCGTGGAAGCCGGCCAGATGTTCGGGTTCGTGGGCTCGAACGGCGCCGGCAAGACCACCACGATGCGGATCATCATGGGGGTGGACGACCCGGACGAGGGCGAGGTCCGGTTCGGAGGCGCCCCGATCGGCGCCGAGACGCGTGGGCGCTTCGGCTACATGCCGGAGGAGCGCGGCCTGTACCCGAAGACGCCGTCGCTGCGCCAGCTCGTCTACCTCGGCCGGCTCCACGGGCTCGACCGGGCGACGGCGACCCAGCGGGCGACCGCGCTGCTCGAGCGCTTCGGCCTGGCCGAGCGCATGGACCAGCCCCTCGAGATGCTGTCCCTCGGCAATCAGCAGCGCGTTCAGCTGGCTGCCGCGCTCGTGCATGACCCCGAGCTGCTGATCCTGGACGAGCCATTCTCCGGCCTCGACCCCGTCGGCGTCGACGCGCTCAGCGAGGTGCTGCTCGAGCGCGCCGCGCAGGGCGTCCCGGTCGTCTTCTCCAGCCACCAGCTCGAGCTCGTCGAGCGCCTGTGCGACGCGGTCGCGATCATCGACGCCGGTCGGCTGGTCGCGTTCGGCCGGGTCGATGACCTGCGGGATGCCGCCGGCGGGCGGCTGCTGCGCGTCGAGGTCGAGGGGCCGGACCCGTTCTCCTGGGCGCACCGCCTGCCCGGCGTCGAGGTGCGGGGGCAGGACGAAAAGGGGGTCCTGCTCGCCCTGAACGACGGAGCCGACGACCAGCAGGTCGTCGCCGCGGCGCTGCAGGCCGGACGCCTGCGCCACTTCGGCGCCGTGCGACCGACGCTGTCGGAGCTCTACCGCGAGGCCGTCCGCAAGGACGCCGCCGCGGTCGACGGGGGAGCCGCGGCATGAACAAGATATGGCTTGTCGCCACGCGCGAGTTCACCGAGCGGCTGCGCAGCCGCGTCTTCCTGATCTCGAACGCGGCCATCCTGCTGCTGATCGCGCTGTCGCTGGGGCTTCCGCTGCTGTTCGCCAGCGATGAGGCGACGCAGATCGGCGTGGTCGGCCCCGAGGCCCAGGCCGTCGGTGAGATCGCCATCGCTCAGCAGGAGGCCTTCGGCGCCGAGATCGAGCTGGTCCCGCTCGACGACCGCGCCGCGGCGGAGGACGCGCTGCGCGAGGGCACGATCTCGGTGGCTCTGCTGGACGCCACGTCTGCGCTCGCGGACGGCGGCATCAGCTCCCAGCTGGAGGCGCTGCTCGCCAACGCGTCCAACTCGCTGAGGGTGGACGCAACCCTCTCCGAGGCCGGCCTGAGCGCGGAGGACCGGGCGCGGCTGTTCGCGATCGAGCCGCTCAGCGTCGAGCAGCTCGATGACGACGCGGCCGGCGTCGACTTCTCCGACCCCAGCGTGGGGGTCGTGTTCGCGGCGGTGTTCGTCCTCTACGGTCTGCTGGCGATCTACGGGCAGTGGGTCGCCCAGGGCATCGTCGAGGAGAAGCAGTCGCGCGTCGTCGAGGTGCTCCTGTCCTCGCTGCGATCGACGGAGCTCCTGGCCGGCAAGATCCTGGGGCTTGGTGCGCTGGGTTTCGCACAGGTCCTGATCATGGCCGGCCTCGCCACAGCCGGGCTTCTGCTCACCGATGCGATCGAGCTGTCGAGCTCCGCCTGGACCGGTCTGGCGCTGGTGATCGCCTGGTACGTGCTCGGGTTCATGCTCTACGCGGCGCTGTTCGCGATGGCCGGCTCGGTCGTGTCGCGCGTCGAGGACATGCAGAGCGCCGTCATGCCGGTGATCATCGTGCTGGTGCTCGCCCTGTTCGGCGCACAGCTCGCGTTGGGCGATCCGACGTCCACCCTCGCGACCGTCGTCGGGCTGTTCCCGCTCACCGCTCCGATCGTTCAGCCGATCCTCAACGCGGTCGGCGCCTCGACCTGGCTGGAGACGCTGCTCGCCATCGGCCTGGCGGTGCTCGCGATGGCGGTGATGGTCCCGGTGTCCGCACGCGTCTACCGGGGCGGCGTCCTGCGCACCCGCGGTCGCGTGTCCTACAAGGAGGCCTGGGCGAGCTCGCGCGACTGAGCCGGCGGGCGCGGGGGGACTCGCGCGACCGGGTCACTCAGATCGTCTGCGCTCATGCGACGGAGCCGCCCGGATCGGGCGGCCCGGTCGCGCTCCCGACGGGCGTCAGCCGGCCAGCAGCTCGTCGAGCTTCTCGTAGCCCTCGCGCACGCCCTGCTCCATGCCGCTGGCCACGAAGGCGTCGCGACCTTCGAACGAGTCGACCAGGGAAGTGGTGACCAGACGGGTGCGGCCGTCCCCGAGGTCGTGCAGCTCGAGCCGCTCGAGTGCGACGCCGTCGCGCATGCCCTCATAGCAGAAGGTCTGGATGACCAGCTCGTTGGGGCGCACCTCGTGGAAGGACCCGAAGAAGCCGTACTCCTCGTCGCCGCGGTGCTGGGTGAAGCGGTATGCCCCGCCGGTGCGGCAGTCCCAGTAGTCCATGCGGGTCTCCAGGTCGCGCGGGCCGACCCACTGCGTGAACAGATCAGGGTCGACGTGAGCGCGGTAGACCTTCTCCGGCGGGGCGTCGAACTCGCGGGTGATGCGAACCAGCGGCACGTCGGGGTCGACGTGGATCTGGGTCTCCTTGGTGGTGGTGGTCATCGCGTCTCGTCCTCCTTGGTGCTGGGGGTTGCTGGTGCTGAAGCTGGCTGGTCGGGCATCGCGGCGAGCACTTCGTCGAGCCGGCGGTAGCGCTCCTCCGCCTGTCGGCGGTAGCGCTCGATCCACTTGGTCATCAGGTCGAACACCTCCGCCTCCAGGTGCACCGGGCGGCGCTGCGCCTCCCGGCGACGGGTCACAACTCCGGCGTCCTCGAGCACGCGGAGGTGCTTGGAGACCGCCTGCAAAGACAGGTCGTAGGGCTCAGCGAGCTCGCTGACCGTGGCGTCGCCCCGGGTGAGGCGGGCCACCATGTCGCGCCGCGTGGGGTCGGCCAGGGCCGCGAAGACCCGGGACAGCCGCTCCGCGCTCACGCTCCACCTCCATGTTCAACCGTTTGGTTGATTACACCGTAGGCCGCGGTGCCATCCGTTGTCAACCGTTTGGTTGAACAAGCCGATCGGCTGCAGCGCGGGAAGGTTGCGCCTCGCATCCGTTTTGACCGTGAACCCCGGTAGCACTAACCTTCGCCGGCTCCTGTTGCGGGGCAGGAGCTTGGCCGGATCACGTGGGCCCGGGGTGCCGGGCGAGGTAGGCCTGGCGTGCCCTAGATGAGGGCGGTCGCGGGCGGGACAAGGAAAGAGAACCGTGCTCATCGCGAGCGTCTTTGCACGCGCGCGCCGAGTTCTCCTCGGCGTGCTGACCCTCTCCGTTCTTGCAGTCGCGGTGGCCTCGGCGGCCACGCCGGCGCCCGCGCCAAAGGAGCGGGCCGACGCGCCGCCTCCGGTGGAGGTCGTCATCACGGACGACGGGCCCATGCCGGCCACGGTCGTGGTCGTGCCGGGCCAGACCGTCCAATGGGTCAACCGGTCGGAACGGGTGCACCACCTGCGGGCCGAGGACGGCAGCTTCGACTCGGGTGAGCTGCTGCCCTTCGCCGGCTTCAGCACCTCGTTCGATGAGGGCGGCGCGGTCAGCTACAGCTCCGAGACCGACTCCTGGTGGACCGGCACCGTCCAGGTCGCCCTGAGCGAGCTGCCCGGCGACCCGGCGGCGCCCGTCTCGGAGCACATCCCCGACATGCCGTTCCCCGAGGTCGACCCCGACGACATCTCGGTGCACCCCGAGGTGTTCGCGCACGCCTCGCGCACCCGTGCCCTCGTCGGCTTCCAGGCCGGTACCACCGTGGCGCAGGCCAACGCCGCGCTTGCCGCCACCGGCGCGCACATCATCGGTGGCCTCCCTGACCTCGGCGTGCTGCTCGTGCGCGCGGACGATGATGAGGACTTCGCGGCGCTCGACGCCACCCTGGCCGAGCTCCGCACCACCCCTGGCGTCGCCTTCGCCGCGATGTCCTTCGGGGTCGCGGGCGACGCCCTGCCGAGCCCGGCCAACCCAGCCCTGAACGACTGGACCTGGGAGTACGGCGGCTCCGGCGGCAACTGGGGCCTGGAGGTGGCTCGCTTCCCACAGGCCTGGAACCTGCTCGACGAGATCCGTCGCCGCGGCAACCGCATAGGCACGGCCATCGTGGACGGCGGCTTCGACTACCACGACGACCTGTCCGCCCTCGAGGTCCCCGAGGAGCTGTGCCGCGCCTCCGACCCGAGCAGCTGCCGTGACACCGGCAACGACAGCTGGTCGGTCGGCGACGTCCACCGCCGCCACGGCAACCACGTGGCCGGCACCATCGGCGCCGACTACTCGCCCCGCCCGGACGGCGGCATGGGCGTCAGCGGCGGCAACCCGGTCGCGCACATGACCGGCTACTCCATGGCCGGCTGGGGCGCCTTGCGCGACGGCGAGGAGGTCGGCGAGGTCGGCACGGTCTTCGACAAGCAGCTCGAGCTCTTCGCGCTGCTGCTCGCCAGCGACCAGCCCGAGCCGCTGCGGGTCATCAACTACAGCGCCGGTGCCGCGGTGTTCGACCACGAGGCCTGGCGCCAGCAGCTCCCGCGGCCGGCCTGCCGCCCCGGCACGCTCGACGACGACGTGCCGACGCTGCCCGGCTCGTCGCTCGAGTACTGCACCCCGGACAACTACGACCCCTGGCTCACGGAGTTCACGAACGTCGGCCGGGCCGCGGCCGAGGTGGCGCTCCGCGCCGCCCAGGCCAACGTGCTGATCGTCCAGTCGGCCGGCAACCACAGCAACGGCGCCGCCAGCGACGGCCGCCACTTCTGCCCCGACGAGAGCCTGTCGTGCGGCCGCTACCCCATCCGCGCCGAGTGGACGCAGGAGTTCGCCTGGGCCGCGGCGCGCTGGGGTACCGACGACCTGCCGCAGACCGCCGGAGTGCCGAACCCGATCCTGGTCGTCGAAGGCATCGCCGACGACGGGTCCGTGCTCGCCATGTCCAACGTCGGCGGCGACATCGCGGCCCCGGGTGGCTCGGTCATGAGCACCGGCCTGTACGGCGACTACGCCACCATGAGCGGCACCTCCATGGCGGCGCCGCACGTCAGCGCGGCCCTGGGCTACCTGCTGGCCTACAAGCCCGACCTCACCATCGAGGAGGCCCGCAAGGCCCTGATCGACTGGGCGCGACCCGCTGCAGCCGAGCCCACCAGCGCGACCACCCTGTTCGACTGGAGCCGGCCGGTGCGGCACGGCCGCGACCCGCTCGGCTTCGGGGTCGTCGAGCCGCACGACTCGTGGAACCGCATCGCGCCGCTGACCTGGCCGGTGGACCTGAACGCCTGCGGCTCGACCGTGAGCGGTGAGCGCGTCCAGCTCTACACCTGGGAGGTCGACGGCCAGGAGGTCGCCAAGACGACCAGCTGCCGGCACCGCCTCGAGCTCCCTGACCTCGGCACCTATCAGGTCACGCTGACCGCGACCACGCCGACCGGGCAGACCGCCACCGAGACCCAGCAGGTCCAGGTGCGCGACTACTTCATCGCCTCCATCGGGGACTCCATCGCCTCCGGTGAGGGCGTGCCCGACATCCCCAAGCCGAACCTGCTCACCCGACCCAGCTGGCAGGACCGGCGCTGCCAGCGCTCCGCCTACGGCGGGCCGCAGCTGGCCGGTCGGATGCTGGAGGCCGCGGACCCGACCGCCACGATCACGTTCCTGCACCTGGCCTGCTCGGGCGCCCGGATGATGTCGGACGCCGACGACCCGCAGGACACGCCGCCGGCCGACGCCAGCGCCGACTCCGGCGGTCTGATGTCGCCCTACGTCGGCCAGCGCCCCACCGCCGAAGAGGCCACCCAGCCACTGCAGCCGCAGCTCGAGGCCCTGAAGGATCTCGTCGACACCTCCGGCCGCCAGCTCGACGCGCTGCTGATCTCCATCGGCGCCAACGACATGCGCTTCTCGGCCATCCTCAAGGACTGCCTGGTCGCCGTCATCAACGACTGCAACCAGAGCCAGGCCAGGGAGATCTTCGAGCGGCGCATCCCGCTGCTGGCCGCCCGCTACGACGAGCTGAACCGCCGCATCGCCCAGCACTTCCCCAACCTGGCGGCGCACCCCGAGCGGATCCTGATCAGCGAGTACCCGGATCCCACCAGCTCGGACGGCAGCGTGACCCTGGGATGCCTGGGCGTGAGCCAGGCGGACGCCGCCTGGGCCGCCAACGTCGTCGTCCCCGCGTTGAACCAGGCGGTGCGGGATGCCGCCAACCGGCACGGCTGGACGATGGTCGACGGCATCAACCTCGGCGGCTTCTCCGGGCACGGCTACTGCTCGGACGACAGCTGGATCGTCAGCATCCCCCAGTCGCTGCTCCGCCAGGGCAACGAGGACGGCGCCTTCCACCCCAACCGGACCGGCCACGCCCACTACGCCCGCCGCATCGTGGAGAAGCTGCCGACCGACGTGACGACGCGGGGCACCGCCCCCGCCAAGCGCGTGCCGTCGGCGCCGCGCCTCGACGTGTTCGCCTCGCTGCTCAGCCTGCCCGAGGCCGTGGACCACCTCGTCGACGTCAACGACGCCTCGGCCGACGGCAACCGCCGCATCGAGCGCACGCTGGCACCGGACGGCACCGTCATCGAGACGCCGGACGAGACCATCGGCGGGGCCGAGGGCGCGATGACCGCGCCCGACGGGCGCGTCGACCTGCGCGACCTGCGCCGCTTCCGCGACGCCTGGCTGCAGACCTGCCAGACCGACATGGCCGGCTCGGACTGCCCCGACAGGGCGCTGATCGAGCTTGATGGCGACGCCGACCACCCCAAGCGCGACCTCAACGGCGACGGCTGCGTCTACGGCACCCCCGACTGCCCCACCCCGGAGCACGCCTACCCGCGCTTCGACTTCAACGGCGACGGCCTGATCGCGTTCGAGCGCTACCCGGACGGCACGCCGGCCAAGGCGCGTGTGCCGCTGCGCGCCGACGGGACCCCGGCCGAGACCTGGGCCGACGCGACGTCGATGACCGACCTGGAGGTCCTGGCGAGCCGCTTCGCCGCCGATGAGGGCCTGGACGCCGCCGCCATCGCCGCGCGCATGCACTCGGCGGACCTGGAGATCCACGCGCCCAAGCTGTTCACCAACGGCGTGACCGAGGTCGACGTCCAGGTGCGCTCGCACCCCGACGGCGCAGTCGTGGCCGAGCACACGCTCAAGTCCCCGGACGAGTCCGCGATCGTCACCGTGCCGCTGAACCCGTCCGCGCCGCTGACCCAGCGCTTCTCGATCCACGCCTCGGGCACCGGCACCGACGGCAGCGTCACCGCGGTGCCGCGGGTGATCACTGGGCTCGGCTTCGGCGCGGACCGGCGCCTCGACATCTGCTCCCGCTTCGACCTGCGCGCCAACCCCGATGTCGTCAAGCCGGGCGAGTCCGCGCTGGTCACGCTCGGCGTGATCACCTGCCCCGAGGACGGTGGCGACATCGAGGTCGAGGGCCTGCCGGTGGCGTTCTCCGTCACCCCGGAGGGTGAGGGCCACGCCACCGTCGACCCGACGACGGCGACAACCGGCGCCGACGGCTCCGCCGAGACCTGGTTCCACGCCGGCACCGAGCGCACGGTCTACGACGTGACCGCCACGGTGGACCTCGGCGACGACCTCGAGGCCGAGGTCACGACGACCGTCCGCAGCGGCGAGCTGAAGATCCACTACCTGTGGCAGCAGACCACCGAGGAGTACTTCTCCGAGGGCACGACCCGCTGGCCCGCCCAGGCCAGCGACGAGACGCCCGACTGCGCCTCCGAGGTGCTGAGCAGCATCGTCCTCCGCTGCATCGACTGGACGCGGCTGGAGATCGACCCGGACGCCCCAAGCCCGACCCTGGTGCGCGAGGGCGTCCTGCGCGGCTTCGCCGACGACTTCACCCTCGACGAGCGCGTCAACGACGACCCGGTCACCTTCCTGCAGACCTGGCAGGTCAGCGACCCCGACGGCTCCAACCCGCGGTCGGGCTCGCGGCGCATCACGTGGACGCCGCTCGACCCCACCCGCTACACCGATCACGAGGTCGACGAGGTCGCCGCGGAGGTGACAGACGACGGCCTGATCGTCAAGGGTCTGCACCGGCTGTCGGAGCTGGGCTATGCGCAGCAGGAGAGCATCAGCGGTGATGCCGCGCCGCTGATCAGCAGCCACATCAACGGCAACCTCTCCGCCGGGTCGCTGTGGGCGCTGCACCACCGCCGCTACAACGACGACTACGAGTCAGGCGAGGGCACCTACTTCCAGCACGGCAGCGCGTTCAGCGAGCCGATCGAGCTCCAGCGCCTGCCGGACGGGACCTTCGAGCCCTACAACTTCTGCACCACGATCCGCGGCGACCACACGACGACCGCGCCCGTCTACACCGGCCGCGAGATCATCGGCTACACCGAGTCGGGTGACCAGCGGGTCCCGCGCGTGGGCCGCAGCGCCACCTGGCTGCCGGGCGAGGTCCCGGTCGAGGCGGGTCCGGCGGGCGTCGAGCTCGAGATCGCGCTCGTGATGGTCGCCACGTTCGACGACGAGCCGGTGGAGCTCGAGATCCCCGACTGCTCCGACCACCAGCCGCCGACCGCCGACTTCGTCTTCGAGCCGGCCGCGCCGGACGAGGGCAGCGCCGTCTCCTTCCGCGACCGCTCGCGGCACGGCACGCACGGCATCACGTCGTGGCGCTGGGACTTCGGCGACGGCACCACCAGCACCACCCGTTCGCCCGTGCACGCCTACGAGCAGAGCGGCACCTACACGGTGACCCTCACCGTCGTCGACAGCGAGGGCGGCGAGGCGACCATCACCAAGCCGGTCGTCATCGCCAACGTCCCGCCCACGGCCAAGATGCATGACGTCACGGTGCCGGTGGGTGCGGAGATCACCATCCGCATCGAGGCCGACGACGTCAGCCCGGCCGACTACAAGGAGCTGCGCGCCCGCCTCGTCGGCATCCCCGGCGCCGGGACGGTCGAGGAGACGATCGACACCGGCAACCTGACCATCACCGTCCAGGGCGCCTCGCACACCGCCGGCAGCTACCCGCTGACCCTCACGGTCACCGACCCCGACGGCGGCACGGCCACGGTCTCGGCGACGCTGACGGTGGTCCCGGGCTCGCTCGTGGCCGACTTCATCACCGACCCGGCTGAGCCCGAGGTCGGAGAGGTCGTCACGTTCACCGACGCATCGGCTGGGACCGCGGCGATCACGGACTGGTCCTGGGACTTCGGCGACGGCAGCACCGCCACCGGTGAGCAGGTCGTGCACCGCTTCAGCGAGCCCGGCGCCAAGTCGGTCAAGCTGACTGTCACGGACGCCGACGGCGAGACCGCGACCACGACCCGCGTGGTCGTCGTCACCGAGCCGCCAGCTCCGGAGCCGGACTCCTACCCGTGCCCGGGCCTTGATGCGGCCGAATGCGAGTTCCTGCACCGCATCAACGCCTACCGCATCGCCAACAACCTGCCGATCCTGCGCGTCTCGCCGACGCTGACGGCGGGCGCCGAGCGGCACAGCACTGACCTCGCCGCTCACCAGCGCGTCAGCCACGACGGCAGCGACGGCTCGACGCCGCGCATCCGGGCGACCGAGGCCGGCTACCCCGAGGACACGCTGATCGGCGAGAACGTCCTGAACGCCCTGAACGGCACCGCCGAGCGCGCCTTCCTGCAGTGGCGCTACTCGCCGCCGCACGACGCGAACATGCGCCGCGGGCTCTACAAGGCCATCGGCATCGCCCGCGTCCAGGGCGATGACGGGCTGTGGTACTGGACGACCAAGTTCGGCGACCTGGTGGACTCGCCCGGCGGCGGGCAGGCGGCGGCCACCCCCACGTCGGCGGCCACCCCCACGTTCGATGTTGTTCTTGGCGCGCATTTCCGCCAAGAACAACATCCGGCGGCGGGCACCGGATCCATCCCCGGCTTCGATGTTGTTTTCGGCGAGCATTTCCGCCAAGGACAACATCCAGGGGTGGTGGCGGCCGGGCGCGTCACCACCGACGGGCCCACCGCACCCGCGCAGGACGAGCCGAGGACGCTCAAGCTGAGCGTCACCCCCTCGGGCGCCAGCGAGGGCACGGCGGAGGCCCGGATCGTCGAGACCGGTCCGCGACCCGCCTTCACCGTGGTGTCGGCCTACCCGAGCAAGGGCTACGCCGTCACGTTCGTCAACCGGTCCACCGACGCGGACGGCGAACCCATCGCCGCCGTGCTCGACCCCGGCGACGGCTCCGAGACGGTGACGATCCCAGCCGGCGGCAGCCACCGCCACACCTACGCCGACGAGGCTGAGGTCACAGCAGCGCTGACCGTCGAGGACGGTGGTACGCAGCGCGTCGCCAGCCTCAGGATGGACGTCGAGACCAGGCCCGTGCCGCGCCTCGAGTACGACGGCGAGGACGACATGCGCCTGGGCGACGAGCTGCGCGTCTACGGCTCGCTCGGCCGCGGCCACTCCGGGGTTGCCGCCTCGCCGGTGATCGTCACCATCGACTCGAAGCGCACGGTTGTGATGGCCGACCGCTACCCCGAGGTGGGCGGCGGCATGGAGTTCCGCGACTACGTCGACGTCGAGGGCCTCGGCGCTGGCAGCTACGAGCTGGTGTTCGAGTTCCCCGGCAGCGATATGTTCGCCCCGGCGGAGCTGCGCGTGCCGTTCGCAATCCATGAGTGGCTGCCGCCGCGCGCCGACGCCGGCGGACCCTACGTGCACTACGTGGGCAGGACCATCGAGCTGGACGCCTCGTGGTCGTACGGGCGCGACGAGGTGATCGTCCGCTACGAGTGGGATCTCGACGATGACGGCGACTTCGAGCTCAGCGGCACCGAGTCGAAGGCGCAGCACGTCTGGGAAGAGCCACACGAGGGCGTCGTGCGACTGCGCGTCACCGACGCGCGCGGCGCACAGGTCGAGGCGACCGCGCCGGTGCGCATCGTGGCCGGCCAGCCGCCGCGCGGCTTCACCACCCGGGCGAGCGTCACCGACTCTGGAGAGCCCGCCGACGACTGGTCCGGCCAGCCGTCGATCAGCGCCGACGGCCAGCACGTCGCGTTCACCTCGCAGGCGCAGAATCTCACCGGGACCCAGCGCTACGTGTCGCAGGTGCTCGTGCGCGACGCCACCCGCGATACCACCGTGCTGATCAGCCGCGCCCTCGACGGCACGCCGGGCACCTACAGCAGCACGGAGCCGTCGATCAGCGCGGACGGGCGCTACGTGGCCTTCGTCTCGGCCGCGCCCAACCTGGTGGCCGCGCCGTCGACCACGCCGGGACGCAGCCACATCTACCTGTACGACCGCGACGCCGACGGCGACGGCATCTACGACGAGGAGGGCGCCACCGAGCTGCGCCTGGTCAGCTCCGCCGGCGGACAGGAAGGTCAGCGCTCCAGCTGGGAGCCGCGCATCAGCGCCGACGGCAGCACGATCGTCTACATGACCGACGCCGCGAACGTCGTCACCGGTGGGTCCGAGTGGGACAACCTCGCTGTCTACGACGTCGCCACCGGCACCACCACCCCCGCTCACCGCCTCCCGAACGGCACGTTCCTGCAGTACCCGGGGGAGCCGGCAGTCAGCGGTGATGGTCAGCGCATCGTCTTCGCGGCCCGGGACGAGAACTGGAACGAGGGGATCTTCCTCTACGACCGCCAGGCCGGGACGCTCGAGCGCGCCGACCGCTCCTCGACCGGCGAGGTCGCAGACTCCAGCAGCCAGGAGCCGAGGCTCAGCGGCGATGGCCGGCACCTGCTCTTCTACTCGTGGGCGCGCAACCTCGACTCCGCGGTTGACGGCGAGGACGGCGCCTACTACATCCGCGACCTGGTCACCGGGACGACCCGGCGGCTGCAGGTCCTGGACGTCCTCGGCGAGCCCGCTTGGATCAGCGACGTGCACGGGCTCAGCTGGGACGGTCGTCACGTGCTGCTCAGCTCGAGCACGCCCGCTCTGGTCGTCGGCAAGACGACGGGTCACGAGGACATCTTCGTCCTCGACCGTGACGCCGACGGGAACGGCATCTTCGACGAGCCGGACGGCATCTCCATCACCAGGGAGAGCGTCTCGAGCGCTGGCGAGCAGGCCGACACCTGGTCCTATGAGGCGGTCATGAGCGGTGGGCCGGGCAACCCGTTCCCGCGCTACGTGGCATTCGTGTCCGGCGCACGGAACCTCGTCAACCCGCCCCAGCCGCAGTACGTCCAGAGCGTGTTCGTGCGCGACCGGGCGCCGGACTCCGACGTCGTGACGAAGCTGACCTATGACGGCCCGAGCAGCGGACCGGTCGGCGCCTCCCTCGAGTGGGCGGCGCGGCTGACCGACGCCGCCACCGGCGCCCCGCTGGCGGACCTCGACATCACGTTCACCCTCGGCTCGGTCACCCGCACCGTGCGCACCGACACGGACGGCTGGGCCCGTGTGACCGTCGTCCTCGACGGGCCGCCCGGCGAGCGGACCCTGTCCGTGTCCTTCGCCGGCGACACCGTCCGCTCGTCCGCCCGCGTCGATGTGCCGTTCGAGGTCGTCGGCAACACCGCTCCGGTGGCCGTTACGGGCGGCTCGTATCGGGTCTTCGCCGGCGACGAGCTGGTCTTGGATGCCAGCGGCTCCAACGACGGCGATCCGGGCGACGCCGTCGTCGCCTGGGAGTGGGACCTCGACGGCGACGGCGACTTCGACGACGCCACCGGTGAGATCGCGACCCTGACCTGGGAGCAGGTCCAGGCCGTGCTGTGCGGTGGCACCTGCGCCGAGACCGGGCAGCACCTGGTGCGCCTGCGCGTCACCGACCGGGCCGGGGCCACCGCCACTGCAACCACCAGCGTGCACGTGGTCGTGGACTACGTGCTGGAGATCGGCCCGTCCTCGCAGGCGATCGCGCCGGGCGCCTCGAACGCCTTCGCGGTCAGCGTGCTGAGGGCTCCGAGCTTCGCCGGTGAGGTCGAGCTCTCGGTGGGCAGCCTTCCCTCGGGTGTCACGGCCGAGTTCGACCGCACCAGCCTCGGAGCGGCCGATGACGTTGCGGTGCTGACCCTTCGGGCCGCGTCCGACGCGCCGTCGCTGCGGTTCGACGTCACGGTCACGGGTGCCAGCGGTGCGGTGTCGCGCTCCGCGACGGCCTCGGCGCGCGTCGCCTACGGCCTGGTGCCGGTGTGCTACGGCTCCGTGGCGGGCGTGGTGACCGATGCCGCCAGCGGCGCCCCGATCGCCGGCGCCACCATCCTCTTCTCGAACGGTCACAAGGTGACCACCGACGCGGAGGGCCGCTACCGCTGGGATGACGCTCCCCTCGGGTCGTTCAACGCCCCGCTGAGCCACGGCGTCAGCGCGGACAAGACGGGCTACTGGGGCGAGAGCAAGGCGATCACGCTGATGTGCGGCGTGACCCGCCGCCTCGACCTGCAGCTGACTGAGCAGCAGCACGGCGCCCTCGGCGGCACCGTCGTGGTCGGTGAGCGCAAGTCGGACGGCACCATCGAGCCGACCGGCGAGCCGATCAACGGAGTCCGGGTCCGCATCATCTCCGGTGATGTCCCCGACGAGACGACCGGCGCGGACGGGTCCTTCGAGTTCGACCGGCTCCTGAGCGGCTTCGGCAACACGCCGCGCAGCTACACGGTTGAGGCGAGCGCCCCCGGCTACTGGACCCGGTCGCGCATCGTGACGGTCCGCCCGGGCGAGCGCACGGTCGAGGTGCTGCCGTTGGTGGCCCAGTGCCGTGGCACCGTCACCGGTGGAACTGTCACCAGGATCGACGGCGGCGACGCGAGTGGCGCTGCCGTGTCGCTCGTGAGCCCGGGCGGTACCACGATCACCACGGTCCCGTCCGGTCCTGATGGCAGCTTCGCTTTCAACGAGAGCGTGCTGCTCGCCCAGGACAACGCGCCCGCCGCCTACCGGATCGAGGCGACCAAGCGCATCGGCGACGACCTGTGGAGCGGCGCGGCCGAGGCGCGCCTCGACGAGTGCGGCGCCGTCGTGGGCGGCAGCCCGACCCTGCGGCCGCCGCCGCCCCCGCCGCCGGCCGGCGTGGTGACCGGCGAGGTCCACGACGAGGAGACCGGTGAGCCGCTCGGCGGCGCCCAGATCAGCATCGGTGGGCGCAACACCGCGACGGACAGCGAGGGCCGCTACACCGTCGTCGATGTGCCGCTCGGGTCGTGGCAGGTCACGGCGAGCCGGTCCACTCACTGGTCCGAGTCCGCCAGCGTCACGGTGACCGAGGGCTCGCCGGTCGAGCAGGACTTCGTGCTGCTGCGCCGCCGCACCGGCTCAGTGGAGGGCCGGGTGGTCGACGCCGAGACCGGGCAGCCGCTCCAGGGCGTCGCGATCCGGCAGGGCATCAGCGTGCTCGACACGACCGATGCCGACGGCCGCTACTCGGCGACCGGACTGGACCTCGAGCGGCGGAACGCTCCGGCGGACCGCTTCCTTCAGGCGACGCTTGACGGCTACTGGCCGGAGAGCGCCAGCGTGCGGATCAGCGCGGACGAGGCCGCCGTTCGGAACTTCGAGCTGCTGAAGCAGTGCGACACGGCGCGGATCTCCGGCGTCGTGGTGAACGCGTTCACGCTGGAGCCCATCGAGGGCGCCACGGTGAACGCGAGCGGGCAGAGCGTTCTGACCGACGCCGACGGCGAGTTCGTCATCGCCGGGATCGCCACGTCCACCGGCAACCAGCCGCGGCCGGTCACGGTGACCGCCTCGGCGCCCGGGTTCCACACCCAGAGCCAGCAGGTGACCGTCTTCTGCGGCGCCGACATCCGCGTCGAGTTCGGCCGCCCCGACACCGGGACCGGCACGATCATCGGCACGGTGACCAGCTCCGTGACCGGGCACCCCGTTCCGGGCGTGTTCATCGGCTCGGAGTTCGGCGGCTCGGCCGAGACCGACGAGACCGGCAGCTACCGCCTGACCGAGGTCCCCCTGGGCGAGGACGGCGCCGACCGCCTCTGGCGGGTCAGCGCCCTGCCCGAGGGCGCCGAGGCCAAGCACGCCGAGGTGACGGTGCGCAAGGACGCGGAGGTCCGCCAGGACTTCGTCGTCGACGTCGTGACGCGGCAGCTGATCGTGTCCAAGCAAGGCGAGGGCACCGTCGCCTCCGAGCCCGGCGCCGGCTACCACCTGGACGGCACCGAGGTCGAGCTGACCGCCGAGGCCGCACCCGGCTGGGAGTTCTCCCACTGGGATGTCAACGGCGAACGGATCGAGGAGACCTCGACGTCCGTGGTGCTGGACGCCGATGTCACGGCGACCGCGGTGTTCACGCGCGAGGTCGTCCCGCGCAAGCTGACGGTTGCGGTCGTCGGAGACGGCACCGTGACCCCGGCGCCTGGTGAGCACGTGTTCGATGAGGGCTCGGTGGTCGAGGTGTCGGCGGTGCCGGCGGCTGGGTGGCGGTTTGTGCGCTGGGATGGTCCGGTGGCGGATGCGTCTGCGGCTTCGACGAGCGTGACGGTGAGCGCCGACGTCGCGGTGACGGCGGTGTTCGAGGAGATCCCGCCGCCGGTGCAGCGCACGCTGACCGTCGCTGTCGTGGGTGACGGCGCGGTGACCCCGGCGCCTGGTGAGCACGTGTTCGATGAGGGCTCGGTGGTCGAGGTGTCGGCGGTGCCGGCGGCTGGGTGGCGGTTTGTGCGCTGGGATGGTCCGGTGGCGGATGCGTCTGCGGCTTCGACGAGCGTGACGGTGAGCGCCGACGTCGCGGTGACGGCGGTGTTCGAGGAGATCCCGCCGGCGCCGGTTCGCACCCTGACCGTGGCGGTCGTGGGCGACGGCTCGGTGACTCCGGCGGTCGGCGCCCACGAGGTTGCCGACGGCGGGGCGGTGAAGCTGACTGCGACGGCTGCCAAGGGCTGGCGCTTCTCCCACTGGGATGTGAGCGGCCGGCGGGTGACGCAGGCCACCACCACGGTGACCGTGAACGACGACCTGACCGCGACCGCCGTGTTCATCCGCCAGCGGACGCTGACGGTGACGGTCGAGGGCCAGGGACAGGTGACACCGCGCGCCGGTGCGCACGTCTTCGACCAGGGCAGCGAGGTGACGCTGACCGCAAAGGCGGCCAGCGGCTGGGAGCTGAAGGGCTGGCGCGTCGAAGGCACCGACCGGCCGGCGACCGCGACGCTCAAGGTGAAGATGGACGCCGACCGGAAGGTGACGGCGGTGTTCGCGCGCCGCGTCGTCGAGCCGGAGCCGGAGCCCGAGCCTCAGCCGGATCCGGACCGCCCCGGCCCGACACCGGGCAAGGACGAGCCGGGCCGGCTCGGCGGCAAGACCCGTGTGCAGACCGCCGCGGTCGTCGCCGAGCAGGCGTTCCCGAAGGGGGCGGACTGGGCGGTGCTGGCGGTCGACGCCAGGTTCCCCGACGCGCTCGCCGGGGCCACCGCCGCGGCCGCGCTGGACGCGCCGATCCTGCTGACCTCGCAGGGATCGCTGCCGGACGCGACCGCGAGCACGCTCAAGGCGCTCAAGGTCAAGCGCGTCCTCGTCCTCGGCGGCAAGGGCGCGATCAGCGACGACGTCGTGCGTCAGCTCCAGGCGCTGGGTCTGAAGACGGAGCGCATCGGCGGCTCCGACCGCTTCCAGACAGCCCGGCTCATCGCCCAGCGGTTCGCCGCCAAGGGTGCCCTGGGCGGCACGGCCCTGCTGGCGACCGGCGAGCGGCATCCGGACGCGCTCGCGGCGGGTCCGTTGACCTACGCGGGCCGGCTGCCGCTGCTGCTCACCCCGACGGGCAAGCTCAGCGCGGACACGCGCGCCGCGCTGGCCGACCCGAAGCTGGGGATCCGCAAGGTCCTCGTCCTCGGCGGCAAGGCGGCGGTGGACGACAGCGTGGTCGCCGAGCTCAAGCGCATGGGCCTCTCGGTCCAGCGCCTGGCCGGACGCACCCGCGTCGAGACCGCCGTCGCCGTAGCGGACCACACCGTCAAGGCGCTGAAGTGGAAGCCGACGACGCGAATGCTCGCGACGGGCACCGACTTCGCCGACGCCCTGACGGTGGCCCCGCTGGCCGGTCGTGCGCAGCGGCCGCTTCTGCTGACCGAGAGCGCGGCCAGCCTCGGCCGGCCGACGCTCGACGCGCTCCGCGCCGGCTGCAAGGCCATCACCCACATCCAGATCGTGGGTGGGTCGGCGGCGATCTCGGATCGGGTGGCCACCCAGGCGCGCGCCGCGATCGACTGCTGAGGTAGGGGCGGCCGCCGTCGCGCGCGGTTGGCGGCGGCCGCCCTCCTCGGCGTGCGATGAGTCCTGGTCGCTGAGGGCGATGAGTCCTGCCGGTTGAACCCGTCATGATCCGCATCTGCCGGACGCGGAGGAGGTCGCCGTGACGGGTTCGACGGCTGGACGGCTGTCCGAAGAGGTCATCGCCTACATCGAGGCGCTGCCGGCCACGCACCGGCCGCTCTTCGACCGGCTGCACGCGCTCATCCTCGACGAGCTGCCCGAAGCCGAGGTGGTGATCTCCTACCAGATACCGCTGTACCGGGTCGGTCGCCGCCACGTCGGCCTCAACCCGCGCCGCGCCGGCGGCCTCACCCTGACCACCACCTCGCCGGACCACATCGCCGAGTTCAAGGATCGCCACCCCGACTTCAAGACCGGCAAGGCCAGCATCCAGCTCGACTTCGACCGGGAGCTCCCCGAGGCAGACCTGCGCACCGTGATCCGCAAGGCCACGAGCGGCTGAAGCCGATGGGGCCCGAGATGCCCGATCGGGCGTCAGCGAGGTCCCCGCGGCCCATGGATCGCATGGGACACTGCGGTCTTGCAGGTCGACGCAGCGCCTGACAGCCGAAGGGCAGGTCCGCATGGAGCGGACGCAGCAGCAGGCCGTGGGCAAGGCGGAGTCAAGGGGCCGAGCTGAGGGGCGCGCACAGGCCAATCGACTGACGCCAAGCCAGGCAACCGTCATCCATCTCCAGGCGACGGTCGGCAACGCCGCGACTGCGCTGCTGCTCGCCGGTGGTCCACCCCCCTCCCCCGGGCCGATCGTGCAGCGGATCGACGCCTCGGGCGCGGTGGCGGCTCAGACAACCGGTCGCCCGATCTGGGTTCGGCTGCCCGACGGGACCTACGCCAGGGCGCGGATCACCGGCTCGGTGGTCAGCGGGCCCGATGGCTCGATGCGGGTCCAGGTCACCGGGCTGGATGGCAAGACGTGGCTGAGCGTGCTCGGCGAC
>CAZVUW010000020.1:21831-25362 GCA_964629825.1 uncultured Actinomycetota bacterium
CCGGGACGGCGCCGCAGCAGCCCGAGCCGTCCTCGCCGGACGTGGCAGCCTTCCTCGAGCTGTTCAGGCAGGCGCCGGGAGGCGAGGCAGGGCTCTTCAGGAAGCTGTCGCTGAAGTTCCACCCCGATCGGCAGGGCGCGGTCTCGACGGCCATGTTCCAGGCGCTGCAGGAGGCCTTCACTCTGGTGCAGTCACCCGCTGTCACCTCAGGGCCGACCGCCCTGCTGGAGGGGCCCAGGCCGGTAGACCCCGAGCATCCGCTCGATCGGGCGGATCCCCGCCTGGCCGAGCTGTGCGCAGTCAGGGGGGTCACGCCGGAGCAGGCGGTGCAGATCCTGCACGCGCTGCCCGACCTGCGGGGCCCGAGCCTTCGGTTCGTCAAGGTGCTGCTGTTCCACCGGGCCAAGGTCGACGAGCTCATCCTGTTCTGCAGCCTGCACCCGGCCTACCTCGCACGGGGTGAGGCGATCGAGACGACGCTCGCCTTCCTCGCGCCGCCGCGCTTCACCCTCACAGCCCTGGCGGCAGTGCTGAGCTACCTGCCGCGCCTGGCTCCGCCCCACATCCCGATGGTGAGAGCGCTGCTCACCAAGGGCATCCACGCCGGCCTCATCGCTCAGCTCTGCAGCGCCGCCCCCGCGTTCGCCACGGCGGAGGACAGCCCGCGCCTGGCCGGCGAGGCCTTGGACGCCGGCCTCACGGTCGCAGACCTCATCGTCGTCGTGACCGCCGCCCCGGCGATCAAGCGCGTGGACCTCCGGATGCTGGCCGCGCTGCACCGCCTTAAGCAGGACCTGGCCGCTGCGGCGCGGTTCTGCAGCGCCCATCCCGCCTTCGCGCGCAGCGCTGACGGTCCGGTCGTCGCGGAGGCGCTGCTCAGGCAGGGGTGCGGACTGCCGGAGATCGCCGCACTGGTGACGGCCTTTCCCGCATTGGGCACGGCACACGTCCCGGTTGTCCGTGCCCTCCTCGGGGGCAATGACGAAGCCGCGCGCGTCGGGCGCTTCTGCGCGGCTCATCCCGGGTTCGCGGCGAGCGCCAACGCCGGCCCGCTAGCTGCGGAGCTGAAGAAGAACAGCTTCAGCATCGATGACCTCGATGTGATCGTGGGTGTCGCCGCAACGCTCGCGGCCGCGGACGTGCCGATGCTGGTCGCGCTGCGGGCCAAGCGCCAGGCTCTCGCGGCCTCGGCGACCTTCTGCGTCACGGCGCAGGCCTTCGCCCGGAGCGCGGATGGCCCCCAGGTGGCGGCGGCCCTGGTGAAGGGTGATCGCGGCCTTGGCGACCTGACCGCGCTGGTCGGGGCCTTCCCACAGCTCGCATCCGCCCATGTCCCCACCGTGCAGGCTCTGTGGTCTCTCAAGGTCGATGCGGCGGCGGCCGGGCAGTTCTGCGCCGCCCAGATCGGGTTCGCGGCTCGGGCGGACGCCGCGGCGGTCATCAAGCGCCTGCATCTGGATATCGGCGACCTCACCACGCTGGTGACGCACTACCCGGCCGTGACGATCGCCGAGGTGCCGCTGGTGCTCCTGCTGAACGCGCAGCGCAAGGGTCTGGCGGCGGTCGGGACGTTCTGCACCACCTACGCGGCGTTTGTGACCAGCCCCGATTCCATGAAGATCGCGGGCGGGCTCCTGGGCGGAGTGCCTTCGTTGACGCTGGGCGAGCTCGGCACGCTGGTGACCTCGGTTCCCGCCCTCAGCGCGGCCCAAGTGCCCTGCATCAAGACGCTGCTCGTCAAGGGCAACGCGGTCGGCCGCGTGGTGACGTTCTGCCAGGCCAACGGCGCGTTCGTCGTGTCGCCGCAGGCCGTGGGCGTCGTGAACGCGCTGCTGCGCGCCAACCTGCTGAGCATCGACGACCTCGACGTGCTGGTGACCGCCGTGCCGGGCGTGTCGGATCTGGTGGTGCCTCTGATCAAGGTTCTCTGGTCGAAGGCCATCCCGATCAACGACATCGCGGCGTTCTGCGGTGCGCACCCCGCGTTCGCTGCGAGCGCGGGCGCCGCGAAGGTCGCCCAGCTGCTGCTCGATCCGCCGCGATTCGTGCTCAACGACCTCGACGCGGTGGTCAGCGGCTTCCCCGACATCAACCCGGCGCTGGTCCCGCTGCTGAAGGCGCTGCTGGCGAAGGGGGCTTCGGCCGTCGACGTCGCCGCGCTCTACGGGATGCATCCAACCTTCGCCCGCAGCGCCGAGGCCGCCCAGGTCATCGACGCGCTGATCGGCCCCGGCTTCACGCTCGTCAACCTCGGCGACCTGCTCACGACGTTCCCCGGGCTGGCGAGCGCGCACGTGGGCTGCGTCAAGGCTCTCAAGGTCAAGAACGTCGCACCGAGCGCGATCGGCACGTTCTGCGCGGCGAACACCGCGTTCGCGGCCAGCACCGAGGCGAGCGACATAGTCCGCGACATGGTCGAGGGCTACGCGCCGCTTGATCTGGCGGCTCTGGAGTCCGTGCTAGGCGCTCGACCGGGACTGCGCCTCGCCGAGGTGCCCGTCGTGAAGGTCATGGTGCGCAGGAAGGCCCTTGCGGCGGACATCAACACCTTCTGCAACGACCACGCCGGTCTGGTTCCCCAGGCGAAGACGCCGGAGCTGGTCGACGAGCTGTTCAAGCGAGGCGGCAACGCAGGCACGATCGGTGCCCTGCTGACGCAGCTCGCCGGGCTGAGCGTTGCGGAGCTGGAGACGCTGATCTGCGATCACTTCGCGGGCGCTCCCATGGCGAAGCTGGAGCAGCAGGTCAACACTCTGATCGCGTCGCAGACCCCGCAGGAGATCCTGACCGCTACCTCCATACCTGCATCCGGAACCACCCAGGCGCTGGGGCAGAAGCTCAGCACGCTCCAGCCAGCCGTCGCCAAGTACATCCGGGCCGCCCTCAACATGCGTGGCTGGGCCCCCGCCGACATGTTGACCTTCCTGAACGTCCAAGCGGTCAAGGGCACGTTGGGAAAGCCCAAGAACCAGAACGCGGCCTACTGGGTGTGGCTGTTCGCGATCCATCACGAGGGCTCGAAAGCTGCGGTGGGCCCCGATCCCATCGCCACGGTGAACGTCCCAGGCCGTGGGACGGTTCGCATCGGCGACTGGATCCGGCGGCACGTGCTCGATCGTCACACGTACCACAACTTCGACTTCTGGACCGCCGATGTGATCAATCGGGCGACGTCGAGCATGCTGCAGCCCAACTTCGACATCGTGGGAAAGCTGAAAGACCTGCTCGCAAACAACACCGTGAAGGGCGCTGTCTGGGACGGCCGCAAGATTCAGGTGGGCACGTGGGAGATCCGGATCGGGCCCGACCCAGACAACGCGGGCGGCTTCCGCATCGGCGCCTTCTTCCCCGAGACCCTCGCCGAGATGCCCATCCCCAGCGCCGTGATGCACGCGATCCACACCAACCTCATACCCTGAGCGCGCCCTGTGCGCGTGCAAGCACGGCGTGCCGCATCGCGCACCTGCTGCCGCCCCACTCGGTCGC
This sequence comes from uncultured Actinomycetota bacterium, assembly GCA_964629825.1. Classification (GTDB taxonomy): domain Bacteria; phylum Actinomycetota; class Nitriliruptoria; order Euzebyales; family Egibacteraceae; genus CAZVUW01. The sequence continues at coordinate 25,318 of CAZVUW010000020.1, forward strand.
GCGGCGGCGATCGGCTCGTCGCGGTCTGCGTCACGCGGGCGGCTC
>CAZVUW010000020.1:25462-39097 GCA_964629825.1 uncultured Actinomycetota bacterium
GGGGCGCTCTATGTCAGCCCGGCTCCGACCCTGCGCCACCAGTGGGTTACAGCTCGGTTGTCGCATCTGCTGATGCAGCACGTCGAGCAGCACGGCGGCGCCGTCTTCGCCGGCCCGAACGTGTCGTGGAGCCAGCGCAGCCTTGTCATCCCGGACGTCGTCCTGTGCTCGGCCGAGACGCTCGAGCAGATCACGTCCGAGCTGGCTGTGGACCTGCCGCCTGATCTGGTCGTGGAGGTGTCGTCACCCTCCACACGGCGCTACGACCTGGTGGTCAAGCGCGCCCACTACGCCAGGCTTGAGGTACCCGAGCACTGGTTCGTCGATCTGGACGCCGACCGGGTCGAGGTGTCCCGACTGGCCGGGGGCCACTACGGCAGCCCGGAGCTGGCTCAGCCGGGCGATGCGATCGTCCCGCCCCACCTCGCGCCGCTCGCAGTGACGGTGGAGGACATCCTCCGCGGCTACCTCAGCCCTCCGCCCGCCTGAACCGTCACTGCGGCCACATTCGGCATGGCGGATCAGCCCAGCACGTCACCGAGCAGCTCGTCGAGGACCTGCTCCTCGGCGATGGCGACGCGGGCGCCTCTCATCGCCGGCGCCAGATCTCGGTCCCACGCCGCCTCGCCTCGCCGCGCGGGCAACTCCGAGACGACCGCCCTCGCGGCTACGGCGCGCCGGTAGTCCGGCGCTGTGAACCGCCAAGGCATGGCCCCGTAGCGATTGACCAATATGTTGCCGATGCGCAGGCCGCCCCAGTCGAAGTCGGCGTGGAAGTTCAACGTCGAACCTCCGGCGACCAGACCGGTAAGCAGCCGGTCCGCGGCGATGTCGGGTACGCCCTCGACGCAGACGAGCGGATGCGCCACCGAAGACGCGGGCTCCGACGAGGCAGACGGCACTTCAACCTCGCCCGCACGAGCAGTCGCCGCCGCGACCACCGAAGGGTTCTCGCACACCAGGATCTGCTCCTGCGGCGAGCCAAGCGAATCCGTGGTGACTAGCTGATGCAGCGTCAGCCGAAGGGGCACGCCGCAGGAGGCGTGGTCGTTGCAGGACCTCGCGACGATGTCCGAACCGTTCAGGCGCAGTCCCAGGACCAGCACGCTGACCGACAGGGGATCGCACACGACGCCGACCTCTGCCCATAGCTGTCGGCGCCCCCGCGCCGAGGCGGGGACGTCTCGGTCGGCCATCCGTGCGAGGGCGCGAAGCACGAGCGTCGCCAGGGGCTGCCCGGGGTCCAGAGCATGAGGGTCGCCAACCGCCTCTCCGGCAAGCACGGACAGCGCAACACCCCGCGCGGGTAGCCGGTCGACGACATCCAGAGCCTGGGCGAGCAGGGCGGCAGCCTGCACAGGGTCGCCGGTCAGGCGCCGCAAGATCCCGTGACGCCGCAGACCCTGGAGCCAAGCCCTGACCTCCGGCCTGCTCGCGCCCGGGTGCTCGACCGCCCACACCGCATCCCAGGCGGCCTCGGCCTCGACGCGTCGAGCCCGGCGGTCGGTCAGCGGTCCGCCGAGCACCTCGAGCACTTCCACCAACCCGGCCCCCACGCGGCTTGCGAGCAGCCCCTTCTCGACAGCATCCAGGCGAACCGGGCTGCCCGGGGACGGCGGGCGTCGCCGCCCGAGGAGGTCGGCCAACGCACGGCGGGCTGCGGGATCCAGGTTCGGCAGGGTTACGGTGGCCGGCTGCCCGCCGCGTTCGAGCCGCTCCCGTAGGGCGGCGAGCAACGTGGCGTAGCCGGGGCGCTGCGCCAGCTCTCTGGCCCGGTCCGCCAGACTGGTCACGGCCTCTGAGCTCAACCCAGGTCCCAGCGCATCCGACCGTCCCAGACGAACCACTCGGGGAACACTCCCGGGATGTCGGGGTCGCGGACCAGGTGGTAGGTCGAGATGCCGTCCAGCTCCGCGTAGAAGCCCCACTCCTCATGGCTGGTCAGCAGCGCATCGAGGTCCAGCTCCACCAGCAGGCCCATCAGCTGGCCGCGGGTGCCGCGGTCGATTCCGGCGAACACCTCGTCCAAGACGATCAGACGCGGCGCGGTCTCGCTGTGCTGGTAGTGGGCGGCCATCGCCGCGAACAGCGGCAGATGCAGCATCACCGCCTTCTCCCCGCCCGAGCCGGTCGCGTGGCTTTGGCGGGTCAGCCGGCGCCAAGAGGCGGCGTTGCGGTCTCGGACCTGCACGGTGAAGGCGTGCCAGCGGCGGTAGTCGAACGCGGCACCGAGGCGCTCATGCAGGCTGGCGGCGGCGTCGCCGTCGCGGGCCTCGCGCAGGCGCTCGTGCAGGAACGCGCGCAGCTCCGCTCGCTGGGCGTCGTCGATCAGCCCCGCTCCACGCAGGAGCAGGTGGACGGCCTGGCTGGTACCAGGCGGCGCGTCGTCGGATACGGACCAGTCCAGCCGCACGCGCTGCCCCGCGGCGGTGGGGCAGGTCGCCAACCGCTCGTTCATGACCGCGACGAGGTCGTCCGCGTCACGGATGCGGCTGCGCAGGTGCTCGTGCAGCTCGCCGGCGAGGAAGCCCTCCAGCAGCCCCTGCTCGTCACCGGCGAGGCGTGCGTCACGTTCGGCGACGTCCTCGCGCAGCTCCGAGACGAGCTCCGGGAGGTGGAAGGAGCGCCCCTGGTACTGCACGTCGTAGACCAGGACGCCGTGGTCGGTCCGACCGAACAGGCGGATGCCCGCAACAAGGTCCCGCAGCAGCTCCTGCTGGCGTCGAGCCAGGGTGTTCTGAGCTGCCTCGAGGACGCCGCGGACCTCATCCGCGTCGGATGGCAGCGACGGCCCCGCCTTCGCCACCTCGCGGGCGTGCTCGAGGGCGGTTCGGACCGGCCAGTCCTCGGCGTCCGGCAGCGGCCGGTCGAGCACGACCTGGAGCACGCCGAGCCGCGCCAGGCCCCGGAGGTCGTCGGCCGCCACGCTGCGCTCCTGGTCCAGGCGTGTCTGCTCCTGGCCCGCGACCTCCAGCTCCTTGAGAGCGACCGCGAGCGCCTCGCGCGCCTGCAGGTGCTCGCTCGCCAGGGTGCCGCGGCGCTCGGACAGCTCCTGCTTGCGCCGCCTCGCGTGCTGCAGGTCGGCCAGGACCTGCTCGTGCGCGCTGCCGACCATCCCCCGCAGCGTGGCGACCCGCTCGTCGGCGGCGGCGGCCTCCCGGGTGGCGGCCTCGGCGGACCTGGCCGCGTCCTCCGCCCTGGCAACGGCAGCTGCCAGCGCCGCGTCCAGGTCGCGCAGACGCGCGCTGCGCTCACCCAGGGCGTCCAGGGCGGCGAGCCACTCGCCTGCGGCGGCGCGCCACTCGCCGACCGCCGCCACCAGGTCGTCGAGCGTGTCGACGTGGGCGGCCAGACCCACCTCGGCGGCGGTGGCGTCCCGGCGGGCGCGGGCCTGCTCTGCGGCGGCCAGCGCCTGGGCCTCGGCCTGCCGAAGGCGCGCGGCCTCGGCGCGGGCCGCCTCCAGCGCCGCGACGGCGCTGTCGAGCGCCGCCCGTGCGCGCAGCACCTGACCGGCCGAGGGGAAGGCCGCGAGGTCGGCGTCGAGGAGGCTCCGGCGCGTGAGCAAGGTGTCGATCTTCTCGCTCAGCCGGGCGGCGTCAGCCTTCAGCCGGGCCAGCGTCTCGTCCAGCTCAGCGAGGCGCCGCAGTCGTGCTGCCTCGCGCGCGGTCTCGCCGAGGTAGCGCACGTCCGTGCCCGTGGCTCGCCCGGCCAGCGGTCCGGTCGCGAACCGGCCGTCGGTGGCCACCCACGCACTATCGCCTGTGCCACCGGGGAAGTCCGCATCGCGCAGGCCGATGCGCGCGAGGACACCGGTGATGACCGTGGCGTCCACACCACCATGAGGGGTGGGCCGAGCCACGTCGGCGAGGGTGCGACCCGTCGCCGCAGGACCGTTCAGCAGGACGACGTCGGCGTCGTCGGACGACAGCACACGACCGTCCGGTGTCACCCACGCGTCCAGGAGGCCGGCTGCCTCCAGCGCAGCCTCGACGCGGCCGTGCGCCCGCGGGTCGAGCGCGGCCGTGAGCTCGGCCAGCAGGTACAGGGGCGCACCGGGCAGCCGGCTGCGGTCGGCGGTGCGCCAAGCGGGCGTCGGGGGCGGCTGGTGCGTCGCCGCGGCGAGTGCCTCGCGCTCGGCCGCGACCTGGGAACGGGACCGCTCGACCTCGGCACGCTGCGCGCGGAGCGTCGCGAGGTCGGCGTCCAGGCGCTCCCTGGCCGGCTCGGCGAGCTCCCTGGCGCGGGTGGCGGCCTCGGCGGGCTCCGCTTGGAGCAGGACTTCGAGCGCCGTGTCGTCCAGCTCCAGCTCGGTGGTGTCGTCGCGCCAGTCGGACACCGCCGCGGCGAAGCGGTCGAGGGCCTCGTCCGCGGCCTCGGATGCCTGAGCGACCGAGCCCTGGGCGTCGATGGCACGCTCGGCGGCGTCACCGGCTCGCTCGACCGCTCGACGGTGTGCGACCTCGGCGTCGTCGAGCGCGCGGTTGGCGGCACGGACCACCGCGACCGAGTCGCTGCGCGCACGCCAGACGCTCTCGACCGCACCGCGGACGGAGTCCAGGTCGCCCTGCCCGGCCAGCGCCGGCTCGGCGAGGCCGTTCAGCTCCGCCTGCTCCGCCTCGAGGTCCGCCCTGGTCGCGCGCACGCGCGCGGCGCGGCCTGCGGCGGTGACCTCGGCCCGCTTGGTTTCCACGGCTGCCGCGGCGACGTCGCGCTGCCGGCGGGCCTGCTCGACCGCCCCGGCCTCGGCGTCGCGGCGTGCGGCGGCCTGCTCGGCGCGGGCCTGTTCCCTGGCGAGCGCGGTCTCGGCCCGTTCGAGGTCCTGGACCGCCCGGTACTCGTCGGAGGCCTGCAGCGTCTCGATGCGAGCCTCCGCCGCGCCGAGGTCGCGCTCGACGGACTCGCCCTCGGCCTCCAGCCGCTGCGCCCGCTCGCTCGACTCCTCGGCGTCGCGACGCGCGGCTGCGCTGCGTGCGGCGGCGTCGCGGACGGCGGCGTCCGCCCTGGTGAGCGCACGCGCGCGGACCGCGGCCACGACGGCGGCGTAGTCGCGGTAGTCGGACAGGAAGCTCTCGACGGCATTCAGGGAGCGGCGGCGGTCGAGCAGCTCGCGGCGGTGGCCCTCCAGGCGCTCGAAGCCCTCGGCGACCTCGGCGACCTTCTCCGCGTCAAGGGGCGGCAGGCTGTCGGACAGGACCGCGCCCACCTCCACGGGGTCGAGGCGCTCGGACAGGTGCGGCTGGCGCAGGCGCAGGATCGCCTCGACCATGGCCTCGTACTGCGTGGTCGTCAGGCCGTAAAGGGCACGGTTGACCGCCGCGGCGTAGTCCCGGCCGGAGTCGTACAGGCGGCCGTCGTCACCGAGGGCATCGGCCAGGCCGGGGCGTCCCAGCGGCCGGCGGTCCCCATCGAGCAGGTCCAGGTCGACGTCGATGCGCCGGCCCTCGACGACGAAGAACCACGAGTCCACCTTGTCGTCGGAGCGGCGCGCCTTCAGGCCGGCGCCGACCGTGGTGAAGCGCGGCTGGCCGTCATCGTCGATGCGGCCGAACTCCAGCCACACGTAGCCGACGGCCGAGGAGGCGTCGCGGTTGGCCTCGTGCAGCAGGTTGTAGTGCATCTTCCTGCTGCGGGTCCTGAACGGGTCGAGCCGGGAGGGGTCGAGGCGGCCCTCGAGCAAGAACGGCAGCAGGACCTCGACCGCCTTGGTCTTGCCCGAGCCGTTGCGGCCCCGCAGCAGCAGCCGGCCCGCGTGGAAGACGAAGCGGGTCGTGTGGTCGTACTGCCAGATGTTCTGGATGCCGGCGCGCAGCGGACGCCAGCGCTGCGTGGTCGGGGTCGGCAGAGGCGAAACGGGCGGGGCGTCGGGCAGGGTCGTCATGTCAGCCCTCCCAGCAGGCTGGTCTGCGAGGCGGCGGGTGCTGCACGCGTAGCTCGGCGAGCCGAGGCGTCGCCAGGTGCGCCGGCCGCGAAGCGGGCGATGGCCGGGCGTGGCTGCCAGCCGCCGTCGCGGCGGGCGACCAGGCGGAAGCGGGCCAGCAGCGCCACGGCGTCGCGGGCCAGGTGCGCCGCTCCGGAGTGCGGCTCGTCGGAGCGCGCGGCGCCGGACTGCGGCGCCTTGGAGTGGCGCTCGCCGGACTGGCGGCCGCCGTCCGCGCCGGGGCGGTAGACCGCCGACCAGCCGCAGCGCTGCGCGTAGACGGAGATGAGCTCGCCGGCGATCATGGCGAGCTCTTCCTCGGAGACGACCGGCGGGTCCTCGCCACGCTCCAGCGCCGCGCGGGCTCTGGCGGTCAGCTGTTCGGCCAGGAGCAGCGCCGCGTGCTTGACCGTGGAGCCGCCGTCGGGGAAGGACTCGTCGCTGAGCTCCCGGTTGGCGTCCACCGCGGCGAGGCCCTCGGCGCGGCGCTCGATGACCAGGTCGACATCGCGCTCGCACAGCTCGCGCACGAACCCGAGGCTGTGCGCCAGCCAGTCGCGCTCGGCCTCGTCCAGCTCGTCGTAGTAGACGACCGGCTCGTCGAGGAGGCGGCGAACCACCCTGTGACGGGCGCGCAGGCGACGGCCCTCGTCGGTCTCGGGGTAGGCCTCGACCGGCAGGTCCTCCGGGCCGTCCACCAGGCTGGGTGACGACGGCGCGGAGATCAGCTGCCCGAGCCGACGATCGTCCACGTCGTAGAGGGCGTCGCCGCTGCCTGACAGCGCGTAGCGGTCCGCGTCACCGTCGCGCTGGCCGAGCACGCCGAGCTCGACCAGCAGCTTGAGCGCGTCCACGAACGCGCGCCGGTCGACCATCCGGGCCGGGTCGAACGGGTCGATGCCGGCCGCTTCGGTGCTGCGGGCGGTCACAGCCTCGGCCAGGTGCTTCAGGGTCGTCTGCCCCGGGCGCTCGTCCAGCGCCGCCAGCGCCAGACAGGTGAGCGCGTACCGGCGCCGGTCGAACGGGCGCCCGGACCGCCCGGCGGTGGCCGGCCGGGTCGCGTCGTCGGTGGCATCGGTCTTGTGCAGCCGCGCGAAGCCCCCCGAAACGTCCACGACCAGCTGCCAGCCGGTGTGGTCGGCGAACCAGTCCGTGAGCGCGCTGCGGTGGCGCACGATGGCGGCGAAGGTCTGCGGGTCCTCGCGCTGGCCGAGCAGAGGGCGGCGCAGCAGGCTCCGCACAGCCCCCTGCCGGTCGGCCGCGGCGGCGTCGTCCTGGGCACGGCGCACGCCGTCCGTCGTGGCCCGCGCGCCGTCCCGCGCCTCGTGGCCGGTCACGGTGGTCATCGCGCCGCCTCCGAACGGCGGGCTGGGGCGTGGGCGGCGGCCGCATCGGTCACGGCGACGCGGTAGTCCGGTGCGTGCAACAGCCCCGACGGCGTGCGCAGGCGGCAGGCGGCGCCGTCCTCGGGAGGGTGCAGCGTCACCAGCAGGCGGCCGTCGAGCGTGCGCGTGCTCCTGGCGCCGTCGGCGTCGCGGGGTGCCGCCAGGGCAGCGTCCAGCAGCGACAGCAGCAGGTCGAACTCGCCGGCGTCCAGCTGCGCCAGGCTCGACAGGCGCAGCGGATGGTCGGCGAAGCGGGTGAGGGCGGCCTCCACCTGCTCCCGTTCGCGGCGCGCCTTGGCGGCCAGCCAGCGCCGCTGGCTGGAGAAGTCGGAGGCGCGAGGGTGCCGGCCACCCGTCGACACGCGGCCGTGGCTGCGCAGCCTGGCCGGGACCTCGACGGGCTCGGCGTCCCACCAGCTCGTCCGCGTCGCGGTGCGCTCCGGGTCCTCCTCGGCGAGGTAGGTGTGCCGTGCGCCGTGCAGCCCGAACGCGGTGCGCCACAGGCGGTGCGCGGCCTCGTCGTCGGCGCACTCGGAGAACCAGCGGGCCAGCGTGAGGAAGTCGGTGGTCCGGTCGACGGCGCGGCCGCGCCGGTCGTTGAGGCGGCCGAGGGTCCGGGTCAGCGTGAGCACCGCGCCGACCGCGAAGTCGGCCAGCCGCTCCACGGTGGGCGGTTCGTTGCCCTCGCCGGTGAACCAGCGCGCGACGCCGCGCCAGCGGGCGCGCTGCTCGGCGGCCCAGCGCTGCCGGGCCGCGCCGTCGCCGTCGAAGTCGGGCAGGTCGGCCGAGGTGGCGGCGACGTCGATGAGCCGCTCGACGCCCGCGGCTTCGACGGTCGCGAGGTTGGCGGTGATCTCCTCGGCCAGGCGCCGCAGCTGCTCGACGAAGCGCGAGATGTACGCCAGGACCGCCTGCTTGTAGGCGATGAAGCGGGCGTCGTCCTCGCCGCGGTCCTCGCCGCCGCCGGTGACCATGCCGCCGAGGTCGGTCATGAACCGGTTGGCCTCGTGCGTGAGCGTCTCGAAGGCGGCGTTGACGTCGTGCAGGGCTCGGAGCAGCTCGTCGGGGTCCTTGTGAACCGCCGCGGTCGCCAGCGCCGCCAGGCCGTCGCGGATCTTCACCAGCATGTTGGCCTGCAGGGAGCCGGAGCGGCCGACCGTGGCCTCGACCTCGTTGACGGCGCGGTGGGCGGCCTCGCCGACGTCGGTCAGGTGGTAGACGAGCCGCCGGCGGTAGAAGTCGGACAGCCGCTCCACCCCGGCGGGGTCGGCCGTGGCGGCCAGGTTGCCCCAGGCCACGAGCTGGTCGAGGACCTGGGTCTCGAGCGCCTCCAGGTCTTCCACCTCGACGACGTAGCCGCCCGCTCGAAGCTCGCGCAGGATCTCGTCGGGGCGCAGCTCGATGACGTAGCGCTGCATCGCGTCGGCGCACACCTGGAGGACCGCGCGGTACGTCGGCGCGTTCGGCGCGGTGGCATACCGGAACGCGTCCACGCGCCCCAGCAGCCGCCGCGCCAGCGGCACGACCGGCGCCCGTCCCTGCTCGTCGGGCACTGCGATGACCTCCTGCTCGGGAGCGCCGCCATGGTGGCACAGGGCTGTGACAGTGACCCGCAGGCGACGTGACCGCAGAGCCCGGGCGGATCGACCCGGCCCAGCCGGGCATCAACGGTGGGAGGCTGAGTTGGTGCCGACCCTGCTGCCACACGACGCGTAGCTCCTGAGCTCGATGGCTCCCCAGCTGTCACACCACTCACTCACGCTGACTCCATGACCGAGAACCTGGAGGGCGACCATGGCGATCTGCACCGACTGCCAGCGGGAGATGACCGAGGCCGCGACCTGCACAGTGCAGGCGATCCGCATCGGGGAGGCCGTGTACCGGCGCTTCCGCTGGAGTCCTGGTCGCGGATGGAGGGCGCAGAGGTGCGGTGACTGCGGTGTGCGGCCGGGTGGTTGGCACCATCTGGGCTGCGACGTCGAGCGCTGCCCTGCCTGCCGCGGGCAGCTCATATGCTGCGAATGCACCGCCGAAGACGGTGACGGGTTCGCCTCTGAGCTCGCGCCCGTCCTTCCACGGCCCACGCCTTAGGAGGGGGCTGTTACCACGGTCCAACCGACGGCGGGCCTCCCCGGGTGTGGAAGACCATGACTGATACAACCACCACACGAGAGCGTGCGAAGGCGCTGCTTCGCGCCGTCGCCGGGCCGTCCGCCACCTTTCGGGAGGGCCAGCTCGAGAGCATCCTTGCACTTGTGGACAGCCGCGGCCGGCTCCTTCTGGTGCAGCGGACCGGCTGGGGCAAGAGCGTCGTCTACTTCATCGCGACCCGGCTGCTGCGGGAGCAAGGCGCCGGTCCGACGCTCCTGATCTCGCCGCTCCTCGCATTGATGCGGAACCAGATCGCGATGGCCGAGCGGGCCGGGGTGCGCGCCGCGACGATCAACAGCTCCAACCGATCGGAGTGGGATCAGGTCATCGACGATCTGCGCCAAAACGTCATCGACCTGCTCCTCGTCTCCCCGGAGCGCCTCAACAACCTCGACTTCCGCAGCGAGGTCCTCCCGGTGGCGACGGCGCGCTCCGGCCTCCTGGTGGTGGACGAGGTCCACTGCATCAGCGATTGGGGGCACGACTTCCGCCCCGACTACCGCCGGGTCGCTCGAGTGCTGAACCTGGTCCCCGCCGGCGTGCCGGTTCTCGGCACCACCGCCACCGCCAACGATCGTGTGATCGCAGATGTGACCGAGCAGCTCGGCCTCGACCTGGCGGTGCACAGAGGAGATCTGGACCGCGACAGCCTGCGACTGTTCGTGGCAGTGCTGCCCGACCAGGCTGAGCGCATGGCGTGGCTGGCGACCTACCTGCCGAGGCTGCCGGGCAGCGGGATCGTCTACTGCCTGACCGTCGCCGATGCCCGTCGCGTCGCGTCGTGGCTGCGGACCCAGGGCATCGAGGCTGACCCTTATTACGGGAGCATGGACTCGGACGCTCGTGTCGTCGTGGAGCAGCGCCTGCTCGACAACCAGGTCAAGGCCGTGGTGGCGACCTCGGCGCTTGGCATGGGGTTCGACAAGCCCGACCTCGGCTTCGTCGTGCACTTCCAGGCTCCCGGGTCGGCCGTCTCCTACTACCAGCAGGTGGGGCGCGCCGGGCGGGCGATCGACCTCGCCTACGGAATCCTCCTAGCGGGGGTCGAGGACGCCGACATCCACGACTACTTCATCGACTCGGCGTTCCCCCCGCGGGCGCAGGCCGAGGAGGTGATAGCCCTCCTCGACGACGCGGCCGCTCCGATCCCAGTGTCGCGGATCGAGTCGCTGGTCAACGTCCGCCGCACCCGCCTGGAGGGGATGCTGAAGATCCTCGAGGTCGAGGGAGCGGTCGAGCGCACCCGCAACGGCTGGCTGCGTACTCTGCGTCCCTGGCGCTACGACGAGGAGCGAACTTCGCGCGTCACCGCGCAACGACGCCTGGAGCAGGCTGCGATGCGCAGCTACGTCGAGACGACCGGCTGCCTCATGCAGTTCCTTCGTGAGCAGCTCGACGATCCCGCCGCCCGGCCGTGCGGGCGGTGCAACAGGTGCACAGGCACCGAGCTGCCTTTAGACCTGGCACCCGCTCTCGTCGCCGCAGCGACCGAGCACCTGCGCTGGCAGACCCTGGAGATCGCCTCACGTAAACGGTGGCCGGTCGGCCTGGAGGCGGTGTCCGGCGCCATACCGGCCGAGCTGCGACCAGAGCAGGGCCGCGCGCTGTCGGTCTACGGCGACGCCGGATGGGGGCGCCTGGTGCGTTCCGGAAAGTTCGAGGACGGGCGCTTCGCCGACGCGCTCGCGGATGCGGCAGCCGAGCTGGTGTCGCGTCGCTGGGTGCCTGAGCCCTTCCCCCGCTGGGTGACCTGCGTGCCGTCCCTGCGCCACCCCGATCTGGTGCCTGACCTCGCACGGCGTGTCGCCGAGCGTCTGGAGATCCCGTTCCGCCCGGTCCTTGCGAAGATCCGCGACACCTATCCGCAGAAGGACATGGAGAACAGCGCGCAACAGGCGGCGAACGTCTATGGAGCCTTCGCGCTCACTGAGGAACCAGGCGTGGATCCGGTGCTGCTGGTCGACGACATCGTCGATTCGCGCTGGACGTTCACTGTGGTCTCGGCGCTGCTGAGGAGCGCAGGCAGCGGGCCCGTCCACCTGTTCGCGCTCGCCGACGCTTCGTACGGGTGATGCCGCAGGTGACGTGAGACAATGGGGCGCAAATGACCGGTCGATCCAACAGCTCGCTTGCTTCCCTGCTGCTGACCAACCGCCTGGTCGACTCCGGGGCAAAGCCGCTGACTTCAAGGGATTACTGGAACCTCCTCCAGGCGGTCGAGGACCCGGCCGACCTGCTCGGTGTCGGGGCCCGGGACCTGGCAGCGAACTGGCAGCTGCGCCCGGATGTGGCGGAGCGGATAGGTCGTCTCCTGGACGCCGGAACGGCGCTTGCGGTGGAGCTGGAGCACCTCGAGCAGCAGGGTCTCCAGGCTGTGTCGCCATTCGACCCGGCGTATCCATCGCGGCTGCGTAAGCGGCTCGGCTCGACGGCGCCTCCCCTGCTGTATGTCGCGGGCCCGGACGCCCTGTTGGGGGACCCTGGGGTCGCCGTGGTCGGATCCCGCAACGTCGACGACCAGGGGGCGGCGGTCGCCAGGCAGGCCGCTGAGCTGATCGCCCGGCATGGCCAGACGGTGATCTCGGGTGGAGCCAAGGGAGTCGATCAGCTGGCCATGGACGCAGCTCGCGACGCAGGGGGTGCAGTGGTGGGGGTGCTCGCAGCTGCCCTGAACCGCCGGCTGCGCGACCCAGACATCCGGCGGGCAATAGCCGCGGGTCGGCTCTGCCTGATCACGCCGTACAAGCCCAGCGCTGGGTTCTCCGTGGCGAATGCCATGGCGCGCAACAAGATCATCTACGCGCTGGCGCGCGTGACGCTGGTCGTCGCCGCCGACGCGGATCGGGGTGGGACCTGGGAGGGCGCTGTTGAGGCCCTCCGCCGAGGGTTCGGAGCAGCCGCCGTGTGGACTGGAGCAGGTGCCGGTCCCGGCAACACTCCGCTCATCGAGCGCGGCGCCATCCCGGTCGACGACCTCGCGCAGCTGTTCGACGCCAACGTCCAAGCGCCCTTTGCCAAGGAGCAGCTACAGCTCGGGATCTAGCAGTGATCCATGGTTCACCCGTGCGACCTCCCCGCTGCTCCATCCGGCAGGCACAGCTTGACGCTCAGGCCGCACTCGATGAAGCGCGGGAGGAGTTTGGCGAGTGATCGTGCTCGACTCCTCGGCTCTCGTGGACGGTGCCGGCTGAACAGCACAAGCCGTGAGTCCTTGGGGAGTTGAGTCGGCGGGGGTGTGCGGGCTCAGTCGCCAAGCCCACGGATACCGCCGTTGACGTCTCCCAGGACGTGCTCGGCGAACCGTTCCACGGCCTCGGCGTCCATCGCCGGTAGGACGTGTGCGTAGATGTCCATCGTCAGCTGCGCGCTGGCGTGTCCGAGCCGTTCGCTGACGACCTTCACGGGCACGCCGGCCTGCAGCATCGCTGTGGCATGGAAGTGGCGGAGGTCATGCAGGCGCTTCCGCGGTACTGGTAGCTGGTTGACCGTATGCCGGAAGCTGTTGGACACCGCGTCCGGCGACAGGTGCCGACCGCTCTCGCCCGTGAACACCAGGTCCCAGCGGTTCTCCCAGCACGGTCCCCGCTCACGTTGCCACGCGGCCTGGCGAGACCGTTGACGGCGCAGCACGTGGACGGTGAAGGGATCCAGGTGGAGGGTCCGCGACCGGCCCGTCTTGGTCTCCTTGAGGCGTGCGTGGCCGCGAACGATCGTCAGGCTGCGACGCACACGCAGCACCCCACCCTCGAGGTCGACGTCAGCCCAGCGCAGCCCGAGCAGCTCTCCACGGCGCATGCCCGTGAACGCCGCCACCGCCCACAGCGGCCCGAGCCTGTGGTCGTGCGTGCCCTCGAGGAAGACGCGGAGTTGCTCGGGGGTCCACACCGTCCGCTCGTGGTCGGGGTCGCCCGCATCGACGTGGTCGATCCTCGGCAGCGTCGCGCCGGTGGCGGGGTTGGTGGTGAGGGTGCCGAGCGCGACGCCCTCGGCCCATGCCTTGTGCAGGATGCCGTGGACGTACTCGACCGTGCGCATCGACAGAGGCCGTCCGCCCGCGCCGCCGCCGGCGAACAGCCGCGCGTACAGGCGGTTCAGGTCCCTCGTCGTGACCTCCTCGATGGGCAGCTCGCCCAGGTGCGGCTCCACGTAGCGGCGGACCGTGCCGCGGTAGGAATCCCAGGT
>CAZVUW010000021.1:0-35694 GCA_964629825.1 uncultured Actinomycetota bacterium
GATGAAGGCGGCGATGCCGCCGGCCTTCTGCGCCTCGGCGATCACGTGCAGGGCCACGGTGGTCTTGCCGCTGCTCTCGGGCCCGAACACCTCAATGACGCGGCCGCGCGGCAGGCCACCGATGCCGAGGGCGAGGTCCAGGCTGAGGGCACCGGTCGATATGGCGGGGACCTTGACCTTGGCCTCTTCACCGAGGCGCATGATCGCGCCCTTGCCGAACTGCTTCTCGATCTGGCCGAGGGCCATGTCGAGTGCCTTGTTGCGCTCCACGGGCTCTCCTAACTGGGGGCGGCTCGCTTGCTAGTGGACGTTAGCCCAGTGGTGCGACACAACCGCCGAATCGCTTCCGCATCCTGTGCACAAGCAGTCTAGCGAACACCCGTTCGATAGGCCAGCAGCGCCGTCACGCGGCTCGGATCAGCCGCCGGCGCCGTCGAAGACGTGGCTGCTGCGCTCCTCGTGGACCACCCCGCCGACCTTCAGGCGCGAGCGGAACACGACCATGCGGCGCGCCGTCCAGGTCACCGCCGGCCAGGCGTAGCCGCCCAGCAGCCGGCTGGGCAGGCGGCTGCCCCGGGGGACGCGGGCGAGGGTGCAGTGGGCGATGAACTCCCGCTGGTCGATGTCGAAGCCGGCCCTGCGCAGACGGGCGGTCAGGTCGCGCGCGAGCCCGGTCAGGGCGGGCTCCTCGACGATGGAGGCGAAGAAGACGCTGCCGCCGAACGTCCCCGCGCGCCCGTCGAAGCGCACCGGCAGGGGCGGACGCCCGGCCGCTGCCTCGGCGGCGGCGCGGTCGACGTCGACGCCGCGCTGCTCCTCGACGCTGCCCACGAAGGCCAGGGTCACGTGCCACGACTCGGGGTCGGTCCAGCGCAGCCAGGGGTGCTCCGCCCGCAGCGGCGCCACCGCGTTGGCGAGTACGGCGCGCGCCGGCTCGCCGACCTCGAGCGCGACGAACAGGCGGTGACGGACCTCGCCGGCCACCTCAGCTCACCGCCGCTAGTCGCCGCCGGAGGTGGTCCAGGGCCAGGCCGACGGCGCGCTCCTGGATGTCGATCCGGGCGTTGCTGCGAATGACGCGCTCGCGGTGCTCCACGCCGTCCGGCAGCGCGGAGGCGAGCACCACGGTGCCCACCGGCCGACCGTTCTGCTCGGTGGGGCCGGCCACCCCGACCACCGCCAGCCCCACGTCCGCCCCGAAGCGCTCCCGGGCGGCCACGGCGAGAGCCCTGCACACCTCGGGGTCGACCGGACCCCGATCCGCAAGCAGCTGCGCATCGATGCCGGCGACGGCGGCCTTCGACTCCGTCGCGTACACGACCAGGCCCCCGCGGAACCAGTCGCTCGCCCCGGGCACCCGAACCAGCCGCGCCCCTACTCCCCCGCCGGTGATCGACTCCGCCACCGCGAGGGTCCAGGAGTGCCGGCGCAGCAGCCGCGCCACGGCGTGCTCGGTGTCCTCGTCGTCGACGCCCACGACGGCGCGCCCCAGGACGACGAGCAGCTCGTCGACCACGGGCGCCGCAAGCGCGAGCGCCTCGTCCCGGGTCTGGGCCTTGGCGGTGACGCGGATCCTCGTCTGTCCCTTCGAGGCCAGGAACGCGACGGTCGGGTTGCCCTGGGCGTCCAACCGCCGGACGAGGTCGGACAGGGCCTCGGCCACAGCGGACTCGGCCATCCCGGAGGTCGTGACCACCCGGCTGACCACGGTGGAGGAGCCCGCGCGACGACGAAGGTCGGGCAGCACCTCGGCCGCGAGCATCTGCTCCATCTCGGCCGGCACGCCAGGGAGGCAGTAGACGACCGTTGAGCGCCCGGCCGCGCTCACCTCGATCGCGAAGCCCGCCGCCGTGCCGACCGGGCTGAGCACCCGCGCGCCGGCCGGGAGGTCCGCCTGCACCAGGTTGCTGGCCGGCATGGGGATCCCGCTGCGCCGGAAGTGCGCCTCGACGTGGCGGACCAGCTCCTCGCGCCGTTCGAGCTCCACGCCCGCCAGCGCGGCGACGCCGACGCGGGTGATGTCGTCCTGGGTGGGGCCCAGGCCACCGGTGACGATCAGGGCGTCCGCGCGCTCCGCCGCCGCCCGCAGCACCTCGACCATCCGCCCGAGGTTGTCGCCGACCGTGGTGTGGCGATGGACGTCGACGCCGATCTCGGCCAGGCGCGCGGAGATCCAGGCCGAGTTGGTGTCCACGGAGTCGCCGAGCAGCAGCTCGCTGCCTACGGCGATCACCTCAGCGCGCACTCAGCCTCCTCCCGCGGAAGCCGTACTCGACACCGCTCAGCACCGTGAGCACCACGGCCACGATCAGCGCGGCCGTTCGCAGCGTGTCGGGGAACCCGGGGAGAAGGTACAGCGTGACGGCTGCCACCTGCGAAACCGTCTTGGCCTTGCCGAAGACGCTGGCCGGCATGACGACGCCGCGACGCACCAGCGCCGTGCGCAGCGCCGTCACGGCGACCTCCCTGGCGACGATCACCGCGACCGCCCACCAGGGGAGCCGATCGAGGTAGGCCAGCACGATCAGGCTGCCGACGATCAGGGCCTTGTCGGCCGCCGGGTCCGCCAGCTGGCCCCAGCGCGTGACGCCGACCAGCCGGCGGGCCACCCAGCCGTCGATCGAGTCGGTCGCAGCCGCGAACAGGAAGATGCCGAACGCCCACCACTGCGCGGTGTCGCCGCCGGCCAGCAGCAGGGCTGCGATCACGGGCACGAGCGCCACCCGCAGCAGCGTGAACAGGTTGGCCGGGTTCCACCACGGCGGTTCGGTCCCGTCGCCTGGAGTGCGGCCCGCCGGCGGAACCGCGGATGGCTCAGGAGCCATCTAGATCCGTACCAGGGCTGCGCTCGCTGCTCCTCGAACGGCTTCGTGCTCCGGCCACGGCCGCCGGGATGACCAGGGCTGCTCCGGCGACCTGCAGCGCAGCCCCACCCAGGGCCTGGTCGCCGCCGCGCAGGCTGAACAGCACCAGGGCGACCATCACCACGAGCAGGAGCACCAGCAGGATGGCGACCCCCGCCGGCCGCTCGCGCCGGTTCGGCAGGGGCGGCTGCTCCTCGGGCAGCGTCGGAGCGATCCGGTCCAGCCCGTCTGAGTCTCCGGCATGGGTCCGGTAGATCTCCAGCAGGGGCTCGGGATCGAGCTCGAGGTAGCGGGCGTAGGAGGTGATGAAGCCCTTGACGTACACGTCGCCGCCGAGGCCCTCGAAGTCCTCCTGCTCGATGGCGGCCAGGTAGCTCTCGCGCACACGCGTGTCAGCTGCGACATCCGCCAGCGAGGTTCCGCGTCGCCGCCTGGCGGCCCGCAGCGTCTCTCCGATGCCGAGGCTCATGCGTGTCGCCTTCCGTGGCCCGTCCGTGCGGGTCAGACCCGACCGGTCAGGTCCCGGCTGCGAAAGCGTTGAGCCGGGACTTCACCAGCAGACGCCGGTCGTTCGGCTCAGTATAGGAGGGGGTCAGAAGACGGCGGCCCCGTCGAGCAGCTGATCGACCAGCGCGCGATCACCCGTCACGGCCACCGGCCCGTAGCCGTCCACCGAGCGGCCCGAGGTCAGCAGCGCCAACGCCGACGCGTGCAGCGACACGGTGGCGTCGGGGGTGCGGGTCACCCGCGGTCCGTACTGACGGCGCTCGAAGTCGACCCCCCAGGTCTTGTGCAGGCCCTGGATGCCGCTGCCCGGCCGGGCGGCGGTGGAGACCACCAGCCGCACCACGCCCTTCTCCACCGGCACGCGCGGCAGGTACAGGGCCGGAAGCGCGTCCAGGACCGCCGAGGCGAGCAGCGCCGGGCAGGGGATCGGCTGGGGCACGTCCGGCTTGGCCGCCCTGGCGATGTCCACCAGGTGCAGCCACTCGTCGAGCATCCGGCGCGCGATGAGCAGCGACAGGGGGTGGCGCCCGTAGAGGGTGCGAACCGGCAGCCGCCAGACCAGCCCGGGGATCCGCTCCCACACGGCGACGAGCCGCTCGCCCGAGCGCTCGAGCGCGGCGATCAGCTCCGAGGGCGGCTGCTGGGCGAGCTCGCGCACGTCGTCCTCGTCAAGGGCCTCGACCTCGGCGATCGACGCGGCGCGCCGCACCTGGCGCAGATGGCGGACGCGCGCGGCGGCCTGGTCGAGGACGACGAGGTGAGCCACGACATCACGAACCCGCCAGGCGTCACCGCACGGCAGATCCCACAGGTCGTCGGTCAGCTGGGCAAGCAATCCCAGCGTTGCGCTGCGCTGGCGCTCGAAGGCGCCGACGTGCCGCCGTGCCACTTCGCCCCCGGTAGTCCCCCACGCAGCGGTCTGGCGGCCAGGCCACCGCTGCTAGGTGCCAGCGTAGTCCTCGCGCGCAGCTTTGGCGTGCACGTTCTGCTCTTACTCTCCGTGATCTCTCAGGGATCGTGCGAGGACTAGTTCGAACTGGTTAACCGCCAATATGACCCTCAAGGATCACCGTGGGTCACGTCGATGGTCTTGTCGAAGGCCACCCCTGGGTGGTGAGCGCCGGCATCGACCGAGGACGTACCCATGCGAGATCACCCCGAGACCGCTTCGAACCCCATCGGGGCGCTGCGCCTGCTGGCGGCTGCCATAGCGGCGCTGGTCCTGGCGTCCGCGCTCGGCCCGCTCCCGGCGCTGGCCACCGAGGCCGCCGGCGCTGCCGCGGCGACCCAGACCTACGTGGTCCCGGCCGACGAGCCGCTGTCCGCCGGGGCGCGCGTCGTGTCTCGCCTTGAGGTCGTCGACGCGCTCCTGGTCGAAGCCACCACGCCGCCGCCCGGTGCGGTGCAGGTGGACGTCCCGCTCGACTTCTCCTCGCTCGGGCATGCCGACGCAAAGGGCAACCGGGTCGACAGCGGCGTTCGCAGCACGGGCGCCGAAGACGTCTGGGCCGAGGGCAACCGGGGTGACGGCGCCGTGGTGGCCCTGGTCGACAGCGGCGTCGGTGACGTGCCGGCGCTCGACGGCGCGGTCGTCGCCCAGCTGGACTTCAGCGGCACCGGCGGTGGCGACCCCCTCGGGCACGGCACCTTCATGGCCTCGCTCATCGCCGGCCGCGGGCCGGACGTGCCCGGCGTCGCCCCCGAGGCGGACATCCTCTCCCTGAAGGTGGGCGACCGGCAGGGTGAGACCACGCTCGGAACCGTGCTCACGGCCCTCGACTGGCTGTACAGCCGCGGCCGGGAGCTCGGCGTCCGCATCGCCGTGCTGGCGCTGGGCATCGACGCCGACACCCCTCCGGCCGTCCTCCTGGACGCGGCCGTGCAGCGCCTGGCGCAGGCCGACGTGCTGGTGGTCACCGCCGCCGGCAACGACGGTCCCGGGCGGCTGACGGCGCCCGCGACGGCACCCGGGTCGTTCTCCGTCGGCGCCTTCGACGACGCCGCGCAGAGCGACGGCGGCCCCGTACCCGCCGACTTCAGCAGCACCGGCAAGGACCGCGTCCGCGTCGACCAGCCCGATGCCCTCGCCGCCGGCGTGAGCCTCGTCGGGCACGTGCCCGAGGACTCCATCATCGGCCGCGAGCACGCCGACACCCGTGAAGGCACCCTCCTGCGCGGCACCGGCACCTCCATGTCGACCGCTCTGGCCGCGGGCGTCGCCGCCCTGGCATCCGCCGAGCGTCCCGACCTCGGGGGCGGCGCCCTCGAGGAGGCCCTGCGCAACGACGCCGGTGTGATCGACGCACCGGACGCGGTGGACACCATCGCTGAGGCGCCGGTGGAGCGCGGCCGCCCCGTCCCGCCGGGCCAGGCGAAGAAGGGCGCCGGACACCCGGGCAAGGGCAACCCCGGCAAGGGCAACGGTGCCGTCGGCTGGAAGAACCTGCGCTGGAAGAACCTGCGCTGGAAGAACGTCCGCTGGACCAACCTGCGCTGGAAGTCCGACGACTGGGCCAACCTGCGCTGGAAGGGCGGCAGCTGGGCCAACCTCCGCTGGAAGACCAACGACTGGGCCAACCTCCGCTGGAAGGCGGAGGGCTGGGCGAACCTGCGCTGGAAGGCCGACGAGTGGAACAACCTGCGCTGGAAGGCGCAGGGCTGGAAGGGCGGTGACGGCTTCGCCGGCGCCCGCTGGGCCAACCTGCGCTGGAAGACCACGCGCTGGGCGCTGCTCGAGGCTCCATGATGACCACGGCGGCCATGCCCCTCGCGGCCCATCGGCTCCTCTGGGGCCTGGGTCTGCTGGCCGTCGGCCTGGCCGCCGCCGTGACCGCTGCGTCCGGGACGGAGGTCAACCCGGTCGCTGTGGCCCTCCTCACCGCCGGCATCGCCGGCGGCGAGGCCGCTGAGATCGCCCTGCCCTTCCGCCGCGGCGGGGTGGCGTCCTTCAGCCTCAGCGACACCGCGCTGACCGTCGGGCTGCTGCTGCTCAGCGGCACCGAGGTCGTGCTCGCCGGCGCGCTGGCGATGGTCGCCCTCCAGCTGGTGGAGCGCCTGCCGCTCTTCAAGCAGGCCTTCAACCTGTTCCAGTCGGTCACCGGCTTCGCCGCGGCCGCTCTGCTCGTCGAGCTGATCGCACCCCGCCCCGGGCCGCTGTCGGTCGAGGTGGTGCTCGCCGCCGCGGCCGGCGTCGCGCTGCTGATGGTGATCAACGCCACCACCGTCGGCGGGATGATCTCGATCCTGGGCGAACCCTCCTGGTCGGAGGTCGTCCGCCGCCTGGTGCCGACCCTGGCGTTGCTGGCCGTGGGCAACTTCTGCCTCGGCCTGCTCGTGGTCGTCCTGCTCGGCTCGCACGCCTGGGCTCTGCCGGCGCTGGCGGTGCCCCTGGTGCTGCTGCACCGCGCCTCGCGGGCGGAGGTCCGCGCGCAGGTGGGTCGGGAGCGCGCGCAGTCGCACGTCCTCGCCGAGCAGCGGCTGGCGAGCGCGACCGACACCGACGGCGTCGCGCGGATCCTCGCCGAGGGCGCTGCCGAGATCCTCGGCATGTCCGCGGCGGTCTGGCATCGCGGCCGCTGGGCCACGCCGGTGCCGCAGGACAGCGGCCCTTGTCCCATCGACCCCGACCTGCACAGCGCGGTCGAGGCGCACGGGCCGGGGCTCGGACCGGCGGTGGCCGGCGAGTGCGCCGCCATCGGGCTCGGCGCCGGTGTGCTGGTGGTCTGGGACTTCGGCGCACGGCTCGACCACGACCTGCGCGATTGGCTGGAGCGGCTCGGCCGCTCAGGTCGCGTGCACCTGGCGCGTGCCGCCGCCGCGACCGCGCTGGCGGAGGAGCAGGCCACCCTGCGGGCGGTCGTCGACGGGACCGGGGACGGCATCTGCGTGCTGGACGGCCAGGGGATCGTCCGCCTGTGGAACCCGGCCATGGCCCGGCTGGCCGGCGCCGACGCCGAGGAGGCGCTGGGACGTCCCGCCCTGCGCGTGCTCTGCGAGGGCCCGTGGGACGCCGACGGGGTGCACGAGGTGGTCCGGCCCGACGACCGGGTCTGGCGCGTCTCCGTCTCGACGGTCAGCGACGGGCAGCGCGGCGCCCTGCGCGTGGCCGTCTTCCACGACATCAGCACGGAGCGCCGGGTCGCGCGCATGAAGGACGACATGCTGTCCGTCGTCTCGCATGAGCTGCGCACGCCGCTGACCCCGATCAAGGCGAGCGCCCAGCTGCTGCTGCGCCGCTGGGAGCGCCTCGGCGAGGAGCGGCGGTCGGCCATGCTCGCCCAGGTCGTGAGCAGCGCCGACCACCTCGGCCGCCTGGTCGACGACCTCCTCCTGGTAGCTCAGCTGTCCGGGTCGAGCACGGCGAACCCACCGGTGTCCCTGACCGCGGTGGACCTCGCCTCGGTGGTGGCCGAGAACGTCGCCAACCTGCAGGAGGCCCATCCGCACCACGACCTCGAGCTGGTCGCGCCGGATGAGCTGACGACCCTCAGCGACCCGCTGCGGATCCGCCAGATCCTCGACAACGTCGTGGCCAACGCCTGCAAGTTCTCCCCGCCCGGATCGACCGTGACCGTCCGGCTGAGCGAGGACCGCGACGGGATCCTGCTGGAGGTGGTGGACCACGGTCGCGGCATCCCCGCCGAGGATCTGGAGCGCGTCTTCGAGCGCTTCGTCCGGGTCGAGGATCCGCTGGTCATGACCACGGGTGGCGCGGGACTCGGTCTGTACATCGTCCGCGCCCTGGTCGAGGCGCTCGGCGGGACGATCCGGCTGGAGAGCCGGCTGGGCGAGGGCACCACGGCGCTGGTGCGCCTGCCGCGGGCGGAGCGCCGGCGTGATGGCGCCGGATCGGCTCTCGATGCGGCGGTGGCATCTTAGGAGGATGTCAACGCACCGGCCGCGCCGCGGCTTCTCCTCGGCGACGGTGGGCACAGGCATGGCCCTGCTGTCCGCCGCCGTCTTCGGATCCTCCGGACCCATGGCCAAGGCGCTGCTGGAGTCCGGCTGGACGGCCGGCGCCGTCGTGCTCGCACGCCTGTCGCTGGCGGCCGTCCTGCTCGCGGTCATCGCCGCCGTGACCCTGCGCAGGCCGTGGCGCCTGACACGCACGACGCTGCGCATCCTGCTGCTGTACGGCTTCATCGCCATGGCCGGCGTCCAACTGGCCTACTTCAACGCGGTGCGAACCCTCGACGTCGCGGTCGCGCTGCTGATCGAGTACCTCGCCCCGGTGCTGCTGCTGGTGTGGACGTCCGTGCGGGATCGTGCGCTGCCGCAGCTCGGGACGCTGGTCGGCGCCGCGCTGGCCCTGGCCGGGCTGGCGCTGGTGCTGGACCTGCGCGGGACCACCACCCTGGACCCCGGCGGCGTGGTCTGGGCGCTGGTGGCGGCGGTGTGCCTGGCCGCCTTCTTCATCATCTCGGACCGTCAGCACGCGGACCTGCCTCCGGCCGTGATGGCCGCCGGCGGCACGGCGATCGGCGCAGTGGTGATTGCCGTGGCCGGAGCCATGGGCGCCGTGCCTCTGCGCTTCTCGACCGCGGACGCCGTGCTGGCGGGGAACCAGGTCAGCTGGATCCTCCCGGCGGTGTGGCTGGCCGTCGTGGCCACCGTCATCGCCTACCTGGCGGCCATCGGCGGCATAGTCAGGCTCGGCACGCGCTCGGCGTCGTTCCTCGCCCTCACCGAGGTGCTGTTCGCCGTCGGCGTCGCCTGGCTGCTGCTCGGGGAGCTGCCGGGGCCGATCCAGCTTGCCGGCGGTCTGCTGATGATCGCCGGCATAGTGCTGGTCCGCGCCCAGGAGCGCGCCCGCGCTCAGACCGAGCTCGAGCCGGCCGCGGGCTAGCGGGGCGCCTGGGTTAGCACTCACCCCCGTCGAGGGCGTCGCGGGCCAGCGCCAGCAGCTCGCGCAGGGAGGCCTCGGCACGCTCCAGCAGCCCCGGCGGCGGGGTGGCGGTGACGACCAGGACCTCTGCGTCGACGCAGCGCTCGACCCGGCGCCGCGCCCGGGTGGCGTGGTAGGTGGACGTCACCAGCGCGATGCGATCCCAGTCCTGGCCCTGCGCAAGGAAGCCGATCGCCCGCGCCTCACCGGCCGTGGTGACGGGGTCGGGCTTGAAGCAGGCCACCGAGTAGTCGGCCTCGGCAGTCCCGCACAGCGCGTTGATGATCTTGTCCGGCGGGTCCTCGGCGTTGGAGAGGAGCAGCAGCGGCGCCGGTGCGCCCGAGGGCCGGTTCATCAGGCCGAGCGCACGCCCCAGCCGCTCACCCTTCCCGCCGGCCAGCACCACGACGACGTCGGCCTCCCGCGGCACCGCGACCGACTCGGGGAAGACCGTCAGCGGCAGCGCCACGGCGGTCAGCAGCAGGACGAGCAGCAGCGTCATGGCGCCGATCCAGCGCAGCACCCGGAGCACCCTCCCGCGGGGCGCCCGCTCCCGCCCGCGGCTCACGGCGCGGAGTCTGAAGGCGGCGAGCCCGCTCCGCCGAGTCGCTCCTCGAGCTCTTCCACGGTCATGAGAACCTGGCGCGCCTTCGGCCCCTCGGACGGGCCGACGACGCCCATCGACTCCAGCTCGTCCATGAGCCGCCCGGCTCGGGCGAAGCCAACCTTCAGCTTGCGCTGAAGCATCGACGTCGATCCCAGGCCCGACCGCACCACCAGCTCCATCGCCGCCCTGGTCAGGTCCTCGTCGGTCGCGTCGTCACCGGTGAGATCCGCCATCGCCGCCTCGCGGCCCTCGCGCACGATGCCATCGGCGTACTCGGCCGAGCGCTGCGCCTTGCAGTGCGCGATGACCTGCTCGATCTCGCTCTCGTCGATGTAGCAGCCCTGTATGCGGTGCGGCTTCGAGGCGTTCGCCGGCAGGAACAGCAGGTCGCCGTGGCCCACGAGCTTCTCGGCGCCGCCCTGGTCGAGGATCGTGCGGCTGTCAGCCTGCGTGGCCATCGCAAGCGCGATCCGGGAGGGGATGTTGGCCTTGATCAGGCCGGTCACGACGTCGACGGAGGGCCGCTGGGTCGCCACGATCAGGTGGATGCCGACCGCTCGGGCCATCTGCGCGATGCGCACGATGTGCCCCTCGACGTCGCGCGGGGCGACCATCATCAGATCGGCCAGCTCGTCGATGACGAACAGGATGTAGGGCAGCTCCTCCCAGGTGCGGTCTGCCTCGCCGCTGATGGCCGGCGCCCTGCGGATGGTGCCGTCGCGCACCGCCGCGTTGTAGGTGTCGATGTTGCGGTAGCCGAGCAGCGCAAGGCGCTCGTAGCGGTCCTCCATCTCCTTGACCGTCCACGCGAGCGCCTCGGTCGCGCGCTTGGGGTCGGTCACCACCGGGGTCAGCAGGTGCGGGGCGCCCTCGTAGTGGCTGAGCTCGACGCGCTTGGGGTCGACCAGGATCATGCGCACCTCCCGCGGCGTGGAGCGCATGATCACGCTGGTCACGATGCCGTTCATCGTGACCGACTTGCCCGAGCCGGTCGCGCCCGCGATCAGCAGGTGGGGCATGGATGCGAGGTTGACCAGCACCGAGTTGCCGGCGATGTCGACACCGATCGCGGCGGTCAGCGGGTGCTGGGCGGCGGCCGCCTCCGGCGAGCGCAGCACGTCCCCGACCGTGATGAGGTCACGCTCGGCGTTCGGCACCTCGATGCCGATGGCGGACTTGCCGGGGATCGGCGCCACGATGCGGATCTCCGGCGTGGCGAGCGCGTAGGAGATGTCGTCGCCGAGCTTGGTCACGGCCCCGACCCGCACGCCGTCGCCGAGCGACAGCTCGAAGCGGGTCACGGTCGGCCCGCGCGACACCCTGGCGACGGTCGCGTCCACGCCGAACTGGTGCAGCGTGCGCTCCAGGGCCCGCGTCATCGCGTCGAGGGTCCGCTTGTTGCCGCCGGCGGCGCGGCCGCTGCGCAGCATCGACAACGGCGGCAGGACGTAGTCGGCCCAGCGCTCGTCCGGCGGCAGCAGCCGCGTCGCGGCCGGCGGGTCCGAGGTCTGGACGCCGCGCGGCAGCAGGAGGGTGTCCGAGGGCGCCTCCTCGGGATCGGGGTCCTCGAGCAGGCGGGTGGCGTGGTCGAACACCTTCGGCCGCTCGACGACCTCGGTCTCGTCCTCGTCCTCGGCGACGAGCAGGGTGGCGTGCGCCTCGTCCTCTGGCTCCTCGTCCGCGTCCACCGGTTCGAGCTCTGGCTCTGGATCGGCGTCGACCGCTGCCGCCCGCAGCGCCCGGCGCTCGGCGCTGGCCTCGCGCAGGCGGACGAAGCGCTCGGCGAGCCAGCCGGCGACCGCGCTGGGCGGGGTGGCCGTGGTCACCATCAGACCCGTCGCCGTGAGCGCAACGAGCAGCACAGCCGCGCCGGCAGTCGCCGCCACGGCCGTCAGCGGGGTGACAAGGGCCGCTCCGAGCCAGCCGCCCGACGAGTGGAGGTCTGCCAGCTCGGCGTCGAAGGCGGGGCTGCCGCCGATCAGGTGCCACAGCCCGGCCAGCCCGAGCAGGGTCAGCACCGCACCGACGACGATGCGCGCGTTCGCCGGGCGGCGCTCGCCGAGCAGCAGAACCCCGCCGGCCGCCAGCGCGGGCGGCACGAGCAGCCCGAACAGCCCGAACAGCCCGCGGAAGAGGAGCCGCAGGTACTCCCCCACCGTGCCCGCCGCGTCCAGGTACAGCCCCAGTCCCGACAGCGCGGCGAGGACCAGCAGGGCGACGCCCCAGGCATCCCGCAGGCGGTCGACGTCACCGCCCCCGCGCTGGGGCTTCTTCGCGGGCCGCCGCGCCGACGAGCGCGCGGTCGCGCGACCCGAGCGTGCCGCGCTCTTGCTGCCGGCCGCCTTGCGGGTCCTGGTCGACGAGGTGCTGCGGGCCATCGGCGCTAGAGCTCCACGACGACGGGGAGGATCACCGGCCTGCGGCCGGTCACCTCCTTCCAGTAGCGCGCGAGGGTCTTGGCGGCGTGGCGCCGGACATCGCTGGTCTCACCGGCGCGGTCGACGTCGCGGAGGGCGTTGATCAGCACCTTGCGCGCGTCCTCCAGCAGGTGCGCCTGGTCGGGCTCGTAGATCACGCCCTGCTGGACCACCTGCGGCTCGCCGACCAGGCGCGCGTGCGTGTCCACGGTGATCACGGCGACGCACACGCCCTCGGCGGAGAGGTGCTCGCGGTGACGCAGCACGGCGGTCCCGACGTCCCCCACGCCGAGGCCGTCGACAAACACCCGGCCCGGCTCGAAGCCCTGGGCGCGGCGCACCTTTCCGTCCACCAGCTCCAGCACCGCGCCGTCCTCGCACACGAACACGTTCTCGTCGGGCAGGCCGGTCTCGCGGGCGATGGCCGCGTGGGCGACCATGTGGCGGTACTCGCCGTGCACCGGGACGAAGTTGCGCGCGCGGACGATGTTGTGGAACAGCTTGAGCTCGTCCGCTGCGGCGTGGCCGGACACGTGGACGTCGGCGACGCCCTTGTAGACGACGTGGGCGCCCTGGCGGAAGAGCCCGTTGATCGCACGGAAGATGGCGTGCTCGTTGCCCGGGATCACCGAAGAGGCCATCACCACGGTGTCGCCCGGCTCCAGGGACACCTGCTTGTGGGTGCCGGCCGCCATGCGCGCCAGGGCGGCGAACGGCTCGCCCTGCGAGCCGGTGCAGATGATCACGGCGGCGTCGCGCGGCAGCGAGTCGACCTGGCTCATGCCGATGACCTGATCCGGGTCGTAGGTCAGGTAGCCGAGGTCCCGGGCGATCGGCATGTTGCGCTCCATCGAGCGCCCCACGAAGCAGATCTTCCGCCCGACCTCGGTCGCGGCGTCGATCGCCTGCTGCACGCGGTGCACGTGGCTGGCGAACGTCGTCAGGATGATGCGGCCCCTGGCCTCGGCGAAGACCTGGTTCAGGGTGCGGCCGACGACGCGCTCGCTGGGGACGTGCCCCGGCGTCTCCGCACCGGTCGAGTCGGCCAGCAGCAGGGCCACGCCGGCGTCGCCGATCTCGGCGACGTGCGGCAGATCGGTCGGCCGCCCGTCGATGGGGGTCGGGTCGAGCTTGAAGTCGCCCGAATGCAGGATCGTCCCGTGCGGGGTGTGCAACGCCACCGCGAAGCCGTCCGGGATGGAGTGGGTGACGCCCACGAACTCGAGGTCGAACGGCCCGTCCGTGATGCGGTCGCTCGCCTCGACCTCGATCAGCTCGCCCTCGGCGCCGGGGTGCTCCTCGAGCTTGGCGTGCAGAAGCCCGAGCGCCAGGCGGCTGCCGTAGATGCGGGTGCCTGGGAAGTCGCGCAGGAAGAAGGGCACGGCACCCATGTGGTCCTCGTGCCCATGCGTGATGACCACGCACTGGACATCGTCCGCGCGGTCGAGCAGGCGGGACCAGTCGGGCAGGATGAGATCGACGCCGTGGTGCTCGGCGTCCGGGAACGTCAGGCCGACGTCGACGATGCAGAGCTTGCCATCGACCTCGACCGACGCCATGTTCGCGCCGATCTCACCCAGCCCGCCGTAGAAGGCGATCTCGACCGGTGGGCTGGTGCTGCTGCTCATCCGCCATCCCCCGCTCCGGAGGCCGCGGCGGCGCGCACGCCGACCTCGGCCATCACCGCGGCCAGCCGCTGGCGGCCGTCCTCGTCCAGGTCGGCCAGGGGCGGTCGGACCGGACCGGCCGGCAGCCCGAGCATCCCTAGCGCCGCCTTGACCGGCCCTGGGCTGGTGTCGATCTGGAGCAGCCCCGTGAACAGCGGCAGCAGGCGCAGGTGCAGCTCGCGGGCGCGCGCCGGGTCGGTCGGGAAGGCCTCGATCATCTCCGCCATCTCGTCACCGACCAGGTGCGCGGCGACGCTGACCACCCCGGAGCCGCCGACCGCCAGGATCGGCAGGGTCAGGGCGTCGTCCCCCGACAGGATCTGGAATTCCTCGGGCTTGCGCGCCGCCAGCCACGACGTGCGCTCGAGGTTCCCGACGGCGTCCTTGACGCCGAGGATGTTCGGGACCTCCTCGGCCAGGCGCAGCAGGGTCTCGGGCGCCACCTCGACCGCCGTGCGGCCCGGGATGTTGTAGAGCAGCACCGGCAGGTCCGTGGCGGCGGCGACCATCGTGAAGTGCCGCTGCAGACCCCGCTGGGACGGCTTGTTGTAGTACGGGTTGACGACCAGCAGCGCGTCCACGCCGGTTGCGGCCGCCTCCTTGGCCAGGTCCACCGTGGCCGCCGTGTCGTTCTTGCCCACGCCCGCAACGACCTGCGCACGGTCGCCGACGGCCTCGACGACGGCCCGGAACAGGTCCAGCGTCTCCGCGTGGTCGAGGGTGGGCGACTCGCCGGTGGTGCCGCACACGATCAGCCCGTCCGAGCCGTGGTCGACCAGGTGCCGGGCCAGCGTCTGGGCGCCGTCGAGGTCGAGCGCGCCGTCGTCGTGCATCGGGGTGGCCATGGCCGTGAGGAGCCGTCCGAAGGTGGGCACTGCCTGTCCTTGTCGGTCTGCGGATGATCTGCGGCGCTGCGCCGGTCAGGTGCGGCTCTCCCGCACCCGGAGTCTACCGAGGTCAGGCTGATGAAAGCCTGAACCGCCGACCGGTGCAGCCGCCTCGGCTCAGGAGCCGTCGCGGTCGCTCGCCGGCTCCTCGCCGGTCGGGATGCCCGCAGGGGCGATCTGGAAGGCGACCAGGAAGCGGGTGCCGCCGCCGGCCGGCACCTCGTGGCGGACTTGGGCGCCCATGCGGGCGCAGAGCTCGGCCACGAGCGGCAGCCCCACCCGCTCGCTTCCCGCGGCGGTCTGCTCGGGCGGGTCGAACATGGTGGCGGCGATCTCGGGCGGGATGCCCGGTCCCTCGTCCGTGATGGCGAGCACCCCGTGCAGCGGCGTCTTCAGCGCGGTGATCCGGATGCGCGTGCCGGCCGGGGTGTGCTCCGCCGCGTTCTCAAGCAGTGCGAGGACCACCCGCCTGGCGGCGCGGCGGTTGCCGACGACCTTGATCGGCGGGACGTCGGAGGCGACCTCGTGCGCGCGCAGGACGGTGCGAAGGGCGAACAGGCAGTCCTCGACGACGCTGGACAGCAGCACCGGCTCGGGCCGGGACTCCTCCGCTGCGTCGAGGGAGCTGATGTCGGCCAGCTGCGAGACCTCGGCGTCCAGGGTCGCGACGCCGATTCGCAGGCGCGAGGCCAGCTCCCTGCGCTCGCGGTCGTCCAGGTCGGGCCAGCGCTCCTCCAGGATCTCTGCCACGGCGTCGAGGTCCCGCAGCGGGGCCTGGATGTCGCGGCTCGCCTGTTCGACGAACACGCGCCGGCGCCGGCCCGTCGCCCGGGCGGCCTTGGCCTGGGCACCCGCCTCGGCGATGAGCTCGTGCAGCCGGCTGGCGTAGGTGGCGGTGAGGTAGCCGATGCTCGCCAGCAGCGCGAGGGTCACCAGGAAGATGATCCCGCGCTCGCCCAGGTCTTCGCGGTGCAGCAGCGCCGGGGTGAAGCCCAGCTCCTCGCTCAGCACCTGGAGGCCGCTGAGCAGGAAGGACAGCGCCGTGAACGCGTACGCGCCCGAGGGGCCCAGCAGGATGCCCGCGCTGACGATCGTGATCGAGTAGAGCGAGGCGAGGCCCGACCCGCTGCCCCCGACGTACGCGATCGCGCCGCCCAGGACCAGCGCGTCGGCCAGCAGCGACAGCACCACGCTGGTCCGCGGCAGGCGGTGCGAGCGCAGGAAGTAGCCGGTCGTCGCGACCACCAGCACGGGGACGCCGATCGCCAGCGGCCACACCTCCGTGCCCAGCAGCCGCAGGAGGATCAGGACCGCAAGGATGTAGGCGCCACCCCCGACCGCGCGCACGTAGCCGAAGCGGCGCAGCAGCACCTCGTCCGGCACCAGAAGCCCCGAGATCCAGGGACTTCGATCCTCGCCGGCGCCGACCATGGGCCAGATGGTAAGCCAGCGGACCGAGGCTCCCCCGCGGGCGTCGCCGCCGACCGGGGTCAGGCGCCCCCCGCCTCGGCCGCCGCCCGCCGCGCCTCGCTGGCGCGCTCGGCCTCCAGCCGCTCCAGCTCGGCCGCGCCGTGGTCCACGAAGCTCATCATGTCGGCGACCGTCCGGTGGCCGGCGTGGTCGCGGATGAGCTCGTGCATGCGCTGGCACACCCGCCGGTAGGACGGGTGGCCCTGCGGCTGGGTGCGCAGCTCGATCATCTGCATCGCCGCGCGCGCGTTGAGCTGGATCGAGTAGCGCACGTTCCAGGCGAAGCCGACCGCGTACTGGGACTGCACCGGGAAGTCGGGCTGCAGCAGCTCCCACAGCGCGGCCTGGCGCTCCAGGGCCTCGTGCCAGTCCCGGTCGACGCCGGCCTCGACCAGCTCCGGCGGGGTGTCGTAGCCGTGCAGAGGCGACAGGTCCTGCCACTCGATGGTCGCCATGCGGTGGCGCTGGAGGTCGCGGAAGGCGCCGTAGTCGCCGCAGATGTCGAAGCGGTACCAGATGCGCTCAAGCGCGCGGCCCGGCTTGTGGCGGCGGTTGCGCCGGTTGCCGACGTAGGCCTCGACCACGCGGCGGCGCTGCTCCGCGGACAGGCCCTCGACCACCGCTCGCAGCTCCGCCTCCGGGAGGGTGCTGTGCGGGTACAGCATCCCGGTCAGCAGCTCGACATCCGCATCCTCTGACCACGCGACGAGCTGCACGTCCGCGCCGGCCCCGGAGCCGCGGGCGCTGCGCCCGACCTGGGCGGCGGCTAGGAGCTCGGCCGCGAGCGCGCGCGTCTGCGAGCGGGTCTGCGCCAGGTACTCGCTCCAGACCTCGCCGCGGTCCGGCCGATCGACCCTGGTGAGGAAGCTCGGGATGACCTCGCGCAGCTCGCTCAGAAGGGCGTTGCCGACGAAGCGGGCCTCGGCCAGATCGCTGGAGCGCAGCCGCAGCAGGAGCTGCTCCCAGGACTGCCCGCTGGCGTAGATGCCGACATTGGAGACCGTCGCCGCCGGCAGCAGGCCGCGCAGCAGGTCGCAGGTCTTGGCGGTGATGGCCGCGTTGTAGGCGCGGTCGGAGGTGAGCTCATCCTGGGGGAAGCGCTCCATCGCCCACGTGCGCACGCGCGGCAGCGCACGTGCGTACAGCTCGAAGACGGCGTCGAGCTCCCGCTCGTAGGCCTCGGCGTGCGGCGACGCCATGACGTCGGGGTCTCGGTAGTAGCGGTAGCGCCCGCCGGGCCGGTCGTCGTAGGCCATGTAGCGGGTCGACTGCTCGAGATAGGCCGCGAGCCGTCCCCACTCCAGCTGCTTGGTCAGCAGGTTCGAGGCCTGCTCGACCGCCGCGTGCGCCCCGCCGAGCTGTGCGACCGAGTCGTCGCCGTACTCGAAGAACACCCGCTCGTAGAGGCGGGCCGCGCGCCCGTGGGTCAGCTCCCGCTCGGCGCCGTCGGAGCCGAGGGCGCGCAGGTCGTCGGCGAACTCGTCGACCAGCAGGCGGCGCAGGCTCTTGCGCGAGCGCGAGTAGCGCGCGAAGACCGCGCCCTTGACGACCTCGGGCAGACCGGTGAGGGCGAAGACCGGGCCGTCGAGGTCGGTGACGAACGGTGCCAGCAGCTCACGCTCGGACGGGCTCAGGTCTTCGGTGACGTAGGGATGCAAGGCGGGCCTCGGGGGATCCGGATGGGCATGCGAGTCTACGCGGGCGGGAGGCACGGCCGATCACAGGCGCGAACCCAGCCACTAGCAGGCACGAACCCCGCCACTAGACTGGCCGAGATGACCGAACCCGTCATCGGGCTGTCCGAAGAGCCATCCGCCGCTTTGCGACCGGTGGAGGTCGCGGCGCTCAGCCTGCATCAGCCCGGCCTGAGCTTCGGCGAGGTCACCGACCTGCTCGAGCGGCTGGTCGTAGAGCTGGAGCTCGCCCCGGAGGCGCGCTTCATGACCGCGACCATGCTCCGGGAGGCGGGCGCGCCCGCTCCGGACGAGGTGCTCGCCGAGGTCCGCAGGCCCGACGGAGCCCTCATCGGTGCGCTGCGCCTGCGGCCGGTCAGCCAGCTGGCCGCCCACCGCGCCAGACTGCTCGCGACCCATGCCGGGATCGCGCTGACGACCATCACCCAGCTGCGCGCCATCGAGCGCCGCGAGCGCGCCGTGCGCCGAATCGCTGAGCGCCTCCAGGACTCGCTCCTGCCGCCGGTGCCGGAGGTGTCGCACACCTCCATCACCGTCTCGTACCGAGCCGCAGCGCGCGAGGCCAAGGTCGGCGGCGACTTCTACGACGTCTTCCCGATGCCCGACGGACGCGTGCTGCTCGCCGTCGGCGACGTCGTCGGCAAGGGCGTCGAGGCCGCGGCGCGCACCACGCGCATCACGCAGACGCTGCGCGCGCTCGCCCTCCAGCGGCTGCCGATCGACGAGCTGCTCGCCCGCGTCGACGAACACGTCGTCTGGCAGGACCCCGAGATCATGGCAACGCTGTGGTGCGGCATCTACGAGCCGGACAGCGGCGAGCTGTCCTTCGCCTCGCTCGGTCATCCGCCCGCGCTGCTGCTGCGCTCGACCGGCGAGCCCATCCGCCTCGAGCTCGAGGGCCTGCCGCTTGGCATGCGCGACCTCAGCCCGAAGCCGCCCGAGATCCGCAGCCGCCAACTCGACAGCCGCGATCTGCTGGTGCTCTACACGGACGGGGTCGTCGAGGCCAGCCGCGACTACCTGGCCGGCCAGGACGCCCTGCTGCGCGCGGTCGAGGCGCACCGCGACGACCCGCTCGAGGAGCTGCTCAACGCGGCCCTCAGCGAGCTGCTCGGCCCTTCGAACCTGTCCGACGACGCCGTGATGCTGCTGCTCCGGCGCCGCTAACCGCGGTGGCTAGGCGCTGGTGCTGCCGCGGCGCCACCGGCGTGCCAGTGCGCGCACGGTCAGCAGCGCCACGAGGGCGACGATCTGACCGCGCAGGGCGATGCGGCTGAAGTCCACGGCCGGCACCCAGCGGACCTCCTGACCGCGCAGGACGTAGACGCCGACCGGCTCGGCGATCAGCCCCCCGCCGCCACCGGTGCCCCGTCCGCCGGGGCCGTCGCCATCACCACCGCCCGCTCCTCCGCGCACGCGCGCGACCGGTACGACCGTCAGCCCGTCGCGGTCGATCGGCTCGCCGAACACCCGGGAGACCGTGAGCGCATCTCGGGTGCCGTCTACCAGCTGCTGGATGTCCATGCCGAAGGCCTCCTCCTCATGCGCCCAACATAGGTGGCCTCGGGGGCATGCGCGTGCTCGCGTCCAGCCTCCGCGGCGGCGACCTGGCGCTGTGCTACGAAGAGGGTCGGCACCCAGGGCTCAGGCGGTTGCAGTTGGCACAGTCGACGGTCCCCGAGCAGGTCCCCCTGCAACGCCTTCAGCGCGCGCGAGCCCTGCGCCGGGCCTACCTGGCCGCCTTGAGCGCCTTGGTCATCCTCGGGCTGGCCGGGTTCGCGGGCGAGCGGATCGTGACCGTCAGCGGCGCGGCCGAGGGCTGGGAGCTGGAGGTGCGCTACTCGACCCGCTCCAGAGCCGGCATGTCCGCCGACATGCGCTTCGTGGTGCGGCGCGACGGCGGCTTCGACGGTCCGATCACGCTGGCGATCTCGGCCGACTACCTGGAGATGCTCGACGACCACGGCCTGATGCCGGAGCCGTCCGCGACCACGGCCGATGACAGCTTCATCGAATTCGAGTTCGACCCTCCGGAGGGTGACACCTTCCAGGTGCTCTACAAGGGCCGGATCGATCCCACCACCCAGCGCGGCCGGCGCGGGATCGTGGCGATCCTGGACGGCGGCGCCCCCGTGGTGTCGGTCGACGTCGTCACCGGGGTGCTGCCCTGATGGAGATCGTCGTCCGCGCTGCCGTCGTCTACTTCTTCCTGTGGGGGCTGACCAGGGCGATCGGCAAGCGCGAACTGTCCGAGATGAACCCCTTCGATCTGGTCCTGCTCATCGTCCTGGGCGATCTGGTGCAGCAGGGCGTCACGGCCGAGGACATGTCGGTCACCGGCGCCTTCCTGGCGATCGGCACGATGGCCTGCCTGGTTGTGGCGACCTCTTACGTGGCCTGGCGCTGGCCGCGCACCCAGGAGAAGCTCGAGGGCCTTCCGGTGGTCATCCTGCAGGACGGCGAGCTGCTGCACGAGGCCCTGAAGACCGAGCGGGTGCCCGGTGATGAGGTCCTGCAGGCAGCCCGACAGCAGGGCATCGACGACCTGAGCCAGGTGCGCTACGCGATCCTGGAGCCCGGCGGGTCGATCTCGTTCATCCGCGACGAGTAGCCGCGCTGCGCTACAGCAGGTGCTCCAGGCCGACGGTCAGCCCGGGGAGGGCGGCGATGCGGCGGATCGCCAGCAGCACGCCCGGCAGAAAGGAGCTGCGGTCGATCGAGTCGTGGCGGATCGTCAGCGTCTGCCCGAGGCCGCCGAAGACGACCTCCTGGGAGGCGACCAGCCCCGGCAGCCGCACGCTGTGGACCGGTATGCCCTCGACCACCAGCCCGCGGGCCGGGTGGCCCTCGGGACCGGGGACGTCGACGGTCTCCTCGCGCGCCTGTGCGATCAGCCGGGCCGTGCGCAGCGCGGTGCCGCTGGGGGCGTCGACCTTGCGGTCGTGGTGCAGCTCGGTGATCTCGACGTGCGGCAGGTGGCGGGCGGCCCGCTGGGCGAGCTCCATCAGGAGCACCGCACCGATGGCGAAGTTGGGCGCCACCAGCGCGTTGGCCGGCCCGGTCAGGGCGCGCAGCTCCTCGAGGTCCGCATCCGTGAGTCCGGTCGCGCCGACGACCACGTGGACGCCGCGCTCCAGCAGCCAGGCCGTGTTGCCCTTCACCGATTCGGGCGTGGTGAACTCCACGGCGACATCGGCCCCGGCGTCAAGCACCACCTCGAGGCTGTCGCCGCTGCCGACCCGCGCCACCAGGTCCAGGTCAGGCTCCCCCTCGACCGCGCTGCAGACGGCGGTTCCCATGCGGCCGTGCGCACCGATCACGGCCACCCGGGTCATGCCAGGACCTCGCAGCTCGATTCCAGGCCCTTGATGTCGATCTCGGCGGCGGGGCCGACCACGACCAGCTTGAAGGGACCGCTGAGCAGCTCCTCGGCGATGGCCTGCACGTCGTCGAGGGTCACGGCCTCGACCGCTGCGAGCATCTCGTCCAAGCTGAGGACCTCGGTGCCCGTCGACAGCGCCTTGCCGATCCGTGACATGCGGCTGCCGGTGTCCTCCAGGGACAGGAGCATGCTGCCCGCGTGGTTGCCCTTGGCGCGATCGAGCTCCTGGCGGGTCAGGCCCTTCGCGCGCAGACGGTCGAGCTCGTCGCGGACGACCTCGACGACGCGGCCCACCTTGCTCGGGGACGTGCCAGCGTAGACGGCGAAGGAGCCGCCATCGATGTAGGTGCTCTGATAGCTGTACACGGAGTAGACGAGGCCGCGGCGCTCGCGGACCTCTTGGAACAGCCGGCTGGCCATGCCACCGCCCAGCGCCTGGCTCAGGACGCTGGCGGCGAAGCGGCGCTCGTCGCTGCGGCTGATGCCGAGCCCTCCGAGCACCACGTGCGCCTGCTCCGTCGGCCGGTCGCGCAGGACGACCTGGGGCTCGACGGTGCCGGTGAATGGCGATCGGCTGACCGTGGGACCACCGGCCGGCGGCAGGTCGCCGATCGCGGCGGCCACGGCCGCGACCACCTCGTCGTGGACCACGTTGCCGGCCGCTACCACCGTGAGGTTCTCCGGCACGTAGTGGTGCTTGTAGTAGCTGTGCACCTGGTCCCGCGTCATCGCGGTGATCGACTGCTTCGAGCCGAGGATCTCACGGCCGAGCGGATGCTGGCCGAACAGGGCCTCGTGGAACACCGAGTGCACCAGGTCGTCGGGCGTGTCGAGGTGCATCCGGATCTCCTCGAGCACGACCTCGCGCTCGGCCTCCACGTCGGCCGGGCGGATCAGCGCCGAGGTGATCATGTCGCCCAGGACGTCGACGGCGAGCGCGCTGTCGCGGTCGAGGCAGTGGGCGTAGAAGCAGGTGTGCTCCTTCGAGGTGAAGGCGTTGAGGTCGCCTCCGCCCGCATCCAGCGACTCGGCGATCTCCGCCGCCGTGCGCCGCGCGGTGCCCTTGAAGAGCAGGTGCTCCAGAAAGTGGCTGGCGCCCTCGACCGAGCCGCGCTCGTCGCGGGAGCCGACCCCGATCCAGAAGCCGATCGAGACGGAGCGGACGTGCGGCATCGTCTCGGTGACGACCCGCACGCCGTTGTCCAGAGCGGTCTGGTAGACGCCGTCCAGAAGCTGGACGGCGTCTCCAGCCGTGCTCGCCCTCTGCACCCTAGAGGCGGCGGCGGGTGCGCCGGCGCGGGCCGGACTCGCCTCCATCGCGCCCCTCGCCCTCGTCGCCACCGCGGTCGCGGGTGCGCTCGCGGGTGCGGCGCTCGCCGCCGGCGTCACGGTCTCGGCCGCGGTCACGGTCTCGCCCGCGCTCGCCGCGCTCACCGCGGTCGCTGCGCTCGCGCGTGCGCTCGCGGCGGCCGCCCTCGCGCTCGCTCGGGCGGGTGTCCTCGGTCGGACGGGCAGCCGGGGCGCTCGCCTCAGCGGGAGCCTCACCGCCGCCCTCCTGGCCGGGGCCCTCGACCAGCGACAGCGAGAACTTGCGGCCGTCCTTGACCTCGCTGACCTCGACCCAGACCTTGTCGCCGACGTTCACGGCCTCGTCGGCGTGCTGCAGCCGCCGGCCCTCGGGCTTGGGCAGCTTGGAGATGTGCAGCAGGCCGTCGTTGCCGGGGGTCAGCGAGACGAACGCGCCGAAGTCCATCGTCTTGACGATGGTCCCGTAGTAGCGCTCGCCCTCCTTGGGGATGACGGGGTTGGCGATCGCACGGATGCGGTCGAGGGCCGCCTGCGCGGCCTCGCCGTCGCTCGAGTAGATGTGCACGACACCGCGGCCGTCGACGTCCTCGATGTTGATCTCGGCGCCGGTCTCGTCGGTGATCTCGCGGATGATCTTGCCCTTGGGCCCGATGACCTCGCCGATCTTGTCGGCGGGGATGTACTCGGTCAGGACGCGCGGTGCGTTGGGGTTCAGCTCGGCGCGCGGCTCGGCGATCGTCTGCGCCATGTGCTCGAGGATCTGCGTGCGGGCCTCCTTGGCCTGCCGCAGGGCGCTGGCGAGCACGTCGGCGGGGATGCCGGACAGCTTGGTGTCGAGCTGGAGCGCGGTGACGAACTCGCTCGTCCCCGCGACCTTGAAGTCCATGTCACCGAAGGCGTCCTCGGCTCCGAGGATGTCGGTGAGGGTCGTGTACTTGCCGCCCTCCGCGATGAGGCCCATCGCGATGCCGCCGACGGGGGCGCTGATCGGGACGCCGGCGTCCATCAGCGACAGCGTCGAGGCGCACACGGAGGCCATCGAGGTCGAGCCGTTCGAGCTCAGCACCTCGGACACCAGCCGCAGCGTGTAGGGGAAGTCCTCCACCGACGGGATCACCGGCAGCAGGGCGCGCTCGGCGAGGGCGCCGTGACCGATCTCGCGGCGCTTCGGGCCGCGCATGAAGCCGGTCTCACCGGTCGAGAAGGGCAGGAAGTTGTAGTGGTGGATGTAGCGCTTCTCGGTGACCGGGTCGATCGTGTCGAGGCGCTGCGCGTCGCGCGTCATGCCCAGGGTCAGGACGTTGAGCACCTGCGTCTCGCCGCGCTTGAAGAGCCCGGAGCCGTGCGCCCTGGGCAGCACGCCGACCTCGGAGGACAGCTCGCGGATGTCCTTCGGGCCGCGGCCGTCGATGCGCACGCCCTCGTTGACGACGCGGCGGCGGATGGTCTTCTTCTCGATGGCGCGGAAGGCGTTCTTGGCCTGCGCCTCGAGCTGCTCGTCGCTGACCTCGACATCGCCGGCGTCGGCGAACGCGGCGTCGATGCCGCGCTCGCGCAGGTCGGCGATGCGCTCGTTGCGGGTCGCCTTGTCCAGCGCGCCGTCGGAGTAGATGGCGGCCAGCTCGTCGGCGACCGCGCGCTCGACGGCCTCGTAGACCTTGTCGACGTACGGCGGGTACAGCGGGTAGCTGCCGGCGTCGCGCCGACCGGCCTTCTCAACCAGCTCGAGCTGCAGGTCGCAGAGCTGGCGGAGGTAGGGCTTGGCCTCCTCCAGGGCCTCACCGAGGACCTCCTCGGTGGGCTTGACGGCGCCCATCTCGACCTTCGGGACGGTGTTCTCGGTGGCCTCGGCCTCGACCATCAGGATGTCGATCTCGCCCGACTCGGGGTTGAGCCGGCCGGCGACGACCAGGTCGAAGATGGCCTCCTCCTCCAGGTAGGAGAACGTGGGGAACGGCTTCCAGCGGCCGTCGATGTCCATCGCCAGGCGGACGCCGGCGACCGGGCCGTCGAAGGGGATGCCGGCGAGCATCGTCGCCATCGACGCCGAGTTGATCGCCAGGACGTCCGGCGTGTGCTCCTGGTCCGCCGACAGCGCCAGGATCAGGATCTGGATCTCGTTGCGCAGACCCTCGTCGAAGGTCGGCCGCATCGGCCGGTCGACGAGGCGGGCGGTCAGGATGGCCGCCTCGCTGGCGCGACCCTCGCGCTTGAAGAAGCCGCCGGGGATCTTGCCGGCCGCGTAGGCCTTCTCCTCGTAGTCGACCGTGAGCGGGAAGAAGTCCAGGTGCTCCTTCGGCCGGCTCGAGGCGGTGGTGGTGGTGTGCAGAACCGTGTCGCCGAGGTGAGCGACGACCGCGCCGCCCGCCTGTGCTGCGGTCTTGCCGGTCTCGAAGGCGATGGTGACATCGCCTATGCGGGCGGAAACCTCGTGGATTCCGAGCTTGCCCATGTATGGGTCCTCCTTGTCGGCGCCGCTCCGGGCGCCGTTCGTGGAGCCCGTCCGGGCGTCGGGGTCAGTTCCCAGTGGTCAGCGCTCCGCAGCTCGCGCAGGCGGCGACAGCGGGGGCAGCCCAGCCTTGTGCGGTGGGACTGCTGCGAAGCGATGGCAACTGACAACTGACTGGCGGCGCCTTCGGAGGGCTCGATGAGACGACGCCGGCATCCCCGGGGGGAGCCGGCGTCGGGCATTGCTAACGACGGAGTCCGA
The DNA here is from genome assembly GCA_964629825.1 of uncultured Actinomycetota bacterium. GTDB lineage: Bacteria > Actinomycetota > Nitriliruptoria > Euzebyales > Egibacteraceae > CAZVUW01. The sequence goes on from CAZVUW010000021.1 coordinate 25,398, forward strand.
GTCGTTGGATCAGCGACCGGTACCGCTCGATGTCCGTCTTGGCGAGATAGGCCAGCAGGCGGCGACGGCGACCGACCAGCTGCAGCAGACCCCGACGCGAGTGGTGGTCCTTCTTGTGGGTCTTCAGGTGCTCCGTCAGGTGGTTGATCCGGGCGGTCAGCAAAGCGACCTGCACCTCTGGCGAACCCGTGTCGCCGTCCGCGGTCGCGTACTCGCGGATCAGCTCGTCCTTGTTGGGGATGACGGCCTTGCTCAACTCGGTGGCTCCTCGTATCTCGGTCCCGGCGGGTGGTGCGGCGCTCCGGCTGGTCTCAAGCCTCACGGGCGCAGCATCGGGAGTCGGCTCTCGCCTCGGCCACCTCCTGGGTGCGGAAGGCGACGACTCTCCTCACGGGCTCGAGTCGGGGTTCCCCATGGACTCGAGCATCCGATGTCACCCCGGCGCCGCCTCTCGCGGCGCCTTCCGGGCACGAACTGCGGCCGCCTCCTTCGGGCGGCCTGCTCCGAGTCTGCCACGCGCCCCACCCGCCCACAAGCAACCAGCGCCCACAGGTCGCCGACGGGTGCCGCCTTTCACGGGCTCTGACCTGGCCGTCCGGCCCCTCCGGTCGGCTCAATCTCGCGGGCGCACATGCCGATCCCTAGCACGATGACCGCCCCCCAGCTGCCTCCCCCCACCTCCGCCTCGCGCCTGCTGCGCGCCGTCGCCGCACTCGCCCTGCTGGCCCTGGCCGCCTGCTCCGGCACCGAGGCAACCGAGCCGCAGGTGGCCATGGCCGTCGCCGCCAGCGGCCGGCACCCGGCCATGGCCATCGTCGACCGGCTCGACGAGGGCAGCGCTGGCGCCACCCCGGATGTGGTCGGCGTGACCTATGAGCGGGCGTCGGCGGTGCTGGTCGACGCCGGCGCCGTGGCCGTCCCGGTCTCGGTCGGCGAGGGCGAGCGGGTCACCGCCCAGCACCCCTCCGCCGGCGAGGCGCTGCCCGACGACGGGCAGGTGGTCGTGTGGCTCGGCGTTCCCCCCGCCGTCGAGCCGCCACCCGAGCCAGAGGCAGAGGCGGCGGCGATCGAGCTGGCCGGCGCGGCCGCCGCCGAGCCGCTGTCGACGCCCGCTGCCCCCGACCCCCCCATCGCGGTGGCCGCGGCCCCGGTGGTCGAAGCAGCCCAGCCCGCTCCGGCCGCCGTCCCTGCCGAGGCGCCGGTGGCCGAGGCCGCTCCCGGCCCATCTCCCAGCCCCGCTCCCCCGCGCAGCAACATCCGCACGCTGGACCCCACCCCGGCCGGCACCGTGCTCGAGGGCGCCGCCTCCTGGTACGGCCCCGGCTTCGCCGGCAACCGAACCGCCTGCGGCGACGTCTTCGACCCCGAGCAGCTCACCCTCGCCAGCCGCGAGCTGCGCTGCGGCACCCGCGTCCTTCTGACCGGCCCCGGTGGCACGACGGTCGAGGCCACGGTCACCGACTGGGGTCCGGCCGAGTGGACCAACCGTCGCTTCGACCTCTCCGCCGCCACCTTCCGCGCGCTGGCCGACCCGGGCACCGGCGTCATCCAGGTGCGCCTCGAGGTGCTCGCGTCCGAGTAGCTGCGGCGCCCGTGGCGACTGGAGAGCTCGCGGGGTCAGGCGCCGAGCAGCTCGCGGGCTCTCTTCACGTCGTCGTGGATGGCCGCGATGAGCTCGTCGGCGCTGTCGAAGCGCTGCTCGTCGCGCAGCCGATGGCGGAAGTCGAGCGCGATGGAGCGGCCGTAGAGGTCGCCGTCGAAGTCGAGCAGATAGGACTCGACGCGCAGCTCCTGACCGCCGAAGGTCGGGTTGAAGCCGACGCTCGTGACGCACGGGACCAGCGTGTCGTCCTCGAGGTGGCAGCAGCCCGCGTAGATGCCGCGGGCCGGGATGGCCAGGCGATCGCTGACCTGCAGGTTGGCGGTGGGGAAGCCGAGGGTGGCGCCGCGGGCATCGCCGCGGATCACGATGCCGTCAAGGACGTGCGGGCGTCCGAGCAGCCGGGTGGCCTTCTCCACGTCGCCCTCGTCGACGGCGGCGCGGATCGCCGTAGAGGAGATCGGCTCGCCGTCGAGTGACAGCAGGCTGACACCCTCGACGTCGAAGCCGCGCTGGGGGCCCAGGTCGTTCAACAGCGCCACGTCGCCGGCGGCGCGGTGCCCGAAGCGGAAGTTGGCCCCGACGACAACCTTGCGCGCGTGCAGCGGGTCCACCAGGACGCGGTCCACGAACTCGGCCGGCTTGAGGTGCCGCAGTGCATCGTCGAACGGCAGGACGACGACCAAGTCGACGCCCTGGTCGCTGAGGGTGCGCGCACGTCGCTGGAGGGTCATCAGCAGACGCGGCTGGCTGCCCGGCTTGACGACCTCCATCGGGTGGCGGTCGAAGGTGACGACGACGCTGCGCAGATCCCGCTCCTGCGCGGCGCGCACGGCCCTGCCGATGATGGACTGGTGCCCGCGGTGGACGCCATCGAAGAAGCCGATCGAGACAACCGACGGCGCCTCCTCGACCTCTGCGAGACCCGAGGCGATGCGCGCCTCACCCATCGCGCGCTCCCCCGCGGGTGGACGGGAGCCCCGCGGGCGCGACGACGGCCAGCGGCCGGGCTGCCCCAGCCCGGTCCTCGACCATGGCGATCAGGCTGCCGTCTCGGGACAGCGCGGCCACCGGCCCCTCCTTGCCGGTCGGCGGCAGGGGTCGCCCGTTGCGCAGCGCAGCCTCCGAGCCCTCGTCAAGCACGACGGCAGGGTAGTCCGCGACCGCGTCCGCCATCGAGATCAGCACCTCGGGCAGCCGCCCGGACTCCGCCAGCTGCCGGACCTCGTCGAGCTCAAGCGCCTGGTCCAGGGTGAAGCGCCCTGAGCCGATGCGCCGCAGGGCGGACAGGTGGCCGCCTACGCCCAGCCGGTCCCCCACGTCCGCCGCCAGCGTCCGGACGTACGTGCCGGCGCTGCAGGTGACCAGGAAGTCGGCCTCCGCGGCCGGCCCCGGCCGGAAGCCCTCGAGGACGATGTCGTGGATCGTGACCGGCCGCTTCTTGCGCTCGACGACCTCGCCGCGGCGGGCCTTGCGGTGCAGCCGCTCGCCGCCGACCTTGACCGCCGAGACCATCGGCGGGATCTGCTCGATCTCGCCGACGAAGGACTTCAGGGCCTCGCACAGCGACGCCTCGTCGACGCCCGAGGCGTCGCGCACCTCAAGCACCTTCCCGCTCGCATCCAGCGAGTCGGTCGTTATCCCGAGGGTCAGCCGCGCGTCGTAGGTCTTGGTCGACGCCTGGAGGAAGGGCACCAGCCGCGTGGCGCGCCCGATGGCGACGACCAGCACCCCGGTCGCGTCGGGGTCGAGGGTTCCGGCGTGCCCGACCTTGGGGCCGTGGCGGCGCCCGGCACCGATGCCGCGCCGGACGACGCCGACGACGTCATGCGAGGTCATGCCGGCCGGCTTGTCGACGACCACGACTCCATGCATGGCGTCCGCGCCCGGCCGCGGCGCTCCTCGACGGAGCCGCGAGGCGTGCTCCTCAGCGGGCGCGCTCATGTCCTTCCCCCGGCCGTCACCGCCGTGCCCGCCTCCACATCCGCGCCGGAGCGTCGGCGCTTGCGCAGGACCTCCTCCTCGCCGAGCAGCTCGACGACGCGGCGCACGACCTCGTCGGAGGTGCCGGTCGAGCCGAAGCCGGCGGCGAAGGCATGGCCGCCGCCGCCGAGGCGCTCGGCCACCAGGCCCACGTTCACCCTTCCCTTGCTCCGCAGCGTGGCCTTCCAGCGCCCGTCACCCTGCTCCTTGAGCACCAGGGCGCAGTCGGCCGAGTCGACCGCTCGCAGGATGTCGATCACCCCCTCGGTCTCGGGCAGGGTTATGCCGAGCTCTTCGAGGTCGGCCTGCGTCAGAACGGTCCAGGTGAGCCCGGCGCTCGGCTCGAGCCGGGTGCGCTCCAGGGCTCTGGCAAGCACCTTGAGGTAGCCGAAGCTGTGCGTCTCCCACACGCGCCGGTTGATGGCCGCATGGTCGATCCCGAACTCCATCAGCTGCGCGGCGAGGCGCAAGGTCTCAGGCGTCGTGCTCGAATACGAGAACCTGCCGGTGTCGGTGACCAGCCCCACATACAGGCACTCCGCGGTCGCGCGGTCGAGCTCAAATCCGAGCCGGTCGAGCAGCTCGGCGACGACGACGGCGGTCGCGGGCGCGTCCGGGTCGATCAGGCGCACGTCTCCGAAGGCCGCGCCGCTGGCGTGGTGGTCGAGGACCACGACGGTCCCGGCCTTCTCGGCGTTCGGCGTCAGCGACCCGAGCCGGTCGATCGAAGCGCAGTCGAACGCCACCAGCAGCTCTGGAGCGGCGGGGAAGTCCTCGGGGCGCGTCAGCTCGCCGAGGCCGGGCAGGAAGGTGTACTGCGCCGGGATGCTGAACGGGCTCTTGCGGTCATGCGCCGATCCGTAGGAGGCCCACACCCTGGCGCCGCGCTTGGCGAGCTGATGCCGCAGCGCCAGCATCGAGCCGAGCGCGTCCCCGTCGGGGTCGACGTGGCAGGCGAGGGCGACCTCGGACGCGTCGCGCAGCAGCGCGACGGCTCGGTCCCACTCGCGCTCAGAGATCGTCATCTGCGTTCCTGCCCTGCTCTATCAGCGCCTCGATGCGCCGACCCTGCTCGGGCACGGTGTCACGCTCGAAGCTGAGCTCGGGGACCAGGCGCAGGCGCAGCTGCTGGCCCAGAACCCTGCGCAGCATCGGCGTGGCGCTGCGCAGACCGGCCGCGGTGGTCTGGCGCGTGCTCTCGTCGTCCGGCAGCACCGTGTAGAAGACCTGCGCGACCGTGTAGTCGGTGTTGGTCCGCACGTCCGTGATGGTCACGAAGCCCACCCGCGGGTCCTTCACGTCGAGCAGCGCGCTGGCGAGGATCTCCTTGATCTCCTCGTTGATGCGACGGGCGCGGTTCGACATGGCTCACCTCTCAGTTGCGACGATCTCGACGTCGAGCCCGATGAGCTCCACGCGTGGCTCCCGGTTGACGATCTTCTCGACGTTCTGGGCCACCTTGCGGGCGCCGATCTCCGATCCGGCTGCGGCCGCCACCCCCAACGTTGCCCGCTGCCACAGGTCCTGATGCCCGACCTCGGCAACGCTGACCTCGAGCTCCCGCCGCAAAGCCGCCATCAACGACTTGACCACCCCGCGCTTGGCCTTCAGCGACCCAACCGCAGGGACATGCAGCTCGACGACAACCAGAGCCGCGATCACCCGGCATCACCTCGAGGAGCAGGAGTCCTGGAGCGCGGGGGTGAGGCGGAGGGCGGCCGGTGGAGGGACGTAGAAAGGGGGTTCAGTCCCGGAACCGGCCGCTCTCCGCCTCACAAGGTCACGAGCGCGCGACCTCCTGCTCCTCGTACACCTCGAACTCGTCACCCACCTTGACGTCCTGGAAGTTCGACAGGCCGGCACCGCACTCGAAGCCGGTCGCGACCTCGTTGACGTCGTCCTTGAAGCGGCGCAGCGACGCGATGGTGTCGTCGGCGACCACCACGCCGTCGCGGATGACGCGCACGGACGCGTGGCGGCGCAGGACGCCCTCGGTGACGTAGCAGCCGAACACGAAGCCGGCGCGCGGCACGCGGAAGACCTCGCGGACCTCGGCGCGGCCGATGACCACCTCGACGAACTCGGGCTCGAGCATGCCCTTGACGGCGCGCTCGATGTCCTCGGTCGCCTTGTAGATGATCGAGTACTGGCGCAGGTCGACGCCGCTGGCCTCGATGGCCGCCCTGGCGTTGGGCTCCGGCCGGACGTTGAAGGCGATGATGATCGCGTTCGAGGTCTCGGCCAGCGTGACGTCGCTCTCGGTGACGGCACCGACGCCCTTGTGGATGATCTGGATCTTGACCTCGGGCAGCTCCAGCTTGTTCATCGCGTCGGCGACGGCCTCGACGGAGCCGGACACGTCGCCCTTGATGATCAGGTTGAGCGTCTGCAGCTGACCCTCGGCGATGGCGCCGGAGAGGTCGTCCAGCGACAGGGTCTTGCGGCTGGCCAGCTCGAGCCTGCGCTCGCGCGCCTGGCGGTTGGACGCGATCTCGCGGGCGGTGCGCTCGTCGGCGACGACGCGGAACTCGTCACCGGCGTCGGGCACCTCGTTCCAGCCGAGGACCTGGACGGGCGTCGACGGACCGGCCTCATCGACCGGCTTGCCGTCCTCGTCGAACATCGCGCGGACCTTGCAGTCGGCGATGCCGGCGACCAGGTTGTCCCCGATGTGCAGCGTGCCGCGCTGCACCAGGACGGTGGCCACGGCGCCGCGGCCGCGATCGAGGTGACCCTCGATGACGGTGCCGCGCGCAGGCGCGTTCGGGTTGGCCTTGAGCTCGGCGACGTCGGCCTGGAGCAGCACCATCTCGAGCAGCTCGTCGAGGTTCTGCCCGGTCTTGGCAGACACGTCGACCATCGTGGTCTGACCGCCGAACTCCTCGGCGATGAGGTCGTACTCGGTCAGCTGGGTGCGCACCCGGACGGGGTCCGCGCCCTCCTTGTCGATCTTGTTGACCGCGACGATGATCGGCACGCCGGCGGCCTTGATGTGGTTGATGGCCTCCACGGTCTGCGGCTTGACCCCATCGTCGGCCGCCACGACCAGGATGGCCACGTCGGTGACGCTGGCACCGCGCGCACGCATCTGGGTGAAGGCCTCGTGACCGGGCGTGTCGATGAAGGTGATCTTCCGCCCGTTGCGGGTGACCTGGTAGGCGCCGATGTGCTGGGTGATGCCGCCGGCCTCGCCCGAGGCGACATCCGACTCGCGGATGGCGTCGAGGAGCAGCGTCTTCCCATGGTCGACGTGACCCATGACGGTGACGACCGGAGCGCGGGGCTCGAGGTCCTCGGGGTCGTCCTCCTCCTCGGCGCCGAACTCCAGCTCCTCGGGCGTGACGAAGCGGACGTCGGCGTCCATCTCGGCCGCCACCAGCTCGATGAGATCCTGCGTCATCGACTGGGTGACCGTGATCATCTCGCCCAGCCCGAACAGGACCCGCACGATGTCGGTCGGGTTGACGCCGATGAGCTTGGCGAACTCGCCGACGGTGATTCCCGGGACCACGTCGACGGGGCCGTCGACCTGCGCCTTGACCGGGCCGGAGCGCCCGCGCCGTGGCGAGACCTGCTCCTCGAACTGGTCCTGGAGGGTCGGCTCCTTGCGCTTGCGCTTCTTGCCCTTGCGTCCGCCGGGCGGGGTGGCGCCGGGCCGCGGCGGGGCCCCCGCTCCGGGAGCACCGGGACGCGGCGCGCCGGGGCGCGGCGGGCCACCGGCGGGCCGACCGCGCGCGGGCGCGCCGGCACCAGCGCCGGCCGCCTCCTTGGGGGCGGCGCGCAGCGGCGGTGGGATGAAGCGCTTACCCGTGCCCTCGCGCGGCAGGTTGTGCTCGAGGCGCCGGCGCGGCTCGACCGGAAGGCCGGTGGCGGCGGGGCTGACCGGCGGGCGGACCGTCGGCTGACCCGGACGCGGCGGCGTGCCAGGGCGGGGGACGCCGGGGATCCCGCGCGGCTCCTCCTCTTCCTGGGCCGGTGGGCGCGTCTCCGGGGCCGGTCGCTGGCCCGCCGGGCGCACCAGTCCGGCGCGCGCGGCCTCGGCCGCGGCGCGGCGCTCGGCCGCGGGGGTGGCCGGAGACGCCGGGGCGGGGCTTTCCTGCGGGCGCTCGGCGGCGGGCGCCGCCGGCGTGGCCGCAGCCGCGGGCCGCTCCTCGCGCTCGCCGCCCACGCTGACCCCGCCCGGCGAGCTCGGCCGGAACGGAGTGGTGGGAGGCCGGAAGCGCGGCGGGGCCTCGGCGCCGCCGGGTGCCGCCGGAGCCGTCGGCGCGTCCGGCTGGGCCGGCGCGGTGGACTGCTCCTGCTGCTTGCGCAGGTGTGGGGGCAGGATCCGTCGAGCCGTGGCCTCCTTCGGGGGCGTGCGCACGGCGGCGAGGTCGTACTCCTCGGCCTCCTTGCGGGCGCGCTCCTCGGCCTGCCGGCGACGCTCCTCCTGCAGCTTGCCGAGGGAGTCGCGGAACGCCTTGGCATCGACCTCGGCGACCGTGGAGGAGTGCGACTTCGCCTCCACGCCAAGCTCGGCCAGGCGTCGGATGACCTCCCGGTTGGGCAGGCCAGTCTCCTTCGCCAGCTCGTAGACGCGAACCTTGCTCACTTACACGCTCCTCGTGACGGCTGGGCCGTCACATTGCTGTTACTGGTTGTCGTCGCGCTCGCTCGGCCTCGAGCGCGTTCCGCAACGCCCCCACGTCGACCGCCGTGCGCCCTATCCGCAGGGCGCGCGCCACCGCCGCGCCGTCGCGGCGGACGGCCCCCGCGGTGCACTCGGGAGTGGGGCAGACGTACGCGCCACGGCTCTGCTGGATGGCCAAGGGGTCAACCTGCGCAGTGCCATCCACCACGGCGAGTCGGAGAAGCGCCTCCTTCGGCGCGCTCCTCCGGCACACGAGGCACGTGCGGGTGGGAACCTCCACCTTACTCCTCTTCGCGCTGCTCCGACGGAGCGCCTGCAGCCACCCTCTCGTCCGGCGCCGACGGCGCTTCGGCGGCGTCCGCCGCGCCACCCGCCGGCTCCCCGGCCGCAACGGCCGGCTGTAGCGGGTTGCCGTACTCGTCGACCTCGCCACGCTCGTAGGCGGCCTGGAAGGCGGCCTGCTCCTCGGCGAACTGGGTCTCGCTCTTGATGTCGATGCGCCAGTTGGTCAGGCGGGCCGCCAGGCGCGCGTTCTGGCCCTCTCGGCCGATCGCCAGCGACAGCTGGTAGTCGGGCACGACCACGAGAGCCGTGCCCTCGTCGTCGTATAGGTAGACCTCTTTCACCTTGGCCGGGGATAGGGCGTTGGCCACCAGCTCGGCGGGGTCGTCCGACCAGGTGATGATGTCGATCTTCTCCTCGTTCAGCTCCTCGACGATGGCGCGCACGCGGCTGCCGCGCGAGCCAACGCAGGCGCCGACGGGGTCCACGGACGGGTCGTTGGAGGCGACCGCGATCTTGGTGCGGTGCCCAGCCTCGCGCGCGATCGCCTTCACCTCGACGGTGCGGTCGGCGATCTCAGGCACCTCAAGGCGGAACAGCTCGCGTACCAGGTGCGGGTGGCTGCGGCTGCAGATGATCTGCGGCCCCTTCACCCCGCTGCGCCGGACCTCGACGATGTAGGCGCGCAGGCGCATGCCGTGCACGTACTCCTCGGTGGGCACCTGCTCGGCGTAGGGCAGGACGGCCTCGGCGTTGCCCAGGTCCAGGACGGTGGTCCGGTTGTCGTGGATCTGGACCGTGCCGGTGACGAGGTCGCCCTCCTTGCCGGAGTACTCGCCGTAGGTGAGCTCGCGCTCCGCCTCGCGCAGCCGCTGCATCAGCACCTGCTTGGCGGTCTGCGCCACGATGCGGCCGAAGTCGTGGGGCGTGTCGATCCACTCCGCCAGGACGTTGCCCTCGTCGTCCAGCTCCTGGGCGAAGACGGTGACCTCCCCGGTGTCGCGGTCGATGATGACGCGGGCCTCCTGGGCGTTCACCGCCTGCCGCTTGTACGCGCTCGCCAGGGCGCTCTCGAGCGCCTCGACCACGGTGTCGAAGGCGATGCCCTTCTCGCGCTCGATGCTGCGCAGCGCCTCGATGTCAACCTGCATCTCCACTCTCCTTCTCGCCCGCCGCGGCGCCTAGCCGCGCTCTGGCGACGCGCGTCACCAGGGCAGCGCCTGCGTGGCCTTGCGGATCTCCGTGTACGGCACCCTGACCGGCTCACCGCCGACGTCGAGCACCACAGCGTCCTCCTCGGCGGCCTTGACCGTCCCCCTCACCTGCTTCACCTCGTCGCCGCCACCGCGGTGGACGACGACCTCCCGTCCTTCTACCCGGTCGAAGGCTGCCCGGTCACGCAGCGGGTAGTCGACCCCCGGCGACGTCACCTCGAGCGCGTAGCTGCCGGCGATCGGGTCCTCGACGTCCAGCGCCGCGGAGAGATCCCGCGACAGGGCCTGGCAGGAGTCGAGGTCCACGCCGCCCTTGCGGTCGACGATCACGCGCACCAGTCGGCGGCCACCGCTGCCCTTGATCTGGACCTCCACGAGGTCCATCCCGCGTGCTGAGGCCAGGGGCTGCGCGAGCGCGGTGACGCGTGCGTTCTCGTCGGTCACGCGGCTCCCCTCCCTCCTCCTGGCGCTGCCGTGCACGAAACAAAAAGTGGGCGTGACCGCCCACTTGGTGCTAAGGATCGGTTCGGGCCTTGATCTGGTGTGATCCCGGTACGGCGGGATCAACGGCATCGCGGTGCTCGGCGC
>CAZVUW010000022.1:0-8892 GCA_964629825.1 uncultured Actinomycetota bacterium
GACGCGCTTGGCGAAGACCGAGTACCACTCGGTCGCCTGGTCGGCGGGCCCGGATATTATCCGCGGCGTTCGGGCCTCGTCGATGAGGATCGAGTCTACCACTTCGACGATCGCGTACACGTGCCCGCGCTGGACCTTCTCCTGCGGGGTGAGGACCATGTGGTCACGCAGGAAGTCGAAGCCGAACTCGTTGTTGGTCCCGTAGGTGATGTCGGCGGCGTAGGCGACGCGCTTCTCGGACTTCGGCTGCTGGGAGTAGACCAGCCCGACCTCGAGGCCGAGGAAGCGGTACACGCGGCCCATCCACTCGGCGTCGCGGGAGGCCAGGTAGGGGTTCACCGTGACGACGTGGACGCCCCGTCCGTTCAGGGCGTTGAGGTAGACCGGCATGGTCGAGGTGAGCGTCTTGCCCTCACCGGTCTTCATCTCGGCGATGTCGCCCTGGTGCAGCGCCACCCCGCCGAGGACCTGGACGTCGTAGGCCCGCTGGTGCAGCACCCGCCGCGCCGCCTCGCGGACCGTCGCGAACGCCTCGGGGAGGATGTCGTCGAGGGTCTCGCCCGCCTTGAGCCGCGCGCGGAACTCGTCGGTGCGGGCCCGCAGCTGCTCATCGGTCAGCCCGGTGACGGAGTCCTCCGCCGCGTTCACCTGGGCGACGATCTGCTGGAGCTGCTTGAGCCGGCGACCCTCGCCTGCGCGCAGGATCTTCTGAAGAACCACATTGCCTCCTGGGGCGGGAAAGCCAGAGAGGCCAGTCTAGGGCGCGAAGACCCACCCGACGCAGGCGCCCACGGGTTTCAGGGCCTGCAGCTGCCCACCTACTTGATCTCGAGCAGCTTCTCGCGCACGGCGTAGACGACCGCCTCCATCCGCGAGTGCAGGTGCAGCTTCTCGAGGATGTTGCGGACGTGGTTCTTGACCGTGTTCTCCGAGATGAACAGCTCCTTGGCGATGTCCCGGTTGTTGAGGCCCTGGGCGACCAGGGTCAGGACCTCCATCTCGCGGTCGGTCAGCCGCGGCGCGGGCATCTGCTGCTTCTCCTCGTCCTTGCGCGCCATGGCGGCGAACTCGGTGAGCAGCTTGGAGGCCATCGACGGGGAGATCAGCGACTGGCCGGCGTGGACCGAGCGGATCGCGTCGGCAACCTCCTCGATGGAGATCTCCTTGAGCAGATACCCGGACGCGCCGGCCTTGATCGCGTCGTAGAGGTCCTCCTCCTCATCGGAGATCGTCAGCATGAGGATCTTGGTGTTCGGCACCTGATCCTTGATGGCCTGGGTGGCCTCGATCCCGCCGTTGATGCCCTCGGCCGGCGGCATGCGGACATCCATGAGGACAAGGTCGGGAACGTGCTCGGTTGCCAGGGCGACGGCCTCGGCCCCGTTGTTGGCCTCGGCGACGACCTCGATGTCGGGCTCGGACTCCAGCACCATCTCCAGCCCGCGCCGGAACAGCGCGTGGTCATCGGCAACGACGACTCGGATGGCGTCCGAGTGACCCGCTTCGCTCATGTGCGCAGTCTCCCCCCAGGATGGGCCTAGCTGCAACCCATACTAGCCATCGGGGTGGCCGTGGCGGCCAGGCCGAGCCGCCACCGCGACCCCATGCGCACTAGACCTCCTCCACGGCCTCGATCAGCCCGAGCTCGCCGTCCTTGCGCCGGTAGAGCACGCTGCACGCCCCGGTTGCGGCGTTCGAGAAGACGTAGAAGTCGTGGTCGAGCAGCTCCAACTGGAGCGCGGCGTCCTCGGGCAGCATCGGCGTCAGCTCGAAGCGCTTGGTCCGGACGATCCGCGGCGCGAGGTCGTCGGCGTCCTCGGCGGCGGCGGTCGCCGGGGTCGGCTGGAGCTGGCCGTCGCCGGTGGGGACCGGCGGGCGGCGGCGGCCACGGCGGCGGTCCTCGAGGCGGGTCTTGTAGCGGCGCAGCTGACGCTCGAAGCGGGCCATGGCGACGTCCGTGGCCTCTCGGTGGTCGGCGCCGGCGCCCTCGGCCCTGATGTGGTGGCCCTTGGTGCGGGCGGTGAGCTCGAGCACCGCACGGTTGGCGATCCTGGGATTCTGCTCTTCGCTGAAGACGACTTCGACGCCGAGGAGCCGGTCATAGATGCGGGTGGCGCGGTTGATGCGGTCGACGGCCTCCTCCTTGAGCCTGGGCGGCACGTCGCAGTTCTTGCTCTTCACCGTGATGTCCACGGCATCCCTCCCCGATCGGTTCCTGGTGTGCGTGGGCGGTCTACAGGCCACGGGCGCGGGCTGCGGCGAGCTGCCCGCAGACAAGAAGACCTCGGTGCCAGGAGGCATCCGAGGTCGTGCTGCGCGCCCGGGTCGAGGCTGCGCGGTGCGGAGCTGGAAGGTGCCAAAGGTCGCCTTTCCGAGCCGCTGGTGCGCCGGGGCGGCGGCGGTGCGCCGCCTCGGCAGACTGCGCGGCGCACTTCGGTTTGACGCCAGCGGCAGCATCGTGGACCCCTTGCCCGGGTGGCGCAAGTGCGCCGGCGTGCGACGATTGCGCACATGGATCTGCGCTCGCTCCGGCTGGTCGACCCGGCGGTCGCGCGCGACGTCGACCTGCGGCGCTGGCGTGAGGGCTTCCCCCACGCGACCGCGATCGCGGACCTCGTCGACCGCCAGCCCGGCACCTGCGTCGGCGTGGTCACGGCGATCCGGCTGCTGCCCAGCAAGGGCGTCGAGGTCGCGGTCGAGGACGGCAGCGGCCGGCTGGTCGCCGGCTTCACGGGGCGCACCAGGCTGCGTGGCGTGGAGCTGGGCGCGGGCCTCCAGCTGACCGGCACCGTGAGCGTCGACCCGGACGGCCCCAGGCGCATGCTCAACCCGGCGCTCAGCCCGGTCCGCGGGCCGTACTAGGGTCCGCCGACCAGCCGCCGCCGCAGCTCCTCCTGACGCCCCTCGGGGACCAGGGCGAGGACCTCGTCGCCCTCCGCGAGCGGGGTCGAGGACCGGACCGCGACGACGCGGCCCTGACGCACCACCGCGACCAGCACCAGGTCCGGCGGCAGACCGAGCTCCTCCACCCGCTGCCCGACGGCCCAGGAGGTCTCCCCCAGGCGCACCTCCATCAGGTGCACCGCGCCGCGCTCCAGGCGCAGGAGGTCGACCAGGTCGCCCTCGCTGACGTGCTCCTCCACCAGCGCGGTGAGCAGGTGCGGCGGGCTGACGGCCAGGTCCACGCCCCACGAGTCGTCGAACAGCCACTCGTTGGTCGGGTGGTTGACGCGGGCGAGCACCCTCGGCACGGCGAACTCCTGCTTGGACAGCAGGCTGATCACGAGGTTGTCCTCGTCGTCGCCGGTCGCGGCCACGACGGCGTCGGCGCTGCGCGCGCTTGCCTCCTCCAGGACGCCCGGGGAGCAGGCGTCGCCGTTGAGGGTGGTCAGCCCCTCGACCTCCTCGAAGGCCGTGAGGGCGTCGGCGTCCTTGTCGATCAGCACCACGTCGTGGCCGCGGCGGGCGAGGTCGACCCCGAGGTAGCGCCCCACCTTTCCGGCGCCGGCGACGACCACCCTCATCGCTGCTCCTCCCCCAGGCCTGCGACCAGCGTCCGCGCGGCCTCGACCGCGCTGCGCTGGACCGCCAGGTGCACCTCGTCGCCGGCGACCAGCAGGGCGCCGGACACGGGGACGGTGGTGCTGCCCTCGCGGGTGATCGCCGCCAGGACCATCTCCCCGCTGCGGTTCAGCGTCTCGACGGGGACGTCGCGGGCACCCTCCGGAACGGTCAGCGACAGCAGGACCACATCGCCGTGGCCCGTGCCAAGGGTTCCGACGATCCGCTCGGAGGCCGGCAGCAGGGCGCGCAGGATCTCGTCGGCGGTCCACTGCGCGGTGGCGACGGTCGTGATGCCGAGGCGCTCGAAGATCCGCGCCCGCTGCGGGTCGTAGATCCGGGCGACCACGCGCTCGACGCCGTAGGCCTCCTTCGTGGTGCGGGCCGACACCACGTTGGAGTTGTCACCGCTGGTCACCGCCACGAAGGCCTGGGCGCGGCGGATGCCCGCCTTCTCCAGAGCGGTGGGATCGAACACCACGCCGGTCACGGTGGTGCCGGCGAAGCCGTCGCCGAGGCGGCGGAACGCGCGCGGATCCTTGTCGATGACGGCCACGTCATGCCCCGCCCCGGTCAGCTCCTGGGCTAGCAGCGCGCCGACGCGGCCGCAGCCGGCGATGACGACGTGCACGGGTGGCCTCCTGAGGCGTTCGCGGTGATCGCCAGGCTCTCGCGATTGCGCGCGCACTACGATACGTCGCCCACCGGAGGAGGTCGGAAGTGCTCGGTATGCGCGCCGCTGCCAAGCGGGTCCTCCTCGGCAGGCCGCGCTCCAGCCGCGAGCTGGCCCACCAGCTGCTCCCGCGCTGGATGGCGCTGCCGGTCTTCGCGTCCGACGCGCTGTCCTCGGTGGCCTACGCGACCCAGGAGATGATGCTCGTCCTCGCCTTGGCGGGCAGCGCGGCGCTCGGCCTGGTGCGCCCGCTCGCGGCGGTCGTGTCGCTGCTGATGGTGATCGTCGTGGTGAGCTACCGCCAGACGATCCGCGCCTACCCGCGCGGCGGCGGCGCGTACATCGTGGCGCGCGACAACCTCGGCGACACCGCGGGCCTGGTGGCCGCCGGGGCGCTGCTGGTCGACTACACCCTGACCGTCGCGGTGTCGACGGCGGCGGGCGTCGCGGCCATCATCGCGGCCGCGCCCGAGCTCGAGGGGCTGCGGGTGCCGCTCGCGATCCTGATCGTCGTCGGCGTCACGCTGGCGAACCTGCGCGGCGTGCGCGAGGCGGGGCTGCTGTTCGCGCTCCCCACCTACTTCTTCATCGCGATGATGGGCGTGCTGGTCCTCGCCGGGCTCGCACGTTGCGCCCTGGAAGGGTGCCCGGACGCCCCCGTCGCCGGCCCGGGCGTCGCGACGGCGCAGGCTCTCGGGGTCCTGCTGGTCCTGCGAGCCTTCGCGACCGGGGCGACGGCGCTGACCGGTGTCGAGGCGATCTCCAACGGCGTCCCCGCGTTCCGCTACCCGCAGAGCCGCAACGCCGCCTCGACCCTGGCGATCATGGCGGCGATCGCCGTCGCGCTGTTCCTCGGCATCAGCTTCTTGGCCGTCGGCACCGGCGCCACCCCGTCCGAGGGCACGCATCTGACCGTGGTGGCGCAGATCGCCCAGGCGGTCCTGGGCGACGGCATCGGCTTCTACGCCGTGCAGGTGGCGACGACGCTGATCCTCGTGCTGGCGGCCAACACCTCATTCGCCGACTTCCCGCGCCTCGGCTCGATCCTCGCCCAGGACCGCTGGCTGCCCCACCAGCTCGTCGCGCGCGGCGACCGGCTGGTGTTCTCCAACGGGATCCTGACGCTGGCCGCCGGCGCGATCGCGCTGCTGATCGCCTTCGGCGCGAACGTCACCGAGCTGGTCCAGCTGTACGTGCTCGGCGTGTTCATCTCGTTCACCCTCTCCCAGACCGGGATGGTCCGGCACTGGAACCGCGTCCGGGAGCCGGGCTGGCGGCGCTCCCTGGTGCTGAACCTGATCGGGGCGGTGGTGACCGCGGTCGTGCTGGTCGTGGTCGCGATCACCAAGTTCCTCGACGGCGCCTGGATGGTCCTGACGGCCATCCCCGTGCTGGTCGTCGCCATGCGCGGGATCAACGGGCACTACCGAAGGGTCAGCGCGGCCCTGCGCGCGCACGTCGCCGACCGGGTCCTGGTCGAGGGGCCGCGGCGGGCCGACCACCACGTGATCCTGCTGATCGACCGGGTCGACGAGGCCGCCGCCAGGGCACTCTCCTACGCCCTGTCCACGCAGCCCACCAGCCTGATCACGATGGCCCTGCCGATCGAGGGCGAGGACGTCCCCGCCCGCTGGCGTCAGCTCGCGCCGGACGTGCCGCTGCAGCTCCTTCCGCCGGCCGCCAGCCGTGGGATCGTCGATGCGGTGGCCGAGGCGGCGCACCGCCACGCCCAGCGTCACGCCGGCGCCGGGGAGATGGTGGACGGCGTCGCCCACCCGGAGGGGTTCACAAACGTCGTCATCGCCGAGACGCTGTCGCGCAGCTGGTTCGACCAGATGACCGAGCACCGCCTGGCGCTGCGGATAAAGCAGCGGCTGCTGGCCGACGGCTCCCTGGTCATCACCGACTTCACCTCGCCGGTCGGGGGCCCGGGGCCGTACACGGTCGAGGAGCCGGTCCGCCATCACGTGGTGGTGCTGGTCTCGGCCGTGAACTCGGCGACGCTGCGCGCCCTGCACTTCGCGCGCAGCCTCAGCGCCACGGACGTCACCGCCCTCTCGGTCAACCTTGACGTCGAGGTGTCCAACCGCGTCCTCGGCGAGTGGGGCGACTGGGGCATCGACGTGCCGCTCGAGGTCGTGGACAGCCCCTTCCGCAGCCTCACCCGCACGATCCGCTCCTACGTGCGCGACTTCCTGCCCGACGGGCGCTCCACGATCGTGACCTGCGTCCTGCCCGAGTTCCTGCTCCCCCGCGCCTACCAGCAGCCGCTGCACAACCAGTCGGCGCTGCTCGTCAAGGCCGCCCTGCTGTTCGAGCGCGGGGTGGTGACGACGAGCGTGCCGTACCACCTCGCCGTCCCGCTGTCCGCGGCGGCGGCGCAGGACGCCGAGCGGCGACCGACCGACAGGGCCGCTACGCCGAGGTGAGCGCGGTCGCGGCCCGGGCCTCCTCCCCCGCCACTGCGAAGGTCGCGACCAGGACCCGACGCGTCCCGGCCGCCCGCAGCGCAGCGGCCGCGGCCAGCGCGGTGGCCCCGGTGGTGCGAACGTCGTCCACCAGCACTACCGCGGGCGGGCAGTCGCCGACCGCCGCGAAGGCACCGAGCTTGGCGCGGCGCCGCCCGGCCGCGTCCAGCTCCGTCTGATCGGCGTCCTCGCGGGTGCAGGCCAGCAGCCTGGTCGCTCCCGGACCCGCCAGCACCCGCGGCACGTCAACCCCACGGCGGCGCAGCGCCCGAGGAGCGGTCGGCACCCAGGTGAGCGCGAGCCCCCGGCCGGGCTTCGGCAGCGCGAGCCGCGCCCGCAGCAGGGCACCCATGCCCGGGAGGGCGGCGTGCCGGCCGTCCACCTTCACGGCCAGGATCGTGGCGCGGACCACGCCGTCATAGGCGTAGGCGCCGACGGCGCGGACTCCCGGCTCGAGCTCGACCAGCCCGCGCCCGGGCAGCGCCAGTCGCGCCAGCGCCGCCAGGCAGCCAGCGCACCAGGCGCTGCCGCGCACGACGGCCCCGCAGGCCGCGCAGCGGGAGGGGACCAGGAGGTCGGCCAGGGCGCCCACCGCCGCACGCTAGCGGGCCGGTGCCGCAGCGGTCCCGCCTGTCCACAGGGACAGGTGAGGACATGTCTCAAGACCGCAACCGTTCGATCCGAGAAGGCGTCTTAAGGGTGAACCCGCTTGTGCGGAGGGAAGAGATCCCGTTCCGCCGACACATCGACTGCCGGGAAGAGGAGCCGATGGAGGACCACGCCAAGGGCATTCTGCGTCCGGGCTTCGCCGTTCCGGCGATGCTGGGCGTCCTTGTTCTGGTGATCGAGCTGGCGAAGCTCGGCGCCTAGCGACCTATCCGCGCAAACGGTGGCACGTTGACTCCGGCGTTCGCGGTCAACGTGCCACCGGTACAGCGGATAGGTCACGCCGCCGCCAGGGCGGACCGCTAGGGCTGGAGAGCCTGGGGCTCGAGCGCGACGATCCCGGTGGCCCCGAGTGCTCGCAGATCGCCCAGCCGCTCCCACAGATCGCTGGCGGGAACCACGAAGTGAGCGGCCACCAGGTCCTGGCGTCCGGCCAGGGGCAGTACCGTCGGCGACGCCAGGCCCGGGAACAGCTCGGACAGGCTGGCGACCCGGTTCGAGGGCACGTGCAGCATCACGTAGCGATGGGCTCGTGCGGTGAGCACCGCCTCCAGGCGCAGCCGCAGGTCATCGAGCCCCGGGTCGGCGGTCCGGAACACCAGCAGGGCCTGGCAGGAGCGGATCTCCGACACCACCCGCAGGCGGTTCTGCAGCAGCGAGGTGCCGGTCTCGCGCAGGTCGACGATCGCATCGGCCAGACCCGCCGCGCAGACGCCCTCCAGCGAGCCGCCCATCCCGACGATGGTCACCTGCGCCCCGTGGCGGGCGAAGAAGCGCTCGGTCAGGCGCGGCAGGTGGGTCGCGACGACCGCGCCGTCGAACTGCTCCGGCGAGGTCCTGCGGTCGTCGTCGCGGGCGGCGAGCACCAGGTCGGAGCGGGAGAAGCCGAGGGGCAGCGCCTCGAGCTCCTCGAGCTCGTGCTCCATGACGATGTCGGTCGCCAGGAACGCCGCATCCAGCTGACCGGCGGCGAGCGCCGCGGCCGCGTCACGCGGGCGCATCTCGATCAGCGACAGCTCGCCCAGACGCGCGATCGAGCCGGCCCCGTGCAGCATCCCGGTCCCGTAGCCCGCGCTGCCCAGCAGCAACATCACCTGGTCGCGCAGGCGGCCCCGGGATGGGACCGCGACGACCGCACCCGGCAGCGCCGTGGCGTTCACCGCTCTCCCCTCCGCCGCCGAGCCAGCTCCTCCAGCACCGCGTCAAGCGGCACCTCCGCGCCCACCAGCCCGGCGAGCAGGTGGAAGATCAGGTCCGCCGCCTCGCTGGCCGTGCGCTTCGGGTCCGGGCGCCCGTCGGCACCGCCGCGGAGCAGCTCGACGCAGACTTCGAAGGCCTCCTCGCTGATCTTGCGGGCGGCACGCTCGGGGTCGTGCAGCAGCGTCGCCGAGTAGGAGCCCTCCGGCGCGGACACGCGGCGCTCGCGCAGGACCGCCTCGACCTCGTGCAGAACAGCCACGAGGTCGGGGGAAGCTTCAGACCTGCTTGAGTCGCTCACGTCAGGGCGACTACCGCTGGCGCTAC
>CAZVUW010000022.1:8992-35363 GCA_964629825.1 uncultured Actinomycetota bacterium
TTGAGTCGCTCACGTCGGGGCGACTACCGCTGGCGCTGCTTGAGTCGCTCACGTCGGGGCGACTACCGCTGGCGCTGCTTGAGTCGCTCACGTCCCCATGTCGTAGGAGGCGAGGTAGGCCTCCTGCTCTTCGGTCAGCGTGTCGATCGTGCGGCCCATGCTGGCCAGCTTGAGGCGCGCGACCTCGGCGTCGATCTCGATCGGCACGTCGACGACGCGGGGCTCCAGGCCCTCGGCGTTGGCGACGAGCCACTCCACCGCCAGCGACTGGTCGGCAAAGCTCATGTCCATGACCGCGGCGGGGTGCCCCTCGGCCGCGCCGAGGTTGACGAGGCGGCCCTGGGCGAGCAGCACGATGCGGCGGCCGTCGGCGAGCTCGAACTCCTCGGCGTTCGGACGGACCTCGCGCCGCTGGGTGGCCAGCTTCTCGAGAGCGCGGATGTCGATCTCGACGTCGAAGTGACCCGAGTTGGCGATGATCGCGCCGTCGTGCATGGCCTCGAAGTGCTCGCGGCGCAGCACGGAGGTGTTGCCCGTGACGGTGACGAACACGTCGCCGAGCGGCGCGGCCTCGGCCATGGTCATGACGCGGTAGCCCTCCATCGTCGCCTCGAGGGCGCGGATGGGGTCAACCTCGGTCACGATCACGTCGGCGCCGTGGCCCTTGGCGCGGCTGGCGACGCCGCGGCCGCAGTAGCCGTAGCCGGCGACGACGACGGTCTTGCCGGCCAGCAGCAGGTTGGTGGCGCGGATGATGCCGTCGAGGGTCGACTGGCCGGTGCCGAAGCGGTTGTCGAACAGGTGCTTCGTCGGCGTGTCGTTCACCGCGATGATCGGGTAGCGCAGCGCGCCGGCCTTCTCCATGGCGCGCAGGCGGATGACGCCGGTGGTGGTCTCCTCTGTGCCCGCCAGGACCTTGGACGCCTGCTCGGGCCGCTGGCCGTGCAGCCGGTTCACCAGGTCGCAGCCGTCGTCCATCGTGATCGTCGGCTCGAGGTCGAGCGCGGCATCGATGTGGCGGTAGTAGGTCTCGTTGTCCTCGCCGCGGATCGCGAAGACGCTGATCCCGTACTCGGCCACCAGCGCGGCAGCGGTGTCGTCCTGCGTGGACAGCGGGTTGGAGGCGACCAGCGTCACGTCCGCGCCACCGGCCTTGAGCGTCCGCATCAGGTTGGCGGTCTCGGTGGTCACGTGCAGGCACGCGGCGATCGTCTGCCCCTCCAGCGGCCGCTCGGCGGCGAAGCGCTCGCGGATGGCGCGCAGCACCGGCATGGAGCGCTCAGCCCACTCGATGCGAGCGCGGCCTCCCGCCGCC
The DNA here is from genome assembly GCA_964629825.1 of uncultured Actinomycetota bacterium. GTDB lineage: Bacteria > Actinomycetota > Nitriliruptoria > Euzebyales > Egibacteraceae > CAZVUW01. The sequence continues at coordinate 10,308 of CAZVUW010000022.1, forward strand.
AGCCCCAGATCGGCGACGTCGTGCGCGGGCAGGTTGGACATGGATTCACCTCGAAAGGGTTTGGGAGCTATGCGAGCGCATGGTCGGTCCAGCCGCCAGCGGATGCCACACTACAGCCGACTCAGGACCCCGCGCACGACCGCGGCGAGCCGCGGCCCGGCCGTCCGACCAGCCTCCAGCACCTCCGCGTGATCGGTCGGCGTGCCACCGGAGCGGTGGACGTTGGTGATCAGCGAGAAGCCGAGCACGCGCAGCCCCGCCGCCCGCGCGGCGATCACCTCCAGCACCGTGGACATGCCGACGGCGTCGGCGCCGAGCCCGCGCAGCATGCGCACCTCCGCGGGGGTCTCGTAGGCGGGGCCGCGCAGCCCCGCGTACACGCCCTCCCGCAGCTGCTCCCGGGCCTCGGCGGCCACCTCCCGGGCGAGGTCGGCGAGCCCCGGGTCATAGGCGGCGGCCATGTCGATGAACGCCGGCCCGGTCAGCGGTGTGGTCGCGGTGAGGTTCAGGTGGTCGGAGATCAGCATCAGATCCCCGGGCTGCATGTCCTCGTCGAGGCCGCCGGCCGCGTTGGTGACGACGAAGGTCTCGACGCCGAGCTCGGCCGCCGCGTTCACGCAGGCGACCACGTGCGCCTCCGGCACGCCCTCATAGAGGTGGATGCGGCCCTGCTGCGCGAGCACGGGCGGGCCATCGGGGCCGCCGAAGCGGCCCGCCAGGAGCCGCCCGGAGTGCCCGGGCACGGTCGACTGCGGCAAACCCACCTCGGGGAACGGGATCGCCAGGGGGTCGTGGACCTCCTCGGCCAGCTCCCCCAGCCCCGAGCCCAGGGTCAGCAGCACCCGCGGCGCGAACCCGCCCAGCCGCTCTCGCAGCGCCTCAGCGACAGCGCTTCCCATCGGCGCCCCTCCCGCTCAGCCCGTCAGCGCGCGCCGGAGCTTGGCCTTCAGCCGATCGATCGAGGCGATCGGCGTCGGGTCGACCCCACGCGCGATGGCGGTGTACACGCTCACCAGATCCGCCTTGTGCACCAGCGATGCCAGCCGCGCCAGCGACGAGGTGCCGCTGGCCTCGAGCGTCTCCTGCCACGCCACCCGGTCGTCCAGGACCTCCGAGACCAGCTCGACGCGCTGGCGGTTGCGCGGGTGCTCCGCGACGCGGTCGCGCACCCACACGACGCCGGCGCGGCCGACGAGGGCGGAGTCGCCCTCCCAGCCCACGATGGCGTTGTGGCACAGCTCGGGCAGCGAGGCGTGCAGGGCGGGCAGCTTAGCGTTCTCGTTCAGCTGGTTGCCCAGCCGCGCGGCCGCCAGCGCCGCCACCCCCTGGGCGCCGTAGGCGATCGGGACCGTGCCGTCGGCCAGCCGCAGCGCCAGCGCCTTGCCCGGGTGCTCGGCCGTCGGCACGTCGCGGGCCCAGGACTGCTGCTGCTCGCGGAGGACGTCGACCGCCTCGTCCAGCCCGGCGTCGAGCCCCAGCGCCACCAGGAGCGGGCCGGCCAGGTAGCCCAGCGAGTGACGCGGCTGGCGGCGGCTCGGCGGCAGCTCGATCCAGGGGAGGCCGTGCGAGTCGGCCAGCGCCCCGAGGTCCCCGCCCGTCGTGACCGCGAGCAGCCGCGCACCGCGGGCGATGCCCTCCTCAGCCACGGACACGGTCTCCTCCGTGGCACCCGAGTAGCTGGCGGCCAGGAGGATCGTGCGAGGTCCGACCCAGGCGGGCAGCCCGTAGCCCTTGTGCACCAGGACCGGCAGGGGGAAGCCCTCGGCGGCGATGGTCGCCACCACGTCACCGGAGATGCCTGAACCGCCCATGCCGAGGACCAGCACCGCGGTGGCGTCGCCCAGATCGATGTTCATGCCGCGAGCGAGGGAGCGCGCAGCGGCCCACTGGTCGGCGCTGCTCTCGACGTCCGCGAGGGCGTCGGAGGCGTCGACCTCCCGGTAGCGACCGGGCTGATCGAGGTTCACCACGCGCCGCCCCCGAGGCCGTGCGGCTGCTCGGCGGGGCTCAACGCTTGCGCTCCGGCCGCGTGGCCTCCTCGACGAGCATCACGGGGATGTTGTCGCGGACCGGGTACTGGAGGCCGCACGCGGTGCAGATGATCAAGTTGCGGCGGTCCTTGTACTCGATCTCCCCGTGGCAGTCGGGGCAGACGAGCAGCTCGATCAGCTTCGAGTCGACGGGCATGGGCTCTCCTAGGGTTTGCGCCCCACCGAGGTTACGGCGTGGTGATGAGGTCGAGGACGCGGTCGCGGATCGACTCCATCTGCTCCACGGTCGCCGCCTCGACGTTCAGCCGCAACAGCGGCTCGGTGTTGCTCGGTCGCAGGTTGAACCACCAGCGGTCGCCCTCGACGGTCAGGCCGTCGGCCCAGTCGGCCTCGCCCTCGTCGGCGAAGTCGGCCGCCACGGCCTCGATCGCGACCGCGTGGTCGGCCACGGTGGTGTTGACCTCGCCCGACTGGACGTAGCGGTCGTACGGCGCGACCAGCGCCGACAGCGGCCCGCCGTGATCCACCAGGGCCTCGAGCAGGATGACCGCCGCGATCAGGCCTGAGTCGGCGCGGAAGTTCTCCCGGAAGTAGTAGTGGCCCGAGTGCTCGCCCGCGAACAGCGCGCCCGTGTCGCGCATCAGGGTCTTGATGTATGAGTGGCCCACACGTGTGCGCACGGCCACGCCGCCTGCGGCCTCGACCGTCTCGGGGACCGCGCGGGAGCAGATCAGGTTGTAGAGGATCGTCGCACCGGGATGGCGGCCGAGCAGGCGCTCGGCGATGACCGCGGTGATCAGCGAGGGCGCCAGGGCGCGGCCGTCCTCGTCCACGCAGAACATGCGGTCGGCGTCGCCGTCGAACGCCAGCCCCAGGTCGCAGCCCTCGGCCCGCACCGCCTCCTGGAGGTCGACCAGGTTCTCGGGCTCTATCGGGTTGGCGGGGTGGTTCGGGAAGGTGCCGTCCAGATCGAAGTACAGGGGCACGACCTCGATCGGCAGCGGATCGAAGATCGCAGGCACCACCAGCCCGGCCATCCCGTTGCCGGCGTCCACCGCGATGCGCAGTCGGGCCTCGCGCAGGTCGGCGAAGTTCCGGACGTGCTCGGCGAACTGGGACAGCAGGTCCGCGGTGCGGTGGGAGCCCGGGGTGGCCGCCTTCGGCAGGTCGTCGCGCAGCGCGCGGTCGCGGATCTCGGCCAGCCCCGAGTCGAGCGAGATCGGCTCCGCGCCGGCCCGGCACAGCTTGATGCCGTTGTAGCGCGGGGGGTTGTGGCTGGCCGTGAACATCGCGCCGGGGACGCCCAGCCGGCCCGAGGCGAAGTACAGGAGGTCGGTCGAGGCGAGGCCGATGTCGATCGTGTCGACGCCCTCCTCGCGGACCCCCTCCATGAAGGCGGCCGCCAGCCCCTCGGACGAGGGGCGCATGTCGCGCCCCACGACCATCGCCTCGCCGTGCAGCTCGACGGCGGCGGCGCGGCCGAGCGCCCGCGCGACGTCCGGGTTCAGCTCGTCGGGCACGACACCGCGGATGTCGTACGCCTTGACGATGCTGTCCAGGTGCTGCATCCGCTCCTCCGCTGCTCCGGTCTTCCTCGAGCCGGCAGCGGAAGACCCGCGCCGCCCGGCGCGGGTCGAATGCTAGTGGAGCGGTTCGCTACGCGGCGATGTGCTCCAGGACGGTGCGGAGCGCCAGGGACTCCTCCCCGGACTGGCTGACCCACCAGCGGTGCTCGCACGAGCGGCAGTGGTGGAAGTGCAGCTCCTGCCCCTTGGGGGCGAGGTCGAAGCCGGCGAGGTCGATGGAGTAGCAGCGGGGGCAGCGCGTCATCTGGGGCATACCTCTGTGGTTGCTGTGGCCTGTGTTGAACATGTCGGCCGCAGCGCCGCGATGTTGCATAGCCCGTTGAGATGATCGACGTAGCCCGAGTGGACTAGTCCTCCACCGACCGGTGCCGTCCCGCCAGGGTGAACGGGACGACCACGGCCCGGTCGTCCTCCGCGCCGTCGTCGGTGTACGAGGAGTCGTCGTGCGCCGGTGGCGCGGACGAAGCCGTCGCAGTCGGCGCAGCGAGCGGCGGCAGCGGTGCCAGGTCGCGGCTCGGGACGACCGAGACCTCGACCCGGTCGCGCGTGGGCGTCGCCGCTGGCCTCGCCGCCGGTGCGGGCTCGGGCTCCGACTCCGGCTCGGGCTCGGCCAGGTCATCGGCCAGGCTCGCGGCCACCCGCGGGAGGTCGTCGACCAGCGCCTGGTAGCGGTTGCCGCCGTAGCCCCGCGGGCCGACCGGTGGGCTGCCCGACTCGGGCAGGAGGTCGCGCCCGGCGGGCTCGATGACGGGCTCGGGCGGCGTCCGGAGGTCGACGCGGTCCCAGCCGCGCATGACCACGAGGTTGTCGGCGTGGTGCGGGCACAGGTCGTACAGCGAGGGGTCGGGCTGCTCCGCCAGGTCCAACAGCCAGACCTGCTTGGTGTCGTAGCGGTAGGACAGGGAGGCCGCCGCCGGCCAGCGGCAGGCCGTCTTGCTGCAGGTTCGCATCGTCGGTTCTTGCGTCATAGCGGGGACCGTAGACGAGAACGCCGCGGAATCCGCGGAGGCGGCACCGGTACCCGGCTCTCTAGGATGGCCGCGCAGTGGACCCCGATCGCCACGGACGCTCAGCGCGGACGCCACCGGACCCCCGGCGGCGCCCGGAGGCCGGCTTCCGCCTGCGCACGGCCGCGCGCTTCCGCCAGCTGACGGCCGACGTCCTCGCCACCCTCCCCGACGCGGTCAGGGCGGCGCTGCGCGGCGCCGAGGTGCGCCACCTCGACGTCCCACCGTCGGGAGCCGTCTCCGACGGGCTGGTGCCGCTGGTGCGGCTGAAGACACAGGGCACCCGGATCGCCGTGGTGGAGGTGTACCGCCGCCCCCTGGAGCTGCGCGCCGCCTCGGCAGCCGACCTCGCCGACCTGCTGCGGCTCGCCCTGGCGCGCGAGGTCGCCGACGCGCTCGGCCTCGACCTGGGCGAGGGCTGGGACGAGGACTACTGACCGGCGCCGTCGTCCGCGGTCGGCTCCTCGGTGGTCGTCACGGTCGGCTCCTCGCTGGCCGTCGCGGTGGGCGCGGCGGTGGCGGCAGCCGCCGGGTCGGCGGTGCCCAGCTCCGCTGGGCGGGTCGAAAGCCGCGCATCGCGCCGCACCGCGGGACGGATCCCGGGGCCCTCCCACGCCCGCGTGGCGACCGCGCCGAGGGTGAAGTAGCGCAGGTCGCCGCCTGAGGCCTGGAGCCGCAGGTCGACCGCGACCGGGTCCTCCGAGTCCACGACGACCGGCAGGTAGTCCTCGCCGAGCTCCTCCAGCTCGAGGGCCGTCTGCTCGTTGGGCTGGAGCTGCAGCTCCGCCCACTCCGGGGGCGTGCTCTCGCCCGCGTCGACGGAGACCGTGACCGGCTCTGCGCCGGGGTTGTATAGGAACAGCCGGCCGCGGTGCGTCCGCAGCGGCGCGAGCGTCACCCAGCGCTGCGCCGGCACCACGCCGGTTGAGGCCGCGACGTCCTCCGACCCGGCCGAGGCGCGGATCGACGTCAGCCGCGAGGCCACGACCGGCAGCTCGTTCACCGACGTCGCGCTGACGCCGTGCTCGGTCGAGGCCGACGCACCGGAGATGTCGACGCGCACCACGCCTCCGGCGGGGACGGACACCTCGCTGAGCAGCAGCGGGCTGTCGGGCATCGGGTTGCTGACCCTGACCTCGACCGCGGCCTCGCGATCGTTGGGGTTGTACAGGCTCAGCCACGAGCCGGAGCCCTCGTCGGAGCGCGCGAACGCGAACGCCCAGCCGAGCGCGGGCTGCGTGCCGGTGATCACGTCGCGGCCGGTCGGACCGGGCTGGTTGGCGGTGGGCGCCAGCGCGACGGTGCCCTGCGTGACCAGGCGCCCGGTGAGCGTCTCGACCGTCACGGCCAGATCGGGCTGCTCGGGCTCGAACTCGTTCAGCGTCAGCACCGTCGTCCCCCGGGCGGGCACGAGGATGTTGTCGGTCAGCACGCGCGCCACCGGGCCGGTCGGAGTGCCGAAGACCACCCGCGCCACGGCGTCCACGCCGAACGGGTTGTAGAGGTGCAGTTGGGAGGTGGACTGGGCGGTGGTCTCGAAGCCGGTGAGGTGCGTGACGGGCACGGGCGCGACCTCGCAGGGCGCACCGGCGTGGTGGGTGCCCTCAAGCCGCCAGGTGGCGACCACCGGGCCGCCGGACCAGCGGATCGTGGTCGCGAAGGCGGCCTGCCCGTCGGACAGAACCAGCTCGTAGGGCTGGTCCGGTGCGACCGTGGCCGTCTCAATGCTGGACTCGTCGCCGCGGTGGCGCTCGACCGACAGCGTGGCCGGCTCGGCGCCGACGGCGGCGACCGTCAGCACGGCGGTGTCCTCGGCCGAGCCCGTGACCGGGCAGTACCAGGCGCCCGAGGTCGGCGGGTCGACCGCGACGGGCTCTGCGGCAGGCGTGGCGGGCGGCTCGACCAGCACCTCGGCCGCGACGGCGCCGGCAAGGGCCAGCACGACGACGACCAGCAGGGCGATCGCCCCGGCACGGCGCTGACGGGGGGCCGCAGCCGCGGGCTGCCCCCGCCGGCGACGGCGCGGGGCCGGCGCGGGGTTGGGGGTGCGGCGGCTCATGGCTGGTCTCCCGGGACGGGCGCGGGCGACGGCGCGGTGCCGACGATCCCGCCGGGCGGGGTCTCGTCGGCCTCGACCAGCGAGCTCGGCAGCTCGGCGCCCGCGGCGGCCGCGCGGCGCTGGCGGCTCCCGGGCGGGCGCAGGGCCAGCGAGAGGATGCCGAGGGCGAGCACCAGCTGCGCCACGACGACGGCCAGGCGCACCCAGCCGCCCTCCACGGACACGGTGACCTGCTCGGCGCCGGGCTCGACCCGGAAGGCCTCGAGCCCGTGCAGCGGCACGCCCTCCAGCGCGCGGCCGTCGGCGCTCGCGTGCCAGCGTCCGTCCGCGCCCTCGGACACGACCAGCAGTCCCCCGTCGGGCTGGCCGACGGGCCCGCTGTAGCGCCCCCTGGCCACGCGCTGCAGACCCTGCTCCTCCAGACCGGAGATGTCACCGGGGTCGTCGATCGCCTCCAGCGCCTCGGCCGGGCCGGGCGGAAGGACCACGGCCCGCGGAAGCCAGGAGCGTGTGCGCCAGACGTGGACCTCGCCGGCCGGGAGGGGCTCGAGGCCGGGCTGGCGGTTGATGGCGGCCACGAGGTCAGGCATGGCGCCGCCCTCGGGGATCACCAGGTAGCGCACGTTGGCCAGCCCGAGGTCTACGCCGCCCGAGGGGTCCACGCCGCCGACCACTGCCCCCAGCGCCTCGTCCAGCAGCGCCGTCAGCTCGCGGTCCGGGATCGTGCCGAACGAGACCATCGCGGGGCCCTCGGCCTCGGTGACGTCCCAGCGCACGATGCCCTCCGACTGGCGGAGCTGCACCACCCGGTACGGGCCGACGCGCTGGGTGTCTGCGGAGACGAACGCCGGCAGCAGCTCGGGATCACGGCGCAGGCCGTCGAACGGGCCGGTCGCGATCCGGGCGACGCCGCCCAGCAGCCCGACGAGCAGGACGGCCGACACGACGACGGTGGCGAGCTGGCGCAGCCCGAAGGCGTAGGCCCCGAGGCTGTCCGCCAGCCAGCGCGCGGCCAGGATGCCGAGACCGGCCTTCGCCAGCACGCCGGGCAGAAGCAGCGCGGGGGCCCACAGGCCGATCACCGGGTAGGCGGCGGCCGCCCACGCCGCGATGGCGGCCGCGGTCCAGACGGCGAGCAGCGCCGCCACGGCCAGCGGACGCGCCCGCAGGCCGAGCAGCAGCGCGGCGGCGACCACGGCGGCCGAGGTGGCGGTGACCAGCCAGCCGGAGGTGAACATGCCGTCGCTCAGCAGCTGCGGCGCCAGCCCGAGGGCGCGCCACAGCGGCAGGTCGACGCGGGCGGCGGGCGGCACGACCTCGGCCCACCCGCCGGTGGCGAGCTCGTACAGCCACGGGCTCAGCACGGCTAGCGCCAGCAGCCCGGCGAGGACCAGGCGGCCCGCGCGCCGCCCGACGCGCAGCAGCGCGAGCACCACCAGCCCGATGTAGAGGACGCCGAGCAGCGGCAGCAGTGCGGGGGCCATGGCCGCGGCGACCACCAGCCCCAGGCTGAGCAGGGCGGTGGAGCGCCAGGCCGTGCGGCTGTCGTTGCGCGGGTCGGCCGCGCTGAGACCGACCAGCAGCAGCCCCGGCAGCAGCGTCGCCACGACCATCACCCCGAGGCGGCCCGCCGAGATCGCGCCGAGCAGCACCGGGGAGATGGCGTACAGGGTTGCGCCGAGCACCCGCGGGCCCGGCCGGACCGTGACCAGCCGGCCGGCGCGCAGGGCCAGCAGCCACGCCAGCGGCAGGAGCCCCAGCACCACCAGCCGCTGCGCCAGCCAGGGGCTGCCGAAGCCGAGCAGGGAGACCAGGCCCAACAGCGCCTGACCCGGCGAGGCGAACGAGTCGGAGGCCAGGGGGTCGCCGTTGGCGGGGCTGACGTAGGCGCGGAAGAACTCGCGCGCCTGCTCCGGCCAGGGGGCGATCTCGCCGCCGACGATCGGCCCGGCGCCGAGCAGGTTGGCTGCCCCCGCGAGATACAGGATCAGCAGCAGGCTGCCGACCACCGCCGCGGGATGGTCGCGGACCGTGCGCAGCAGCGACCGCTCCTCGGGCCCGAGCCCGCGCCCGTCGCCCTCGTCCATGAGGGCCCTGGTGCTGCCCCCGGCGAGCCAGGACGCGAACGCCTCCCCATAGGTGCGGAGGCGCGGGAGCCCGCGTGCGAACAGGCCGATGATCTCGGTGTCCGAGCGCTGCCTGCGCCGCTGCACCTGGCGGCGCCGCCGCAGCGTCCGCGGGAGCTGACCGACGTTCCAGGCGTAGGCGCGGACGGTCGCCATGGCGTCGCCGAAGCGTCGCGTCCCCAGGAACGCGATGACCTTTATCACGCCGACCAGCCCGACGACCGGCGCGACCCACAGCAGCCGGGACAGGCCGTAGTTCTTCAGCAGCGTCGCCAGGGTGTGGCGCTCGGCGAGGTAGCGGGCCTCGGAGCCCTGCCCGAGCCGACGCCCCTGCCGGCTGGCCGCGGCCAGGTGGAAGCCGACCGCAGCGGGCACGACCTCGACGCGCTCGCCGGCCAGCCAGGCGCGCCAGCAGAAGTCGAGGTCGTCGCGGAAGGCCGGGAAGCGGACGTCGAACGCGCCGACGCGACGGAGGACGTCGCGGCGCACGAGCATCCCGGCGGTCGAGACGTACAGCACCGACCGCTGCGTGTCGTGCTGGCCCTGGTCGATCTCCCCAGCCTCGAGGCGCGATTCGGAGCGGCCCAGGCGGTCGATCGTCAGGCCGACCTCCTGCAGGACGCGCTCGTCGCCCCACTCGCGCAGCTTGGGTCCGACGATCCCGACGGTCTCATCCTGCTGGAGCGCCGCGACCATCGCGATCAGGGCGTTGGGGTGCAGCAGCAGGTCGTCGTGCAGGAGCAGCAGCAGATCGGCCCGATCCGCGGCCTCGAAGCTGCCGACGGCCGCGGACACGGCCCGCCCGAAGCCGACGTTCTCCGGCAGGGTCAGGATGCGGCTGGGGTGAAGGCGCTCGGCGAGGATCCGCCCGCTGCCGTCGGTGCTGGCGTTGTCGACCGCGACGAGGTCCAGCTTGGGGTAGCGCAGACGGGCGAGCGTCGACAGGACTGAGGGCAGCCACTGCGCGCCGTCGTGCACGACGAGGACCGCGCAGACGCGCGGTAGATCGGGCTGCTCTGAGGGACTGGCCATGGGCGCCGGAGGACCTGACAGGGAGGGGAGAGCCGGCGTCCCGCAGGAGCCGCCGACATCGCCGACAGGGGGAATCCTGCGCCGATCCTAGCCTGCTGGACCCCCGGCCCGGGTTGTGCAGACGGCCGGTCTGCTAGGACGCGAGGCGCTTGAGCCGCCGGCGCTCGCGCTCGCTGAGGCCGCCCCAGATGCCGAAGTGCTCATCGTTCTCGAGCGCGTACTCGAGGCACGGCTCGCGCACCTCGCACTCCGAGCAGATGCGCTTCGCCTCCCTGGTCGATCCACCCTTCTCGGGGAAGAACGTGTCGGGCTCGGCCTGCAGGCAGCGGGCCTTCGTCGCCCAGGGCCGCGACTCGAACGGCAAGTTCCCCTGCATTGTTGCCTCCTCCACCGCCCGCCAGGATCGGCGGGGCGCGTCTCGGACGGCGTATGACCGACCTGTGATTACAAGTTTGTAATTCAATTACCACGTCGGGTCGGCAGTCAACCCGAACTTTTCGGATTGCCTGTGGACGACGGCGCGGCAGGGCCGGCCGCAGGGGCCTTCGGAGTGGGCTGGAGGAGCGGAGTCGCTCGCGTCAGCCTTCGGCGCCGGGGCCGCCGTGCTGCTCGGGGAGGCTCCCAGGCGGCTGGGGCGCGCCGGGCAGGTAGCGCAGCAGGTCGCGCGCGGCGAGGTCGCGGAAGCGGTCCGCGTCGCGGCGGTCCCGGGCGCGGTCGCGCGCCTCGGCGGCCTGGTTGGCCAGCCGGCGCGCATCCTTGCGCGGCATCTCCTCGGCCAGCTCGTCGAGCAGGTCGATCAGGAGCTGCATGCGGTCGCGCTCCAGGGCCTGGTCGCGTGCGCGGAGGTAGTCGACCAGGTCGCTGCGCAGCTCGTCGACGGCCGCGTTCGAGGCGGCGACCTGCTGTGCGGTGTCCGACAGCCGGGCGACGGCCGCCGCCAGCTCGTCGCGAACCCGACCGGCCTCCTCGGCCGCAACGGCGCGGGCCTCCTCGGTGGCGCGCTGGACCGCGTCGGCGATGCGCTGCTCGACCCCGCCGAGCACGCCGTCCACCTCCTGGCGCAGCTCGCGGAGCGCGGCGTCCACGTCGGCGCGGATGGCCGACTGGAGCTCGGCCGCGGCGTCCTGGGCGCGGGCGGTGCGGGCCTCGTCCTCGGCGCGGGCGGCCTCGAGGTGGTCGGTGAAGGCGGTCAGCGTGGCCGTCGCCTGGTCCGTCGCGGCGCGGACGCCGTCGACGGCCTCGGCCAGGCGCCCGTGCTCGGTCTGGGCGCTCTGCTCGAAGGTGGTCCGCACCTCCTCGGCCGAGGCCTGCACGGTCGGGCCGAAGGACTCGATCAGCTGCCGCGCCTGGGCTAGCGCGTCCTCCAGCGCGGCGGTCAGCTCGTCGCGCAGGCGGGCGGTGCCCTCGTCGACCGCACGGGTCGTCTCGTCCATCCGCGCGGACAGGTCGGCGCCGACCGCCTCGGCCGCGGTCCGAAGGGACTCAGCCGCATCTCGGCTGGTCGAGTCGAGGCGCCCGGCCGCGTCGGTCAGCGCGCTCAGGCCCTCGTCCTGGCGCGCCGCGGTGAGGTCGAGCACGGTCCGCAGCTGCTCGGCGGTGGCCTCGACCTGGCCGCTCATGCCGCGCTGCGTGTCGGCGATGCGCTGGGCCTCTGCCAGGAGCTGCTCCTGGGCCGTCTGCAGCAGCTCCGAGGCCGCGCGGTCGTGGCGGACCAGCGTCTGCCGCACCTCGGACAGGGTGGCGCCGACGGTGGTGAGCCGCTCCCCCAGCTCCCGCAGCTGGGATCGGATCTGCTCGCGCGCGCCCTGGAGGTCGAGCAGACCCTCCTCCACCGCGCGCATGCGGTCGCCGAGGGCCGCGTCGCGCTCCTCTCCGCCGAGGGCGGTGGCCTGGACGCGGTCGTCGAGGGCGGCGAGGTGACCGCCGAGATCGGCGAGGGAGGCCTGGAGCGCCGCCACGGTGTCCGCGAGCTCGCGCTGCTCGGCGGCGCGCTCGGACAGCGCCCTGGCGACGACCGCCAGCGGGTTGGAGCCGCCTGGGTCAGCGCTCGCCTCGGAAGTGCCCTGGGGCGGGGTGCTGGTTGGGTCGCTGCTCACGGCTCTCCTCGGGTCGGCTCGCCTGCGGATTCTAGATGGGCCCGTCCGGAGCGCTCGCTGCGCACGCGCCGCCACCAGGTCGCGACCCACGCCCGGTAGTCGAACGGCTCGAACCAGCGCTCCACGACCGCGGCGGGCGGGACGCTGGCGCGCGCCTGGATGAGGCGGCGCTTGGCCAGCGCGCCGCGCAGGCGGCGCAGGTCGGGCAGGGAGCGCAGGAAGGCGCTCGGCACGGTCAGCGCGAGCTCGCCGGCCTTCAGCAGGCTGGTGGCCGCCACGCCCGGCAGCGCGCGTGCCAGGCTCCCGGGGTCGTCGTTCTTGGCGATCACCAGGAAGCGGTTGACGAAGTTCAGCCGCTCGACCGTGGCGCTGCGGCGCGGGCCGGCGCCGCCGCGCTCGTGCCAGCCCTGGGCGGCGGGCTCGTACCAGCAGCGCCAGCCGCGCAGCGCCAGGCGCCAGTCCAGGTCGACGTCCTCCCAGTAGGCGAACAGGTCCTCGTCGAAGACCTCGCCCTCGACCGCCACGTCCTGCAGAGCGGCCAGGCGGTACAGCGCCACGGCGCCTGACACGCCGAAGACGAGCCCCGGCTGGTCGTAGCGGCCGTCGTCGACGGTGCCCTCGCCGCGGTTGCGGAACAGGCGGGTCCGGAAGGCCAGGTGGCCCGTGGTGTCGAGGATGGGCTCGCCGCGCGGTCCGGTCGTCGTCCGCAGCAGCTTGCCCTGCACGCTGGAGCGGAGCGGGTCGGCCGCCAGCGCGGCCGCCGCCGTGGCGACGTAGTCGTCGCGCAGGCGGACGTCGAAGTTGCACAGGAGCAGGGCGTCGCTGCCGTTGTCGGCGGCCAGGGCGACCCCCTGGTTCGCGGCGCCCGCGAAGCCCCGGTTGACGGGGTTGCGGACGACCTCCACGCCGTGGCTGCGCGCCCGCTCGGCGCTGCCGTCGCTGCTGGCGTTGTCGACCACGGCGACGTGCAGGTCGACGTCGCGCTGCGCGGTCAGGGACCGCAGAGCGCTGTCGAGCTGCGCGCCGGAGTTCCAGCTCACGACGCAGGCGGTGACCTTCACGCCCGCGGCACCCTCAGACCTCCTTGGCGAAGGTCACCGCACGCCGGCGGAACAGCCACCACCCGAAGGCGAGCGTCGCGACCGCCCAGGCGGCGCAGACGGCGAACACCTCCAGCGACGGCCACTGCGCGGCCGCCGCGCCGGTCTCACCCGGCCCAGGGATCGGAGCCGGCACGCCGTAGATGGTGGTCTGCACGAGCCGGACGAACCAGGTCATCGGGTTCAGCTGCACCAGCGTGCTGATCGCCGGGTGCGCGCGCTCGACCAGGTACAGCGGGTAGATCACCGGCGTCCCGTAGAACCAGGCCAGGAAGATGACCTGGGTCAGCTCCTGCAGGTCCCGGAAGCTGACGTTCAGCGCGGCGAAGATCATCGACATGCCGCTGGTGAAGGCGATCAGCAGCACCAGCCCGATCAGCAGGGCCGGCACGTACGGCAGGAAGCTGCCGCGCTGGTACCAGAAGAACGGCGCCGTGGCGGCCAGGGCGAGCAGCAGGTGGAAGGCCTGGGCCAGCACCAGCGACAGCGGTATGACCTCGCGCGGGAAGTAGACCTTCCGGATCAGCGCCCCGTTGCCGACGATCGCGCCCACCGAGGCGTTGACGCTGTTCGAGTAGAACTGCCAGACGAGGTAGCCGGCGAGGAAGAAGCTCGCGAAGTCGTCGACCGGGATCCGCAGGAAGGTCGCGAACACGACCGTGAAGATCGCGGTCATGAGCAGCGGCGTCAGCAGCGACCAGACGATCCCGAGGAAGCTGTGCTTGTAGCGGACCTTGATCTCCTTGCGGACAAGGTTCGCGAGCAGCTCCCGGGCCTGGGTCAGCTCTGCGCTGCGGGTGGGCGCGGGCATGACCGCTGAGTATAGGGAGCGACGGCTCCCCGGCCCCTGGCCACCTGGCGTCAGACGTCACCTCGAACGGCGGCGTCGCCATCGGTCGCCGGTCTCTTCCCTGTTCGTGCTCGGACAAGCCGAATGCGGCCGGGAGCACCGGCCGCATTCAACCTCGGGGGGTGTGCTGGCTCAGTTGCCGAGCAGGCGGCGGGCCTGGTCGCGGACCGGACCGGGGACCGGGCTGGCCGCGAGGACGTCACCGCTGACCTTGCCGCTGTAGCCGAGCCGCTTGAGGTAGTCGGCGACGGCCGGCGGAACCTGGTCGCTGACCAGCAGCTGCGGGCCGGTGTTGGCGGCCGACCAGGGGGCGGCGGCCAGGGCGTAGGCCCAGGCATCGCCGGCGTAGCCGGGGACCACGCTGAAGCGGTCGCCGGCGGAGGCCTTGGTACGGCCCCACAGCTTCTCGGCGATGGCGACGGAGGTGCCGGCGCGGTCCTTGCCGGAGATGCGGGTGGCGCGGGCGGCGGCGACGACCTTGTCGGACAGGGCCGCGGTGCCGCCGAGGGCGTAGGTCTTGGCACCGGAGCGGGCGGAGATGAACTTGGCGGCGGCCGGGTGCAGCTTGTCCTGGCCGGTCAGCACCAGCGGGCTGCGGGTGGCGGCGGCGTAGGCTCCGCCGGTGACGGCGTCCGGCCAGTCGTCGGCGCGGGCCACCAGGATCTGCTTGGCGGGGCCGTGGACCTTGAGGATCTCCTCGGCGATGCGCACCGAGGTCTCGACCCGGCTGGCGCCGCGCAGGCGGCGGACGGAGTAGCCGGCGGAGGCGAGCTCGCGCTCGACGCGGGCGGAGACGGCGCCGGTGCCGCCCAGGAGGTAGACGGTGCCGCGCCCGCCGAGGACGCGGTCGATCTCGGCGGCGGTGGCGGAGTGCAGCGCCGGGTCGGGGTCAACGCCGGTGGGGCCGTTGGTGTAGAGGACCGGGGCGCGGTCGGCGGCCAGGCCGGCGCCGCCAAGGGTGTCGGCGAAGACCTCGGCGCGGCCAAGGACCACGAAGTCAGCGGGGCGACCGGAGGCGCCGGCATCGGCGAACACTCGCTTGGAGACGTTGATGGCCTCCCCGATGGCGGCGTTGGGACGGGTCTCGCCGCCCTTGGAGAACACGACCGTGATCCACAGCGAGCCGTTGCTCCAGACGGCGCCGAGGCCGATCTGGGTGTAGTCGCCGAGCACGTTGGCGCGGTGACCGGGCGAGTTCATGAAGGCCTTGTGCAGGCGGTTGACGATCGACTCGGCCACCTCGCCGCCGCCGGGGTGCGCGACGCCGACGTTCTCGCCGAGGCGCGCCCAGGCGCCGCTGACCTGCTTGCCGAGGTTCGGGTTGTGCGAGAGCTTGCCGGCCGAGACCATCTTCGGGGTCCAGCCGCGCGCCACACCGGTCAGCTGGACGTTGGGCGCCAGCGGCTGCAGCCCGCGGGAGCGGCGCTCGGCGTTGATCAGCGAGGTCATCTGATCCTCGGCCGAGCCGGCCGAGTTGACCGCTGCGAAGGCGCTCCCGCCGAGGTTCAGGAGGAGTGCCGCCGCGAGGGCCGCTACGACGACGATCCTCGCCGTCAGTGCGCCGGTCCTGGTCATGATCTCGCTTTCGCCTCTGTCCGGAGAGGGGCGAAAGCGACACCGGCAGGGGGCATGGCCAGTGGCAGCCCGGCGACCGTTCCGCCTTGCGGCGGGGCAGGCCCGTGGCTTTGCGTCGCCCCGTTTCCGGGGTTTTGCCTATGGGGTTGTCTTCTTCCGGATACATCGGCAGGAGGAGGCCCGAACTTGAGGCCCACCCGTACAGGGGCGTTCGGCTACGGTGCGGCGGTGCAGTCGCGTCCCGTTCCACCGCGCCGCGCGCGTCTCCGCTCGGCGCGTCCAGCCGCGCTAGCCGTGCGCCTCGGCTTGGCCGTGGCGCTGCTCGCCCCGGCGGGCTGCGCGCGCCTCGGCGGCGAGGTCCTGGTGGCGAGCCACAACTCGGTGCTGCCGGTGACCGAGGAGACCTCGGTCGGTCAGACCTTCTCGGTGGCCGGCTCGGCCGTGCGCGGCGTCGATCTGCTGGTCGCGACGTTCGCCGCGCCGGCGGATCCGCAGGGGGTTCTCACCGTCACCCTGTTCAGCGAGCGCGGCGGTGAGGTGCTGGACGTCGTCGAGGTTCCCGGCACCCAGATCCACGACAACTCGTGGGTGGCGGTGCGCTTCTCAGAGCCGCAGCCACTCGCGGGCAGACCCGCGTTCGAGGTGACCTGGGACGGCGCCAGCCAGCTGGCGCTGCGGGCCAACGTCCCGCGTCACCCCATCCCGCCCGACGTGCTGATCAACGACCCCTATCCGGGCGGGGAGCTGATGATCAACGGCGAGCTGGCCGCCGGCGACCTGGCCTTCCGCGTGGTCGGGGCGGACGGTGCAGCAGCCTGGCCCCGCACGCTGGTCGGACTGGCCCGTGGCGCGGTTCGAGGGCTGCTGCAGCGGCCGCTGTTCGCGGTCGGCTGGCTGCTGGCGCTGGTTGGGAGCGCCGCTCTGGCCGTCTGGGGGCTGCGCTCCGGGCGCGACGCGGATGCACCGGGGGCGGTTGAGGACGCGGAGGCGGAGGCCGGGGTCGCGCCTAGGTCTGCGGCTGGAGCGCCGGCGCCGGCAGACCACGCCGACGACGCACCAGCTCGAGCACGGCGGGGGCCACCAGCAGCGCGGTCGTGACCGTGAAGGCGGTGCGCACCAGCCCCACCAGCTGGAGCCGCAGACCGCCGTCCAGCAGGAACGCCTCACGCAGGTTCGGCAGCGAGGTCGCCAGGTCCGGGTGCACCGGCTCGAACAGGCCCAGCAGCGTGCCAGGCCCGCCCAGCAGGTCCGTCAGCGCCAGCACCAGGGCGGCCTGGGCCAGGTGCAGCGGCAGCACGCCGCGCCAGTCGGGCCGGCGCGCCAGCGCGATCGCGACGAAGGGCGTGAACCACATGAAGTAGTGAGCCGCGAAGGTGGCGGCCGCGAACAGGCAGGTGTGGACCAGAAGCAGCCACAGCCACAGCTCGTCGCGGCCCGGTGCGGTCCCCCACCAGCCCCAGGAGCGTCCCGCCAGCACCCCGATCACCGTCAGCAGCACCAGGAAGAACACGTACAGCTGGCCCTCGGCGTCGACCGGCAGGGTGATCGCGAAGAACGTGGAGCCGGTTGCGAAGTCCTGGAGCCGCGACAGCTCCCCCACCGTCCCCGCGAGCAGCCGGTTGGACGCCATGACCAGCGCGAACGGCGCCAGCGCCGCCGCCGCCCACGCGGCCTGACGCAGCGGCCGGCGGAAGATCACCAGCGCGAACACCGGGACGAGCAGCAGCGGATAGGTCCGCATGGTGATGCCGATGCCGAGCAGCACCGCCGCCCACCACGGCCGGTCGCGCTCGGCGCACAGCAGCGCCGCCACCACGAACACGACCGCGAGCGCCTCGTAGCGGCCGAACATGTACGAGGCGTAGAGCCCGATCGGCGACAGCATCCAGAACGCCCACGTGCGCCGCCGCAGCGCCGCCGTCGCTCCGCCGAGCAGCGCCAGAAGCAGCAGACCGGTGACGAGATCCGCGGCCAGGTAGGGCAGCTTCAGCGCGAACAGGGTCTGGTGGGCGTGCTCGGAGGTCGAGAAGGCGTGCTGGACCTGCTTGGACAGCGCACCGGAGTCGGACCACCACCACGGGTCGGTCCAGACCTCGTCCGGGTGCGGCAGCAGCCAGCCGAACAGCCGGAGGCTGAGCGCGTGGACGTAGTGCGCGCCCATGTTGACCAGGTAGGAGCCGAAGACCTCGCCGTCGTAGGCGATGAGGTGGCTGCGCCAGTAGACGGCCAGCAGGTCGGCGCTGACCGCGAACGGCATCAGCAGCAGCCGCACCACCAGACCGACGCCGAGCCAGCCGAGCAAGGCCGGTCGCTCCGCGGAATCCCGCAGCGCCGCGGGCAGGAGCCGGGCGAGCCTCACGCCGCCGACCGCAGCACGCGCCCGAGGAAGCTGCGGGCGTGCCGCAGGGTCCCGCGCACGCCGACGGTGCGCAGGTGCTCCACGAGCCGGCTCAGGTAGTAGGTGGGCGGCTTGACGACGACCGTGCTGCTGCGCGCCACGTAGCGCGCCGCCCGGCCGACGCGGTCGGGCGCCCGGCGGGGCTGGCGCACGAAGTCGGTCAGCGGAGCCAGCGCCCGGGCCCAGGCGAGCGACTCCCCGAGCCCTGCCGCCGCCTTGGACAGGCTGGCGCGCAGCTCGGTGTCGCCGCGCAGGGCGACGATGGCCTCCGCCAGGCCCTCGACGTCCCCCGGTGGGACGAGCAGGCCGGCGCCGTGCTCGCGCAGCGGCTCGGTCAGGGAGTCGCCCTCCGTGGCGATCACGGGCAGCCCGGCCCACAGGTAGTCGAGGAATCGCGCCCGGAAGGAGAACGCCTCCCGCACCGCGCCGCGGTGCGCCCAGATGCCCGCGTCCGCGTCGAGCAGGTGGTCGGCGCGCCGGTCGTAGGGCGCGGCGGGGCCGAAGTGGACGGTGCCGCCCAGCAGCCCGAGCTCCTCGGCCAGGCGCTTCGCCGCCGCCGTCGCCGGCGCGGTGCCCTCGGGCAGGTAGAGCTTGATGTCGGGGTGGTCGCCGGCCAGCGCGGCCATGGCGCGGACGACGGTTGACGGGTCCAGGTCCTCCTCGACCTCCCCGCCCCACAGGAGCAGGAAGTCGTCCGGGCCGATCCCCTCGACCTCGCCTTTCAGCCCCGGTCCCTGACGCTGCGGCGGCTGCTCCGGCACGCCTGTGGGCGCGACGGCGACGAGGCTGCGCAGCGACGAGTCCTGGTCGAACGTCGCCGGGTTGACCCGACCCAGACCCGCGAGCTGGCCCAGCCAGAAGTCGCGCTGCTTGCCGCTGGCGCACACGACGAAGTCGGCGCGGCGGAGCTGGCGGTTCAGCGCCTCGACCGCGGCGTCGCCGCCGGGGCGGTTGAGGTTGGCCAGGTGCACCGGGTCGGCGAGGTCCAGCACCAGGGGCACGTCCGCGGCCTCGACCTGCGGGAACTGGTCCAGCACCCGCCCGTGGGCGATGACCACGTCGACGGCGGGCAGGTGCTGGTCGATCAGGGACGGCTCGGCCAGGAGCGTCTGGAACGAGGGCTCGCTGCGCTCGGGCGGGCGCGTGGAGGCGAGCACCACCTCGTGCTCGTGGGCCAGCAGCCGCGCGATCTCCCAGGCGCGCGCCCCGGCGGCGGTCATGTGCTCGCCGATGTGCTCGGTGGTCAGCGCCAGGACGCGCGAGCGCGGGCGAGCGTGGTCGCGCAGCTCGAACGCGCGCAGCAGCTTGTCGTAGGCCTCGAGGAAGGCGGGCTCGTAGATGTTGGGCTGAAGCGAGGTCTCGAACAGCTTCATCACGGCGCGGTCGTCCACACGCCGGCGGGCCTGGATGACGGTGCGCTTGTCGACCAGGTCGTCCAGCATCAGGGCGAAGTCGCGCAGCGCCGCCAGGTGCGCACCGGTGCGCGCCGAGATGGTCATGGTCTCGAGCGGCTTGGCGCCCTCGGTGATGCGGTAGTCGGGCAGCTCCGTGCCCTCGACGTCCACGCCGCGGAAGACGCTCAGCAGCACCGAGGTCGGCAGGACCCGCGCCAGCTGCTCGTCGCCGTAGTTCTTGAAGATGGTCGCCAGCGCGTTGCGTTCCAGCAGGTAGGCCTCGCGGGCGTCACCGAAGCGCTCGATCGTGCCGTGGTGGCGATGGTAGACGACCGAGGCCGGGACGTAGCGCACGCGGTGGCCCAGCAGGTTGAGCCGCCAGCCGAAGTCGACGTCCTCGAAGAACGCGAAGTAGCTGGCGTCGAAGCCGCCGGTGTCCAGGAAGGTCCGCCGCCGCACGATCATCGCGCCGCCGGAGGCGAACAGCGTGTCGCGGTTGACGTCGTCGTGGCGGTCGGGGTGGTGGACGTCCTTGGCGAACCCGTGGCCGTAGAAGGCCATCTGCCCGCCCGCGTAGTCGATGGTGACGCGGTCCGAACGCAGGATCTTGCTGGCGACGCAGGCTATCGTCGGCTCGGTCTCGAGCTCGTGGATGGCGGCGCGCAGCCAGCTGCGGTCGGCCTCGGCGTCGTTGTTGATCAGCGCCAGGTAGGTGCCGGAGGCGGCCTCGGCGCCCTGGTTGACGGCCGGCGCGAACCCCGTGTTGGTCTCGTTGGCGATCAGCCGCACCTCGGGGTAGTGCTGCCGGAGGTGCTCGACCGACCCGTCGGTGGAGCCGTTGTCGACGACGATGACCTCGACCTGCTCGGCCGGGTAGCTCAGCTCCCGCAGCGAGCCCAGGCAGCGGTCGATGTAGTCGAGGCCGTCGTAGTTGACGACCACGACCGACACCGACGGCCAGCGGCCGTCGGTCTGGGCGCGTGCGGGTGGGCTGGCCATGCGGGCACAGCCTAAGCGGCTCATGTAGCGAAGCGGTAGCCGCCTAGTCAGGGGCCCGTGATAGCGTGGCCCGCCGCCCAGGAGTGCACGCCGTACCCTGTGGTCTAGCCGTGCCGCCGTCCGTGAAGGCTCCGCGACCGATGACTGCTCCAGGGCCAGGCGACGAGCGGGTCGCGATCCGCGTGACGGACCTGCACGAGGTCTTCCGCCTCTACGCCGAGCGCCCGCCCGGGCTCAAAGAGCGCCTGTACCGCTTCCGACGCGCCCGCTACGAGGAGTTCCACGCCCTCGCGGGCGTGTCGTTCACCGTGCGCCACGGCGAGAGCCTCGGGATCATCGGCCACAACGGCTCCGGCAAGTCGACCCTGCTCAAGTGCCTGGCGCGCATCCTCCCCGCCGACCAGGGCAGCGTCGAGGTGAACGGGCGCGTCGCGACCCTGCTGGAGCTGGGCGCCGGCTTCCACCCGGACCTGTCCGGCCGCGAGAACATCTTCCTCAACGGCGCGATCCTCGGGATGCCGCGCGCCGAGCTGGAGGCCGCCTTCGACTCCATCTGCGAGTTCGCCGGCGTGACCGAGTTCATCGACCAGCCGGTGCGCAACTACTCCTCCGGCATGTACGTGCGCCTCGGCTTCGCGATCGCGGTGCACGTCGACCCGGACATCCTGCTGGTCGACGAGGTCCTGAGCGTCGGCGACGCCTACTTCCAGGAGCGCTCGCTGGACCGGATGCGCAGCTTCAACCAGCGCGGCAAGACGGTGGTCTTGGTCAGCCACGACCTCGCCTCGGTGCGGGCGCTGTGCGAGCGGACGCTGGTGCTGCACCGCGGCCAGCTGGTCTTCGACGGCCCCACCGAGCAGGCCATCGAGCGCTACACCGAGCTCATCCACGGCGACCGCGACCCGCGCCAGTCCGAGCCCGAGGAGACCCCCCAGTCCCGCCGCACCGGCGACGGACGGGTGCGCGTCACCGACGTCCGCCTCGAGACCCCCGAGGGCCCGCTGTCCGGGCCCCTGCCGAGCGGCGCCCCCCTGCGCCTGTCGTTCGACATCGAGGCGGTCGAGGACGTGGTGGCCGACGGCGGGCTGACGGCCGGCTTCAGCCTCCGCCGCGGCGACATGGCCCTGTACGTCTACGAGACGCGCACGTCCTGGCGCGGCACCTACCTCGCCCCGCCGCCGCCCGGTCACAGCGCGACCCTCACCTTCGACGTCGACGCGAACGTCGTCGCCGGCGAGTACCTGATCGACCTGTTCGTCGGCAGCGCGACCTCCAACGTCGTCCACGACCGCTGGCAGGCGGCGCGGACGCTGAAGGTCGCCGGCGAGCTGTACGACTTCGGTGTCGCCCAGCTCAACACGCGCGTGGCCGTCTCCAACCCGGACGGCGTCTGGCCGGCCGAGTCGCTGCCGCCCCCGCTCGAGGAGGGCGGCCCCCGCTACCACCCGCTCAGAGACGGCTGAGCACCGGAGGTCCGATGGCGCAGCAGCTGAAGGTCCCCGCCGAGAACGCCGTGCTGATGGCCGAGGTGGTGGGCGAGGGACCGGCCGTGGTGCTGCTGCACGCCGGCGTCGCGGATCGCCGCAGCTGGCGCGCCGTGGCCGAGGCGCTGTCCGACCGCTTCAAGATGGTGTCCTACGACCGGCGCGGCTTCGGCGACACCACCTATGAGACGGGCCCGCACTCGGATCTGGACGACCTGGTCGCGGTGATGGAGGCCGTGGGCGCGCGGGACGCCCTGCTGGTAGGCAGCTCGATGGGCGGGCTGATCGCGCTCGACGCGGCGCTGGCCCTTCCCGACCGGGTGCGCGGGCTCGTCCTGGTCGCTCCCGCGGTCTCAGGGGCGGAGCTCGAGGTCGATGACCCACCGGAGGTGCTCGAGCTGGCCCGTCTGATCGGGGCAGCGGAAGAGCGCGGCGACGTCGACGAGGTCAACCGGCTCGAGGCGCACTACTGGCTCGACGGCCCGACCTCCGCGGAGGGCCGGGTCAGGGGTGCGGCGCGGGAGCTCTTCCTGGACATGAACGGGCGCGCCCTGCGGGCCGAGGACCCCGGAGAGGAGCGGCCCCGCCCGCCCGCCTGGCCACGGCTGGAGGCGGTCGCCGTGCCGACCCTGGTCCTCACCTGCGAGCTGGACGAGCCCAGCGGCACCGCCCTCGCCGCCGCGGCCGCCGAGCGGATCCCCGGCGCCACCCTGCGCGAGCTGCCCGGCGTCGCCCACCTGCCGCAGGTCGAGCGTCCGGAGCTGCTGCTGGAGGCGATGACCCCGCACCTCGTCTGAGGGCTTGTCAGCGTGCCCGTTCGGGGTGACCGATGGACGGGCCGCGCGGCGCCGGCGCGCTGCGGCGGTCGGATAGCCTCCTGACGCCATGCCAAAGAACCCCGAGTGGCCCACCGCCTCGGTCGTCGTGATCAACCACAACGGCCGCGAGTACCTGCTGCGCTGCGTCGAGTCGCTGCTCGGGCTCGACTACCCCGACGACCGGCTCGAGATCCTGGTCATCGACAACGCGTCGACGGACGGGTCGGTCGAGGCGCTGGAGAAGGCGCACGGCGAGCGCATCCGGCTGCTGCGCAACAAGACCAACCTCGGCTTCTCGCCGGTGGTCAACCAGGGCGCACGGGCGGCGACCGGCAAGTACCTGGCGCTGATCAACAACGACGCCGAGGCCGACCCGGCCTGGCTGTCCGAGGCGGTGCGGCACCTCGAGCTCGGCAACCGCACCGCGTGCGTGGCCAGCAAGATCCTGCGCGAGGACCGCACGACGGTCGACTACGCCGGCGGGCAGATGGCCTTCTACGGGCACGGCTTCGCCGCGGGCAACGACCGACCCGACGACCCGGCCGAAGAGGCCGCGCGGCCGACGCTGTTCGCCTCGGGTGGGGCGATGGTCGTGCCGCGCGAGCTCTTCCTCGACGTCGGCGGCTTCGACGAGACCTTCTTCGCCTTCTTCGAGGACGTCGACTTCGGCTGGCGGCTGTGGCTGTACGGCCACGAGGTCACCTACCTGCCGACCTCGGTCGTCTACCACCGCCACCACGGCACCATCGAGCGCTTCGGCTACCCGCGCGAGCGCTACCTGCTGGAGCGCAACGCGCTGCGGATGCTGGTCAAGAACTACGGCGACGAGACGCTGGCGCGGGTGCTGCCCGGCTCGATCGCGCTGTCGCTGCTGCGCGGCCTGGCCGACGACCCGAAGCGCCTGCCGGACTTCCGCATCGGCGCGGACACCACCCCGATCGGCGACGTGTCGCTGACGGCGACCACCGCGTCCCATCTGGCCGCGATCCGCGACTGGGGCGTGGAGCTGGCCGACACGCTGCGCCGCCGCGAGGAGGTGCAGCGCCGCCGCGTCGTCGACGACCGCGCCATCGTCAAGCTGTTCGAGAAGCCGCTGCTGCCCAACCACCCCGATCGCGACTTCATAACCACGTTCGAGAACGTCGTCCAGGGCTGGCGCATCGACGAGGCCATGCGGCCGCGGGGCCGCGTGCTCATCATCACGGCCGACCACCTCGGCAAGCGCATGGCGGGCCCGGCGATCCGCTGCTGGGAGATGGCGCGGGTGCTGTCGGCCGAGCACGACGTCGTCCTCGCCACCACCCGGCCGGCCGAGGTCACGAGCGAGCAGTTCACCGTGACGACCATCGGCGACGGCAGCCTCGAGGCCCTCCTGGCCGAGACCGACCTGGTGATCTTCCAGGGCTTCATCATGTACTTCCACCCGGAGATCACCGAGTCGGACCTGCCGCTGCTGGTCGACATCTACGACCCGTTCCACCTAGAGGGGCTCGAGCTGCGGCGCTTCGACGCACCGAGCGAGCGCCACGCCACCGCCCGCAGCGATGTCCAGGTCCTCAACGAGCAGCTCGAGCGCGGGGACTTCTTCGTCTGCGCCTCGGAGAAGCAGCGCGACTTCTGGCTCGGCCAGCTCAGCGGCGTCGGGCGCGTGAACCCGCTGACCTACGACGCCGACCCGTCGCTGCGGCAGCTGATCGACGTGGCCCCGTTCGGGCTGCCCTCGGAGCCGCCCAAGAAGACCGGCGACGTGCTCAAGGGCGTCGTCGACGGCGTCGAGCGCGACGACTTCGTCCTGCTGTGGGGCGGCGGGATCTACAACTGGTTCGACCCGCTGACGCTGATCCGCGCCGTCGGCGAGGTCTCCAAGGACCTGCCGGACGTGAAGCTGTTCTTCATGGGCTCGGCGCACCCCAACCCGGACGTGCCGAAGATGCGCATGGCCGCGGCGGCGCACTCGCTGGCCGAGGAGCTCGACCTGCTGGGTCGCCAGGTGGTGTTCAACCCGGGCTGGGTCGAGTACGAGCGCCGGGCCGACTACCTGCTGGAGTGCGACGTCGGTGTCTCCACCCACTACGACCACGTGGAGACGGCCTACAGCTACCGCACCCGGATCCTCGACTACCTGTGGGCCGGCCTGCCGATCATCGCCACCCAGGGCGACTCGCTGTCGCGGCTCGTGTCGCGGCACGACCTCGGGATCACTGTGCCGGCCGAAGACGTCGACGGCCTGGCCGAGGCCATCCGGCGCCTGCGCACCGACCGCGACTTCTACGAGGCCTGCGCCGCCAACGTCCGCGCCCTCGCCCCCGAGATGACCTGGGAGAAGGCGCTCGCACCCATCGTCGAGTTCGCCCGCCGACCGCACCGCGCCGCCGACGTCACCGGCGAGGGCAAGCCCGCCTTCCTGGCCTCGGACGTCAAGCCCACCCGCAAGACCCCGCTGCACCTAGCCCGGCGCACCGCCGAGCTGTACCGCGAGCTCGGCCCCCGCGAGACCGCCGAGCAGGTCCGCGCCTGGCTCCGCCGCCGCATGGGCGCCTA
>CAZVUW010000023.1:0-1228 GCA_964629825.1 uncultured Actinomycetota bacterium
CAGGAGCTGGGGCTGCTGCCGACCCACGTCCACCTGCGCAAGGGCTGCTACCCGGGTCAGGAGTCGATCGCCAAGACCTGGAACCTCGGCCGTCCGCGGCGCGCGCTCGCCCTGGTCGAGCTCGACCGCCGCGCCGAGGTCGGAGCCGAGGTCCAGGCAGGCGACGGGCGCGGCGAGCTGACCAGCGTCGCCCCGACTGGCGACCCGGTCGCCGCCCTCGCGCTGCTGCCCATCGACCGCGACAGCGGCGACGTGCTAGGCGACGGGACGTTGACCGGCTCCGACTTCACCGGCCGGGTGCGGAAGCTCGTCGGCGCGGACCTGCCCCAGCCAGGCGCGGAGGAGGGGGGCGCTCGCCCGGCCGGCCTGCTGCGCCGCCGCTAGCCCACCCCGACCAGTCCACCAGCCCACCACCCCCGCCCCACCCCGCGCGGATGTTGTTCTTGGCGCACATTTGCGGCCAGTACAACATCGAGCGCGAGGGGGCGCGGTCGGGCGCGGCGGCTCAACGGGCGTAGGGGGCCCAACCCCGCGCGGATGTTGTTCTCGGCGGACATTCGCGGCCAATACAACATCGAGCGCGAGGGTCGAGCGCGAGGCGGCGCGAGGGGGCGCGAGCGGGCGGGGTGGGATCAGCTGGGGAGCAGGGCCTTGACCGCCTCGAGCGCCTTGCGCGACTGATCCTTGGGCTTGATCTTGTCGAACACCGCCGCGACCACGCCGTCGGGGCCGATGACCACCGAGGAGCGGATGACGCCCTCGTACTCGCGCCCGTACATCGACTTCTTGCCCCAGGCGCCGTAGCGCTGGAGCACGGTGCGCTCCGTGTCCGCCAGGAGGGTGTGGGGCAGCTCGTGCCGGGCGGCGAACGCGGCGTGGCTGGCCGAGTCGTCGGGAGAGATGCCGACGACCTCGACGTTGAGGCTGGCGAACTCGGACCAGTGGTCGCGCACGTCGCAGGCCTGGTCGGTGCAGCCGGGCGTGTCGTCGCGCGGGTAGAAGTACAGGACCACGGTCTGACCCCGGTGGTCGCTCAGCCGCCACTCCTGTCCGTTCGCGTCGGGCAGGGTGAAGTCGGGGGCCTCGTCGCCGGGTTCGACGTTCATGCTTCGCTCCTTTGGGGCTGGACTACCGCGGACCGTACCCGCTCGGCGGCCCCCACCGCCCTCAGATAGCGGCTGGCTAGGGCCGCTATCGCGTTCGCTACTTGAGCGGCTAGCGTGAGAGC
>CAZVUW010000023.1:1328-2598 GCA_964629825.1 uncultured Actinomycetota bacterium
AGCGGCTGGCTAGGGCCGCTATCGCGTTCGCTACTTGAGCGGCTAGCGTGAGAGCCATGGAGGACAAGTACAAGATCCTGGTCGTCTGCCTCGGCAACATCTGCCGCTCGCCCACCGCCGAGGCGGTTCTGCGCTCGGTGTTCGAGCAGGCGGGCCTTGGTGAGCGGGTCGAGATCGACTCGGCCGGCACCGGTGACTGGCACATCGGGTCGCCTCCCGACCGCCGCATGACCGAGGCCGCCGCGCGCGCCGGAATCACGCTGGGCGGCAAGGCCCGCCAGGTCCTCGCCGAGGAGCTCGCCGGGCACGACCTGATCCTCGCGATGGACCGGCACAACCTGTTCGATCTGCGCGCCATGGCGGCCGGCGACCAGGATCTGCTCGACCGCATCCACCTCATGCGTGACTTCGAGCCGGGCGGCGGCGGCCTCGACGTGCCGGACCCCTACTACGGCGGACCGGACGGGTTCACCGAAGTGGTCGAGATCATCACCCGGGCCGCTAGGGGCGTCCTCGACCACGTCCGGCAGCGCCTGGAAGCGGCGGCGTGAGGCTGCCACCGCGCGAGCGGTGGCGGCGGCTGGGCGGTGGCTCGATCTGCGACGTCTGGGCGGTCGAGCTGGATGACGGCAAGACCGTCGTGGTCAAGGAGACGCCGTACCCCGCGGCGATCGAGGCGGACGGTCTCCGCGCCCTGGCCGCCGCAGGCACACCGGTCCCGGAGGTCCTGGCCGTCGAGGACACCCGCCTGATCCTGGAGCACGTGTCCGGCCCGCCGGACTGGCCGGATCTGGGCAAGCGGCTGGCCGCCCAGCACGCCAGCACCGGGCCCGCGTACGGCTGGCCGACCGACAACCGCATCGGCCCCCTCGTCCAGCACAACGGCTACCTGGAGAGCTGGCCCGAGTTCTTCGCCCAGCGCCGGGTGCTGCCATACCTCGACGCTCCTGCGCTGCCCGAGGACCTGCGACGCCGCATCCTGCGCGGGCTGGAGCGCAACGCCGAGGACCTGCTCGGTCACCGGCCGCCGGCCAGCCTCGTGCACGGCGACCTGTGGATCGGCAACGTCATCGATGGCCGCTGGCTGATCGACCCGGCCGTGCACCACGCCGACCGCGAGTACGAGCTGGCATTCGCGGCGCTGTTCGGCGGCTTCCCCGATGACTTCTGGGCGGCCTACGAGGCCACCTGGCCCCTGCCGGAGGGCTGGCGACGGCGGCGCCCGGCGCTCCAGCTCCCGCACCTGCTGGTGCACGTCAAGCTGTTCGGC
>CAZVUW010000023.1:2698-33016 GCA_964629825.1 uncultured Actinomycetota bacterium
GGCAGCGGGCCCGGCTCACCCGGGTCGGGGATGGGCCGTGGCTCCCCGGGGTCGGGCAGCGGGGTGGGCTCGCCCGGATCTGGTATCGGTGACGGCTGGGGGTCGGTGTCCATGGAGGCCTCCTTCGGTCGGCCGGGTCTACCCGGCTCGCGCGACGGCGTACCCTGCGACCGAAGGTCCCGGAACAGGAGCAACCCGATGACCCCGGACGTGGTGGACGTCTTCGTCGAGATCCCAAAGGGCTCGCGCAACAAGTACGAGTGGGACCATCACACCGGGCGCTTCCGGCTCGACCGCATGCTGTTCAGCTCCGTGCAGTACCCCGGCGACTATGGCTTCGTGCCGGACACGTGGGCGGAGGACTCCGACCCGCTCGACGCCCTGGTGATCCTTGGGGAGCCCACCTTCCCCGGCTGCAGCATCCGCGCTCGCGTGGTCGGGATCTTCTATATGACCGACGACAAGGGCCGGGACGCCAAGATCATCTCGGTGCCGGACTCCGACCCGCGCTGGCGGCAGGTCACCGAGCTCGAGCACGTGCCCAAGCACCTGCTCGACGAGATCGGGCACTTCTTCTCGATCTACAAGGACCTCGAGGGCAAGACGGTCCGGGTCGACGGGTTCGGGTCCCGCGCCGAGGCCCTGGCCGAGATCACCCGCGACCAGGAGGCGTTCCAGCGGATGGACCCGCGCCCGGCGATGCCCTGAGGGGCCGCCGCACGGGCTCAAGATCTGCGGGGTTCCTGACGACAACCCGCGGGTGAGCCCAGCACCCAGAGCGGTCCACCTGCGTCGGCGCCTGCTCGCAGGCATCGCCTTCGCCTGCGCGCTGGCGGTCATCGGCCCGACCGTCGCGCCCGCTGGGGCGGCCGATGATGTGGATTCGGACCCGGCCGTGGTGCAGGCCCGTCAGCGCCTGGCCGCCGAGCGCGCGGAGGCAGCCGCGCTTGCGGCGGAGCTGGATGAGGCCGCGGCGGCCTATGAGCGCGCCAACGCGCATCTGGAGCGGCTCGCAGCCGAGGAGGAGTCGCGGCGGGCCGACGCACGGACCGGCCAGCAGAGGGCCGACGAGGCCCGGGATGCGCTGGCCATGGCGATCTCCGCCTCCTACCGCCAGGCCGGCGCCGGACTGGCCCTCACCGAAGCGCTTGCCTCCGCTCCCGACGCCGCCACCGCGCTGCACCGCGCCGCGCTGCTGGAGCAGGTGGCAGAAGCCGAGCAGCAGCGCGCACGCCGCGCACAGCAGCTGGCCGAGCGCGTGACCGATGAAGCCCGACAGCACGCGGTGGTGTCCGCCGGCGTGGCAGCTGCCAACGCGGAGGCTGCCGCAGCGGCGCAGCGGCTGACCGCGGCGCTCCAGCAGGCCCAGGCGGACGCCAAGACCGCCGCTGCTGCGGTGAGCAGCGCCGAGGCGGCCGCTCGCGAGCGCATCGAGGAGGAGCGGCGCCGCGCCGAGGAGGCCGCTCGCGCCGCGGCGCTGGCGCGCGCCTCCGCGGGCGTGCTCCCGCGGCTCGACGGCAAGGTGTGCCCCATCGGAGCGCCCAACGCCTTCATCGACTCGTGGGGCTTCGCCCGCTCCGGCGGCCGCAGCCACCAGGGCGTCGACATGTTCGCGGACTACGGGATGCCGCTGTACGCGGTCGCCGACGGCACGATCACCAAGGTCGGCACCAACCGCCTCGGCGGTCTCTCGTTCCACCTGGTGGACGACGCCGGCGACCGCTACTACTACGCGCACCTGTCCGAGGTCTACGTCGAGGTGGGCCAGCGTGTGCTGGCCGGCGACGTGGTCGGCGCCAACGGCAACTCGGGCAACGCGCGCACCACCCCGCCGCACCTTCACTGGCAGTACCACCCCGGCGGGGGAGCAGCCGTCAACCCCTACCCCCTGGCCGCCGCGCTGTGCCGATGACCCGGTCGGATCGGCGCACCCCGGGGGTAGCATCAGCCGACATCGAGACTGCACGGAGGGAGCACCGTTGAGCAGCACACCGAGCGGCAGGCGCCGCATCGATCGTGTCTCGGCACCGGACCTGCTCGACGGCCTGTCCGAGCACCCTGTGGCGGTCCTGCGCTCCCTGCGCGACGAGTGCCGCGAGGAGGAGGCGGAGCTGTCCTACGCCCGCCGCGTGGTGCATGGGCAGCTGGACATCGCGCGCGCCGAGCTGCGCCGCCGTCGCGGCGAGGAGCCACAGGACGACGGCGACGACCCCGAGGCGCTGGTGAAGCGGCTGGTGACAATCCTGGCCGACGCACCGCCCACGGGCGCTCGCCAGGCGCGCTCGGTCGGCATGTACCAGCCTTCCGACTCGCCGCACCGCCGCAGCAGCGACGTCTCCGAGCTGATCTCCCTCGGGCGCCTGCCCGACCTCGAGACGGCCGAGATCGAGGACCTCGTCGAGCGCCTGGAAGCCGAGGAGCAGAAGCTGTCCAAGCTCCGCCGGGCGGTGCTGGACAACCTCGACGCCCTTCAGGCCGAGCTGGTCCTCCGCTACCGCGAGGGCGAGGCGGACCTGGACGCGATCCTGAGCACCGCGCTGCCCGACAAGCCCGAGCGCTGAGCCCGCTCCACCGGCGTGGCTTCGGGTAGCGTCCCGGCCATGTCCGCCCCGGAGCCGATCCTCGCGCAGCTGACCCGCGACGGCGTGGTCGAGTCGGTGCACCGCGGCTCGGTGGCCGTGTGCACGCCCGATGGCGTGGTCGTCGCCGCTCTGGGAGACCCGCGCAGGGACACCTACGTGCGCTCCTCGGTCAAGCCCTTCCAGGCGCTCGCCGTGCTCGAGCTGCTCGGTTCGGGGGGGCCGGATCTGGGTCAGCGGGGGCTCGCGATCGCCAGCGCGTCGCACTTCGGCGGCGACGACCATCAGATCGAGGCTGCCCGCCTGCTCGCGCTGGCCGACCTCGACGAGTCTGCGCTCCGGTGCCCGCCGGCCCTACCGGTCGACCACCTCGCCGCGCTCTCCCAGCGCGAGCCCACCCCCCTGGCGCACAACTGCTCCGGCAAGCACGCGGCCTTCCTCCTCGCGCAGGTCGCGACGGGGCGGGATCCGTCGACCTACCTCGCTCCGGACGAGCCGCTGCAGAAGGCCGTGTTCGAGCAGTTGCGACGCGTGTCGGGCGAGACGCCTCTGGGCCCGGGCGTCGACGGCTGCGGAGCGCCGGCGTGGCGGCTGCCGCTGGCGGGTCTCGCAACCGCTTTCGCGCGGCTGGCCGAGGCGGGCGAAGGCGACCTCCTGCGCGTGAGCGCGGCCATGAGCATGTACCCGGACCTGGTCGGCGGTCCCGGTTCGGCGGACACCGCCCTGATGCAGGCCGACGGGCGGGTGCTGGCCAAGCGCGGCGCCGAGGCGGTTTTCGCCGCCGCGGCGGCTCTGCCCAACGGCCCGGTCGGCATCGCGGTGAAGATCGCCGACGGCGGCAACCGCGCGGCAGCCCCGGTCGCCGCCTGCCTGCTGTCGGCCCTAGGCGCCCGCACCCCCGAGCAGGTGCGCCGGCCCGCCGTGCTCGGCGGTGGACGGCCGCACGGAGCGCTCGAGGTGGATGAGCAGGTGCATCGGCTCCTGTCCGGCCGAGGCTGATCCCACCGGTCGGTTGCCGACTGCTTGCAAAAGTATATCATCGGGTATGCAAACGTTAGCAGGCCGGCACGGGGGTTCAGCATGGTGGGCAAGGACGCCACTTCTGCGGCCGCCTCCAAGCTGCGCGAGCTGGGCGCCTTCATCCGCGACCAGCGCCAGAGCGCCGAGCTGAGCCTGAGGCACCTCGCCCAGCAGGCGGGCGTGTCGAACCCGTATCTGTCCCAGATCGAGCGCGGCCTCCGCAAGCCCTCCGCCGACATCCTCCAGCGCGTCGCCGAGGCGCTGCGGATCAGCGCGGAGACGCTCTACGTGAAGGCCGGGATCCTCGACGAGCGCGACGACGACCTCGCAGTCCGCATCGCGACGGACCGCTGGCTCAACGACAAGCAGAAGCGCGCCCTGCTCGAGGTCTACCTGTCGTTCCGCGCCGACCGCACGGACACGCCCGAGCAGGTTCTGGAGGCGGTGCGCGCCGCCGAGCGCGCCGAACCCGCCGAGCAAGCAGATCAACCGGAGAGAGCCGAGGGAAGGAAGAGAGATGGCGACCGCCACCAAGAACGATGACACCAAGACCGAGCAGACCAGGGTCGACGACGAGCTGACCCTGACCGCCCTGCGCGAGCTGGCCGTCGAGGGCGCCTACGCGGCGCTCGGCCTGGCCGACGAGGCCGTCAAGGCCCTGCGGACCTGGTCCGCCAAGGCCGCCGAGGGCATCGACGTCTACGCCGACCGCGGACGCGAGGTCGCCCGCGAGCTCAACGCGGGACCGGCTCTGCGCCGGGCCGCCGAGCAGGCCCGGGCCGTTCTGCGGCGCGGCGCCGAGGCCGTCGAGCGTGGCGTCCAGGCAGCCGAGCAGGCGACCGAGGACGCGGAGGCCGCGGACACCGCCGAGGTCGACACCAAGGCCGAGGTCGACGCCAAGGCCGACGCCGACGCCAAGGCCGAGGCCAAGGCCGCCGCCAAGCCGAAGGCCAAGACCGCCGCCAAGAAGTAGCGGCGGCAGCGGGCCGACGGCGGGGGCGAGGTTAGCCGTGGACGTGGTGGCTACCATGCCGGGTAACCCCCCAGCTCCCGTTCGGAAGGCCCGAAGAAGTGACGACAACGGCACGAAGCGCGCCCGTCTCGGGGCGCGCTTCGCTGCGTGTGGCGCTCCTGTCCGTGCACACCTCGCCGCTGGAGCAGCCCGGCAGCGGTGACAGCGGCGGCATGAACGTCGCCGTCCGGGAGCTCGCGGCCCGCCTGGTCGCCGAGGGCTCCTCCGTGGAGGTCTTCACCCGGGCCAACGGTGCGGACCTGCCACCGACCATCCGCACCGACGACGGCTACGCGGTGCACCACATCAAGGCGGGGCCGCCGCACCTGTCGAAGGAGGACCAGGCCTCGCACCTGTGCGCCTTCTACCTGGCGCTGTCGACGCATCCCGCCCTGGCCGGGGTCGACCTGATCCACGGCCACTACTGGATGAGCGGCTGGGTCGGACGCCAGGCCAAGGCGCGCCTGGGCATCCCGCTGGTGCAGACCTTCCACACGCTCGCACGCCAGAAGAACGACTCCCTGGCGCCGGGGGACGCGCCCGAGCCCGCCCTGCGGCTCACGGCCGAGGAGCGGATCGCCAGCACCGCGGATGCGCTGATCGCCTCGACGGCCACCGAGCGGCAGCTGCTCGTGGACCGGTACGGCGCCGCACCGGGCGCGGTCCACGTGATCGAGCCGGGCGTGGACCTGACCGTGTTCCGGCCGGACGGCGACCGCCTGGCGGAGCGCCGGACGCTCGGGGGCGGTCGGATCGTCCTGTTCGTGGGGCGCCTGCAACCGCTGAAGGCCCCCGATCTCGCGGTGCGCGTGCTGCCCGCCCTTGACCGGCTGCTGCCGGACGACGGCGTGCCCACTCGACTCGTGATCGTCGGCGGAGCGAGCGGGAACGGCATCGGCACCGTCGACCCGCCGGCCCTGCGGCGGCTCGCCGAGAGCCTCGGGGTGGGCGACCGCGTCGCCCTGCTCAAGCCGCGCCAGCAGCACGAGCTCGCGAGCCTCTACCGCGCCGCCGACGCCGTGATCGTCCCCAGCCACTCGGAGAGCTTCGGGCTGGTCGCGCTCGAGGCGCAGGCCAGCGGAACGCCGGTGGTGGCGGCCGATGTCGGGGGGCTGCGCCACGTCCTCGATGGCGGCGGGGGGACGCTGGTGCCCGAGCGGACACCCGAGGCGTTCGCGGCGGCCCTGGCGCCCTACCTCACCGACCCGCGCGCGCGGCAGGCGGCAGCGGAGGCGGGGCTGCGCCGAGCGGCCCGGACCTCCTGGCAGCGCACCGCTCGTGCGACCCTGGAGCTGTACCAGCGGGTGCTCGACGCAGGTGCTCGTCGCACCGAGCTGCGACGCCTCGAGCAGGGAGCGTGAGCGAGATCCACCGAGCCCGCGAGGCGGCGCGGGCGGCCGTGCTGTCCTTCGCCGCCGCCAGCGGGCTCGAGCTCGAGGAGCTCGGCGAGGACAGCTGGTTCTGCATGCTGGCCGGCGAGCGCAAGCGGACCGTGCCGGTGTTCCTCGACCTCGGTGAGCGCCACCTCGCCGTCCAGTCGTTCTTCATGCGCGCCCCAGACGAGAACGAGGCGCAGCTCTACCGCTATCTGCTGGGGCGCCACCTGCGCTCGCACATCCTGCGCTTCGCCGTCGCCGAGACCGGCGACGTCCTGCTCGTCGGGGTGCTGCCGTCGGCCGCCGTGACCTCCGAGGAGCTTGACGTGGTGCTCGGCCAGCTGCTCGCCCTGGCCGACGAGGCCTTCGAGAAGGCCCTGCGACTCGGCTTCGCCGGCTACATCGAGCGAGAGCAGCGCTGGCGCGAGCTGCGTGGCGCACCGCGCAACCCGATCACGTGAATCTGGGGGCCCGCGCGCTCCACTACCATGGGCCGGTCAGGGCCGTCAACGGCCTCGTCTTCGCAAGCCCCGAGGAGGCGTCCGCCGCATGCTCCGCACTGCACTTATCAAGGCTTCCGAAAGCCAGTGGCTGGAGCGCCAGATATCGGGGCGTCGCATCACCCGTGACCTGACCCTGCGGTTCGTCGCAGGGGAGACCCTCGAGCAGGGGCTCGAGGTGACGCGCGAGCTCGCCTCGACCGGACGCACGGTCACGTTCGACTACCTCGGCGAGGCGGTGAACACCGAGGCCGAGGCCCGCGGCGCGGCGAAGATGTACCTGGAGGCCATCGACCGCATCGGCGAGGAGGGCCTGCCCTGCGGCGTGTCGGTCAAGCCGACCCAGATGGGGCTGGGCTTCGCGCCGGCCCTGTGCCTCGAGCTCCTCGCCGACATCGCGGCCGCGACCGAGCGGCTGCCGGACACCTCCACCGATCCTGCGCACCCGAGCCACGACGCGCATGTGACGATCGACATGGAGGGCAGCAACGTCACCGAGGCCACGATCAAGCTGGTCGAGGACCTGCACGCCGCCGGGCACACCAACGTCGGGTGCGCCGTCCAGGCCTACCTGCACCGCACCCGGGCGGACGTCGAGCGGCTGTCCTCCCTCGCCTCCGGAGGGGCGAGCCTGCGCCTGTGCAAGGGCGCGTACGCGGAGCCGGCCACCATCGCCTACCAGTCGCGGCCCGAGGTCTCGCGCTCCTACGAGGAGTGCGCCGACTACCTGCTCCAGCACGGGCGCTACCCACGCTTCGCGACGCACGATGACGTGCTCATCGACTACATCCGCAACCGCGCCGCCCAGCTCGGCAAGGACCGGTCGGAGTTCGAGTTCCAGATGCTGTACGGGATCCGGACGCCGCTGCAGCAGGCGCTCGTGCGCGACGGCTACCGCGTGCGCGTCTACGTGCCGTTCGGCGACCAGTGGTACCCGTACTTCATGCGCCGCCTGGCGGAGCGTCCCGCGAACCTCACCTTCTTCCTGCGCGCCCTGGTCTCACGCGGCTGACACACGGTGGTGCGACCCTTGCGTTGCGCAAGTGGGGGGTCTGGGTATGGTGAGAAGTCCAGGCCGACATCGACCGGGAGCACCAAGTGACAACGTCGACCGCCGTCGCCGAGTCCGTACTCAAGGAGTTCGAAGCCGCCTGGCGTGATGAGACCCCGGTGTTCGGCTGCTGCCGCAAGGCCGTGGCCGCCGCCGTGGCTGAGATGGATCTGCTAGACCTCGCAACGCGCGAGGTCACCGATCGGGTGCAGACGCTGCGCTCGGCGGTTGAAGATCGACTGCCGGGCCATCTCGCGACACATCGCTGCTGCGCCGGTCACCTGGCCGACCTGGCCTTCGACCTGCCCGGCATGTTCTCATCGGCTCAGACCGAGGAGGGTGCTCCAGCCTGACGCAGCCGCAGCCGCGGAAGGGCGCCAGCACAGCGCACATCGCGCCGCGTCCTCCCGAGCCCTACCTGAGCGCGGCCGAGGCGGAACGCGCCGTCGAGGCTGCGCTTGGGGGCGACCCCGCGGATCTGGTCGCGGTGGTCGAGCGGTTGGTTGCGACCACGCAGGAGTTCGAGCGGCGGATGCGCACCGCCGAACGCGAGGCGGTGCTCGACTCCCTCACGGGGCTGGGCAACCGACGGCAGTGGCGCGGCTCCCTGCGCGCCGCCGAGGAGCGCTGCCGCCGCAGCGGCGACGACGCCGTGGTGGCGGTGATCGACCTGGACGGCTTCAAGTCCATCAACGACCGGCTCGGCCATGCCGCCGGTGACGAGATCCTCCGGCGGCTGGCGACGACGCTCTCGGCCGAGGTGCGCGGCGGTGACACCGTCGCCCGGATCGGCGGTGACGAGTTCGCGGTCCTCGCCTTCGGCACCGGCGATGCGCGGGCGCTGACCTCACGGCTGGAGCTGGCGCTCGCGGCCTCGGGGATCGCGGCCTCGGTCGGCGCCGCGAGCCGCCGCAGCGCCGGCAGTCTCGAGGCCGCCTGGGAGCGCGCCGACGAGGCGATGTACGCCTCGAAGTCGCGGCGCCGCAGGCGGGCCCGGCACACCGGAAGCCCCGAGTGACCGTCCCACCCCTCCCGGACGCCTAGTCTGGCCGCCATGGTCACCGCTCTGATCTGGAACGACCAGCGGCTGCGCTACGACTTCGGCCCGCACCACCCGCTGAAGCCGATCCGCGTGGAGCTGACGGTCGAGCTGATCCGGGCGTGCGGCCTCGACACCCGTGACGGGGTGCTGACGCTCCCCGCCGAGGACTTCGGCACCGACGACGTCCTCCAGCTGCACGCCGAGGACTACGTGGCCGCGGTCCAGCGCCTGTCCGAGAACCCCGACGACGTGGGCGACCCGCGCTACGGCCTCGGGCTGGCGGACAACCCGGTCTTCCGCGGCATGCACGAGGCCTCCCTGGAGGTGTGCGGCGCCTCCGTCGCCGCCGCGAAGGCGGTGTGGGAGGGGCGAGCGACGCACGCGTTCAACCCGGCGGGTGGCCTGCACCACGCGATGCCCGACCGCGCGTCCGGGTTCTGCGTCTACGACGACCCGGCGGCCGCGATCACATGGCTGCTGCGCGCGGGCGCACGCCGTGTGGCCTACGTCGACGTGGACACCCATCACGGCGACGGCGTACAGGCGTTCTTCTACGACGACCCGCGCG
Source organism: uncultured Actinomycetota bacterium (assembly GCA_964629825.1). GTDB lineage: Bacteria > Actinomycetota > Nitriliruptoria > Euzebyales > Egibacteraceae > CAZVUW01. The sequence continues at coordinate 11,847 of CAZVUW010000023.1, forward strand.
TGCTGACGATCAGCCTCCACGAGTCGGGCCGCTACCTCTTCCCAGGCACGGGCTTCACGAACGAGATCGGCGTGGACGACGCCCGTGGCGCGTCCCTCAACGTCCCCCTCGCGCCCTCGACGCCCGGCGAGGTCTACCTCGAGGCCTTCGACGCCGTCGTGCCCGACGCGCTCGACGCCTTCGCGCCCGACGTGCTGGTGACCCAGCTCGGGTGCGACACCCACTACACCGACCCGCTGGCGCACCTGGCGCTCACCACCGGCGACTACCAGGCTCTGGCGCAGCGGCTGCACGACCTGGCCCACGCCAAGGCGCACGGGCGCTGGGTGGCCCTGGGCGGCGGCGGCTACCAGGTCACGTCCGTGGTCCCGCGGGCCTGGACGATCTACTTCGCCGAGCTCACGGGCGCCGACCTGCCGCACGAGGTGCCGTGGTCGTGGCTGCACCACGTCGACGAGCGCATCAGCGTCTCCGGGGGCGAGCCCCCGCCGACCACGTTCATCGACCCCCCGGTGGTCCTGACCAGCGAGCGGATGCACCTGACCCGCCGACAGGCCCAGACCTCGGTGGAGGAGCTGAAGCGCGCGGCCTTCGGTCTGCTCGAGCGCCTCGCCTGAGCCGCCGGGCCTCGAGCCGCTAGGGCCCGATGAGGCGACCCGAGTGGGAGAACTCGACCCACAGCGGCAGGTGGTCGGAGACGCGCCACGACATCTGCTGCTTCGACAGGTTGCGGTGCACCAGCCCGGTGAAGTCGAAGCTGCCCGCGGCTCCGGTCGGCACCAGCGTCAGCTGTGGCACGCCCCCGGCGGGGTCCGAGAACCAGGCGATCTGGTCGTAGTGGCGGTCCTTCGACGAGCCGAAGATCGTCCGTGGCACCTCGTGCAGCGCGGCCGGGACCGTCAGGCCGGTCGATGTGAACGCGCGGTACAGCGGATCGTCGATGCGATCGATGTTGAAGTCGCCCAGCGCGATCAGGTTGTGGTGGTAGGCGTTGGCGCTGCTCGCCCAGTCGGCGATCCAGCGGGCGATCGCGGTCAGCTCGCCGACCCGGTCCTCCGGCGCGCGGCCGTACACCACGTGGAGGGTGACCAGGATGAACGTGTGGCCCGCCCCGAGGAACGCGCAGGCGTAGGGCGTGCGCGCGAACTGCCGCCCGAAGGCGCCCGGCTCGATGTCGTCGCGGTCGGGCGGCACGACCAGCTCGCAGGCGAGGCCGGAGGGCTTCACGCGCCTGGTGTCGAACAGGAACGCCATCCGCTCGTCGTTGCCGGCGCTGCCCCGGGTGACGTCGGTCAGGAGCAGCCCCCAGTGGTCCCCCTCGCGGTTCAGCCAGTCGAGCAGGTGGCGCAGGGCGCGCAGGTCGCCGCGCACCTCCTGGAGCGCGATGACGTCGAAGCGCGAGACGATCTGCCCGATCGCCCGCAGCCCGGTCAGGTCGCGGGCAGGGCTGTCCCCCTGGCGCGCGACCCAGCGGTCCGTCAGGCCACCGAAGGCGCGGACGTTCCACGTGGCGATCAGCAGGTTGCGATCGACCTGGCGGGCGGGGATGGCCGCATCAAGCGCGGCGTCGAGCTCGGCGAGCTCGGCCGCCACCTCGGGCGGCGGAGGATCGGTGATCTCGGGCATCCGGGTCCCCTCCTGCGGCACTTCGGCACAACGTAGGGCACCGCGGCGGTCGCGGCCGGGTGTTGGGTAGAGCGCCCTATGTGTGCATACTGCGCACGCCGCAGCCCTCTGCACGGAGCGAGCCAATTGCACCGACAGCTGAGAGAACCGCTGCTCGTCCTGGGACTTCTGCTCGCTCTGGCCAGCCCGGCCGCCGCCCAGCCGGGGTCGGTGGGCGGAACGGTGACGGACCGCTCCGGCAACCCCCTCCAAGGTGTCTCCGTGACCCTCGTGGCGGTCGCGGAGCCGTCGCGTCCGGCCGCGGCCGCCACGACCGCCGCCGACGGGACATGGACCATCACGGTGGCAGACGGCGACTACCACCTGCTGGCCGCGGACCCGGACGGCTCGCACGCCTTCGCGTGGTGGCCCGACGACTCTACGCCCGGCCAGGTCGTTCGCATCCGCGGTGGCGGCACCGCTCAGGACCTGTCGGTCGCCCTGCGGCCAGGCGCCACCGTGAACGGCCGCGTCCTGGGGCCGTCCGGCCCGGTGCGAGGGGCAACCGTGAGCCTCGCGGGCCAGCCACTGCCGCCGGTGCAGGCGACCACGGCCGCGGATGGCCGCTTCGCGCTAGGTGGGCTGCGCGCCGGCGACGTGACGGTCGAGGCGACCACACCGGACCCGCGCCTGTCCGACGCAACGGCAGGCGCGACCCTGCAGGCGGGTTCCACCGCCACGGTCGAGCTGCTCGTCCACCGCGTCCCCGTCGGGGTCGAGCGCGTCTCCGGCAGCGACCGGGTGGCCACCGCCGTCGAGGCCAGCCGGCGCGGCTTCGCCAAGGCCGACACCGTGGTCATCGCCTCGGCCGGCGCGTTCCCGGACGCCCTGGCCGCCTCGCCGCTCGCCGCCACCGTCGCCGGGCCGCTGCTCCTGGTCGGCCCGAGAGCCACACCCCCCGTCCTCGAGGAGGTCAAGCGGCTCGGGGCCACCTCGGCGGTCATCGTCGGTGCCGTCGCCGCCGTCCCGCTGGTGGTGCAGGAGGAGCTGAGGCGCGCCGGGCTCGAGGTCCGCCGCATCGCGGGCGACAGCCGCTTCGACACCGCGGCGCTGATCGCCCGCGAGGTCGGCGGGGACTCGGGTCGGGCGATCCTCGCCAGCGGCCTTGAGTTCGCCGATGCCCTGTCGGTGGCCCCGCTCGCCGCCGCCGAGCGCATCCCGATCCTCCTCACCGCGCCGGACCACCTGGTCGCCGACACCGCAAGGGCGCTGGCCGACCTCGGCATCAAGGAGACCCTGGTGGTCGGTGGCACCGCGGCGGTGGGAGACCGGGCGCTGGCGGGCGTGCCGTCACCGACGCGCGTGTTCGGGCGCACCCGCTACGAGACCAGCCTGGCGATCGCCCGCCACTGGGCCGAGAGCGGCATGAGCATGGAGACCATCAGCGTCGCCACGGGTCGCAACTTCCCCGACGCCCTCGCCGCCGGACCGGTCGCCGGGCTGGCGCGCGGACCGCTGCTGCTGGTCGACGGGCGGGACCCCAGAACCCCCGCGCAGACCTACGAGTGGATCGCGCAGCGGCGCGCCGACATCACGGGCATCCAGATCTTCGGCGGCACCGCCGCGGTCTCCGGAGCCGTCAGGGCCCGTCTCCAGCAGGTGCTGGGAGTCGCACGGTGACGCCCGAGCTCGCGGGGATCGCGCGCGCCTGCGGCTTGCTGCTCGCGGGCGTGCTGACGTGGGCGGCGATCGCCAAGCTGCGACGACCGGGCCGCGCCGGGGCGGGCTTCCGGGCGCTCGGGCTGCCGGCCCCCGAGGCGCTCGCCGTGGCCGTGCCGCTCGCCGAGCTGGCGACCGCGCTGCTCCTGATCACGGCCCCGGCGCTCGGCGGCCTGGCCGCGGTGGCGCTCCTCGGCGTCTTCACCGTCTTCCTCGCCGGCCGCGTCCGCGGTGGCGCGCAGGTCTCCTGCGGCTGCTTCGGCAGCGCTCGAGCGGAGCCGCTGACCTGGGCGGCCCTGGTGCGCAACGGACTGCTGATCGCGCTGGCGCTGCCGGGTCTGGCGCTGGATGCGCCCGGCGTGCCGCCGCTGGAGGCGGTGCTCGCCGCCTCGGTCGCCGTCGCGATCGCCGCCGTGGTCGTGGCCCTCGCCGACCTGAAGGCGCGCACCGGCCGGCTGTGGGACAACCGGCTGACCACCGAGGGAGGGGGGCCGTGACCGGCGGAGTGTGGATCACCTCGTACGTGCTGCTGTGGATCGCGGTGCTTCTGCTGAGCGTGACCTGTGTCGTGCTGCTGCGGCAGATCGGCGTGCTGCACGCCCGTCTGCACCCGCTCGGGGTGCACTTCGCCGGCGAGGGGCTCGAAGACGGCACCCCCGCCCCGCCGCTGCCGTCCGGACCGTTCAGCGCCCCGCTGACCCTGGTCGCGCTGACGTCGCCGACCTGCACGATCTGCGCGTCGCTGGTCCCCGCGCTGCGGGCGCTCGAGCGGGATTACCGCGACATCGACCTGCGGGTGGTCGAGCACGCCCCTGACACGGCCGCCGTCTTCCGTGCCTACAACGTCAGCTCCACCCCGTATGTCTTCGCGGTGGACGGCGAAGGGGTGGTGCGCGGGGGGGGCGTGGCCAACACGCTCGAGCAGGTCGAGGAGCTGATCGCCTCGGCGCGCGCCGTCGCCAAGGTGGAGGGATGAGCATGCAGGATCGCCGCGCAGCACCCGAGGCCGCCGCCGACGGCGTCGACGGCCTCGTCGAGCGGCTCAGCCGCTGGACCGCGAGCCGCACCACCCGGCGCAGCTTCCTGGGGCGCCTGGGGCGCCTCGGGATCCTCGTGGCCGGCGGCACGACCATGGCCACCCTGCTCGCCGACCAGGCCGAGGCGCGCGTCTGCGGGCAGTCCGGCGTCTCCCCGAAATGCCCCACCTTCGACTGCAATGAGACCTGGGGCTGGTGCTGGTACGCGTCCGGCTGCTGCGCGGACGGCGCCCTCAAGAAGATCTGCGACTGCTGCGCGCCCAACACCCCGAACCCGGTCGGCTACTGCCCCTCCGGAACCCGGGTGCTCTGCATCATGGAGAGCTGCGGCGCCGACCCGCGCCTGATCACCAAGCCGGTCATCGAGCTGGGCACGCACGACCCGACCGACCTCAGCATCGCCCTGTCGCGCGAGCGCTTCAAAGGCGGCGCCCCCATCGCGGTCATCGGCGACTCGGAGAGCGCCGAGCACGCGGCGATCGCCGCCTCCCTCGGCGTGATCGTCGCCGGGCCGGTTCTCCTGTCAGGGCGCGCGCGCCTGTCCGGCCGCGTCGCCGAGGAGCTGCGCCGCCTGCGCGTGGAGTTCGTCAAGGTGGCCGCGCCGCACCTGTCCTCGGCCGCAATCGCCGACCTGCAGGGGCTGGGGGTGACCGTCGAGCGCGTCGGCACCTCCGGCGACCTGGCGACCTTCGCCGGCCAGGTGGCGACGTGGAGCCGGCCGCTGACCGGAGCGCGCCGGGCGCTGGTCGTCATGCCCAGCGCGCTGGGGGCGCTGGCGCCGGCAGCGGCCGCCGCCGGCGCCCTGCGGATGCCGCTGCTCGTGGGCCGGAACGCGGCCACCGAGGCGGCCCTGGCAAGCCCGCGGGCGACGCGCCGGACCTATGTGCTGACCCAGCGCGCCGCCGACGCCCAGGCCTTCCCCGGCGGGCAGGCCCTGACCGGCTCGGACGCCCACGCCCAGGCCCGCGCCGTCGCGGACCTGCTCCTTGGGCTCGGTGGCGACGAGATCGATGCGGCCACGGTCGCCGCAGCGGGCGACGGGCGCGCCGCGGCAGCCATGGCGACGGTGCCCGGGCCGCTGCTGCTGCACCGGCGCGGGTCCCTGGACGGGGCGCGCGGCTGGTTCATCGCCCGTCGTAAGCACATCTCGCGCACCTACGTCGCGGGCGACCGGCGCAGCTTCACGCTCGAGGCGCGCTACGACCTGCAGGCGGCCACCAACGAGTTCGAGACCCACCTGCTGCGCGGACGCGCCGGCGAGGGCCTCCCGGTGATCCCGCAGCCACGGCACGAGCGCCCGATCGGCAAGGCGCGGCGGACATGATGGGGACCGCGGTCGTCCTGGCCGCGCTGGCCGCCGTTCGCACGCTCTGGTCCCCCTGAGGCCTCTCCATCACCGAGACGGTGACGCCCTCCGTGCGGGGGCGCAGGAAGGTCGAGGTCGCGGCGCTGCTGATCGGCAGCGCCACCGCGACGGCGACGCTCGTGGGCTACGCGGCCGGTGTCGCCTGGGCGGTGGTCGGCGGGCCGAGCCTGCCACGCTGGGCGGTCCCGGCGCTGGTGGCGGCCGCGGTGGCAGCCGACTTCGCCTACCTGCGCACGGGGCGGCCGCGGCCGCTGTCGGTGGGGCGGCAGGTGCCGCGCGAGTGGTCGCGGCTGTTCTCCCCGCCCACCGTCGCCGTGCTGTACGGCGGCCGGCTGGGCGTCGGCCCCGCGACCATCCTCACCACCTGGCTGTGGTGGGCGGTGCTGATCCTGGGCGCCGCGGGCGGGGTGTGGACCGCGACCGCGGCCGGCGCGGCGTTCGGGCTGGTGCGGACCGTCGTCATGGTGGCCCTGGCGGAGTGGATCCGGGTCGCCGCCGCGCCGCGCATGGCGCGCGTGCGAGCGCTCGAGACCACCGCGCTGGTCGCCCTGGCGCCGCTGGCCGTCGCCTCGGCGCTCCTGACTGCCTGACGTCAGTCGCGGAAGCTGGCCAGCAGCGGAGCGTGATCGGAGGGCTTGGGTCCCTTGCGGAAGTTGCGGTCGATCCCGCAGGACTCCAGCCGCTCGGCCAGATCGGGGGTCACGAGCACGAAGTCGATGCGCAGCCCCAGCTTCTTGTGGAAGTGGCCGGCCCGGTAGTCCCACCAGGTGAACCCCACGTCGTCGGGGTGGAGGTGGCGGAAGGCGTCGACCAGGCCGGCGTCCAGAAGGCGCCGGTAGGCCGCCCGCTCGGGTTCCGACACGTGCGTCGAGCCGACGAACGCGGCCGGGTCGTAGACGTCCAGATCGGTGGGGCAGACGTTCATGTCGCCGGCGACGATCAGCGGCGTGTCAGGCGTCGTCGCTCGCTGCTCGGCTATGCGCCGCGCCATCGCGTCGTAGAAGACGAGCTTCTGGTCGTAGGTCTCGGTGCCGACCGCGCGGCCGTTGGGGACGTAGACGCTCGCGACGCGTACCCCGTCGACGGTCGCCTCGACCCAGCGGGCCTCGTCGGAGACGGCCTCGCCGGGCAGGCCGCACACCGCCTCGGTGGGCGTCAGCGGCGCGCGGGTGAGGATGCCGACTCCGGCCCAGCGCCCCGAGCAGTGCGCCGCGCTCGCGTAACCGGCCTCCGCGAGCTCGGCGCGGGGGAAGCCCTCGTCGGTCACCTTCGTCTCCTGGACGCAGACGACATCGGGCTGGTGCAGCTCCAGCAGCTCCAGGAGCCGCGGCAGCCGGGCCTTGATCGAGTTGACGTTCCAGGTGACGAGCTTCATGGGAGCGCCGAAGTCTAGCCAGCGCCGCGACTACGCTGGTCGCGGGCAGTCGTGCGTCGTGGGAGTGGAGCAGCGCTGGCCGGGCGTCGGATCCTGATCACCGGCATCGCCGGTTCGGTGGCGCGCGCCCTGGCGGCCGTGCTCGAGGACGACCCGCAGGTCGAGCACCTGGCCGGGGTCGATCTGGTCGACCCGCCTCCGGATCTGAAGCGCACCGAGTTCTTCCGCGCCGACCTGCGCGGACCGCTGATCGCCCGCGTTCTGCGCTCCACGCGTGCCGACACCATCGTGCACCTCGCGCGCTTCTCCGCTCCGCGCCGCGCCGGCGGCCGGGGGCGGATGAAGGAGCTCAACGTCATCGGGACCATGCAGCTCATGGGCGCGGCCCAGAAGGACCCCGACGTGCAGCGCGTCATCGTGCGCTCGTCGACGGCGGTGTACGGGAGCCACCCTGACGACCCGGCGCTGATCCGCGAGGAGTCCGAGCTCGGAAGCCACGGGGCGGCGCACGGCTACTCCAAGGACGCGATCGAGGTTGAGCGCTACGCGCGCTCGTTCGGGCGGCGGCGGCCGGATGTGAGCCTGACCATCCTGCGCTTCGCCAACTTCATCGGCCCGACCGTCAGCACCCCGCTCACCGCCTACCTGAGCCTGCCGGTCGTCCCGACCGTGCTCGGGTTCGACCCGCGCCTGCAGCTGTGCCACGAGCAGGACGCGGTCGAGGTGCTGCGCCGCGCCGTCCTCGGCGAGCACCCCGGCACTTTCAACGTCGCCGGGCCCGGGGTCATGTACCTGTCCCAGGCCATCCGCAGGGCGGGCCGCCCGGTCCTGCCAGTCATCGAACCCCTGGTGCAGGGAACCGCATCCCTGCTGCGTCAGAGCGGACGGGTCGACTTCTCGCCCGAGCAGCTCGCGTTCCTGCGCTACGGCCGGGTCGGCGACATCACCCGGCTGCGTCAGGACTTCGGTTACGAGCCGCGCTTCTCCACCATCGAGGCGTTCGACGACTTCCTCGCCTCGGGGCGGGTGCGGCCGCTGGTCGACGCCGACACCGTCGCACGCCTCGAGGAGGGGGCTCGCACCGCCCTGGTGAAGCTCGCCCGGGTGGTCGCGCAGGCGGGAGGTCGCTCATGACCCGTCGCGAGGCCCTGCCCGGGCACGCCGACGTCATCCCCATCGACGCTCGGCGTGGTGACGGTGCCGGTGGGCGACAGCACAGGCCCCGCTGCTCGGCGCGCACGCCGGACGGGCGGCCCTGCCGCAACTACGCCGACGCCTCCGGCTGGTGCAAGGTCCATCAGCCCGCCGAGCGGGCCGAGCGCGGCGAGCGGCCCAGGCCGGCCGCGCCGACGCCGACCGAGCTGCCGCTGCCGGACGACCTCGAGGAGATCATCGGTGAGGCCCTCGCGCTGCTGCGACGGCGCTTCACGGGCGACTACCACATCGACGTGTTCGGCTTCGATCGGGAGCTGAGCGAGAAGGTCCTCGCGCCCCTGTTCCGACCCCTGTACCGGACCTGGTGGCGGGTGAGCACCCTCGGCCTCGACAACGTTCCGTCCACCGGGGGAGCGCTGATCGTCGCGAACCACGCCGGAACCCTGCCCTTCGACGCGATCATGACCAAGCTCGCCCTCTTGGACGAGCACCCGGCGCACCGCCACCTGCGCGAGCTCGCCGCCGACCTGGCGCTGCGGGTGCCGTTCATCGGGCCGCTGGCGCGCAAGTCCGGGAACACGCTCGCGCACAACGACGACGCCACCCGGCTGCTGCAAGACGGCGAGCTGGTGGGCGTCTGGCCCGAGGGCTTCAAGGGCGTCGGCAAGCACTACCGCGACCGCTACAAGCTCCAGCGCTTCGGCCGCGGCGGCTTCATCGAGGTCAGCCTGCGCACCGGGGCGCCGATCATCCCCGTGGCCATCATCGGGTCGGAGGAGATCTACCCGATGATCGGCAACATCCGCTTCCTGGCGCGGCTGTTCGGCTTCCCCTACTTCCCCGTGACCTGGCAGTTCCCGTGGCTCGGGCCGCTCGGGGTGGTGCCGCTGCCGTCGAAGTGGACGATCGAGTTCGGCACCCCGATCGACACCTCCGGCTACGGACCGGAGGCGGCCGACGACCCCATGCTGGTGTTCGAGCTCACCGACCGCGTGCGCGACACCATCCAGCAGATGCTCTACCGCAACCTGATGGGGCGTCGGAGCATCTTCTTCTGAGCGGAGTGCTTGGACCGGCCGCCTAGCGGGCCTGGATCAGCTGCAGGACCATCGCGCCCACGATGATCAGCAGGAGCAGGGCGATCGTGATGGTGGTCCCGCGTCTCATGCGCTGCAGCCTACCCGCCGTCCCACAGGGCGCTGGCGCGCGGTCCCGGCGGCGGGCAGAGTTAGCGCCAGCCGAGCCAGGAGCAGCCCATGAGCGATGCAGCGTCCGCCCCACGCCCAGCACGCCCCGGCGCCCGCCCGGCCGGCGGGCGAGGTCCCGGCGGGCCGGCAGGGCCGGGCGGCCCCGGGGGACCAGGTGGTCCGGGCGGCGGGCCAGGCGGTCCGGGCGGCCGCGGCCCGGTAGGCCCGGGCGGCCCCGGCGAGCCTGGGGGCCCCGACGGACCCGATGAGCAGCGACGCAACGACCCTCTGATCATCGCGATCATCGTGCTCGGCGTGATCCTGCTGCTCGGCCTCCTGTACCTCGCGCTCCGCGGCGACGGCGACGACGAGGTCCTCCTCGAGGGCACGCCGACGCCGACCCCGACCGTCACGCCGACCCCGACGCCCACGCCAACGCCCACACCGACTCCCACCCCGTCGCCGTCGGTCACCGCCACGGCGACTCCCGCCCCGACGCCGACGCCGACCCCGGAGCCGACCGTGACCCCCGAGCCCACCGAGACGCCGACCGAGGAACCGCCGGCGGAGCAGGTCGACCTGAGCGGCGAGGGCGATCAGCAGTCCGAGGCGTTCCGCGCGCCGGGCGGCCTGGCGATCCTGCGCTTCGAGCAGGACGAGGGCAGCAGCCTCACCGTGTGGGCCGTGCCGGTCGACGGCGGCCGCCCCATCGTCATCGTCGACGACGCCGTCGAGCCCGTTGGGCAGCGCGCCGTCGCCCTGCCCGCGGGTGAGCACCGGCTGGTGGTCGAGGCCACCGGCGCCTGGCGCATCGAGCTGGACCTGGTGCTTCCGGAGGAGCCCGAGGAGCTGCCCCTCACCATCGAGGAGAGCGACGAGTTCGTCAGCGCGCCGTTCCGGGCACCCGGCGGCGAGCTGCAGATCGAGTACGCGCACGAGAACGGCGAGGTTGCCGAGGTCCGGATCCTCGACCTTGAGGGCGAGGAGGCGGCCGCCCTGACGATGGAGGCCGGCACCAGCGAGCCGGTCGAGCTCGAGGAGGGCAGCTACGTGATCGAGGTGCGCACCCTCGGGGTGTGGCGGATCATCCTGTCCTGAGGCGGAGCGCTCGCACGCTCGGGCGCGTGCTGCCGGCCTGGGGCTAGGGGACCAGCGGGGCCTCGGCGGTCACGCCTTCGCCGGCGAGCAGGGCCTCGGCCTTGAGGCGCTCGCGCGCCAGGAAGCCGACCAGGCTCTCGCGCGTGTCCAGGTAGGCGCGCACGTCGAGCTCCAGCGTGATCGTGCCCGTGTAGCCGCTGCCGCCGACGTGGGCGAGGAAGCGCTCGAGGGGGAGCACCCCGGAGCCGATCGGCGCGTGGCTGTCCTTGCCGGTGCCGAGGTTGTCGGACACGTGCAGGTGCACGACTCGGTCGCCGAGGGCATCCCAGGCCTCGAACAGGTCGACTCCGGACACCGCGAAGTGGCTGGTGTCGAAGACGACCGAGCGGAAGCCGGCGAGGTCGTCTGGGGTCACTGCGGTGGACAGGTTGCGACCGAGGACCGGGTAGAGGTTCTCCATCGCGAAGCTGACGCCGAGCTCGGCGGCCTCGTCGTCCATCTCGCCGCTCGCCAGCCAGGAGCGTCCCATTCGCTCCCAGAGCAGCGGGGCGTGGGCGACCATCGTCCGAGCCCCGAGGGCGGCCGCCAGCTCCAGGGAGCGGCGCGTCTTGTCGATGTAGGAGGTGCCCAGAACCCTGCGCAGGAGCAGCAGGTAGGGGCCGTGCACGGCCGGGATGTCCAGACCCGCCTCTGCGGCGTAGGCCAGCACCTTGTCCGGATCCCGCGTCTCGGAGTTGTGCGACAGCAGAACCTCGGCACCGGTGAAGCCGGCATCGGCGATCGCGTCGAGGACCCAGCCGAGCGGGCTGAGCAGCAGCGGTGCGGTGGAGGCCAGCACGCGAGGACCCTGGCTCCGACCCTTCTGGGCGGCGCTCATCGGTTTCAAGGGTAGCGGCGCACGCTACGCTGCCCGCGGCCGACGAAGGAGGGCCTGTGAACGTAGCGGAGCGCCTGATCGCCAGCTCGGTCCGCCTGCCCGACAAGCCCGCCCTGCTGTGGCAGGGCACCTCCATCCCGTACGGCGAGCTCGGCCGCCGCGTCCGTCGGGGCGCCGCGGCCCTCTTGGAGCTGGGCCTGCGGCCGGCCACGGCCGACCGTCCGGGGGACCGCGTGGCCCTGCTGATGGGCAACAGCCCCTACTTCGTGGAGGCCTTCCACGCCATCGTCGCCGCCGGCCTCGTCGCCGTGCCCGTCAACGTCGCCTTCACGCCCGACGAGATCGCGAACATACTCGCCGACTCGGGCGCCAGGGCCGTGGTGGTCGGGGAGCCGTACGCGCCGCTCCTGGACGGCCTGCGGGTCACCCTGCCGGAGCTCGAGGAGGTGATCCTGACCGGCAGCGGCGCCGTGCCGCTGGGGGCGCAGCTGTGGCGCTACCTGATCGACAGCGCCGACGAGGCGGACTGCGCCGACCTGGAGGGCGGTGAGATGGCCGTGCTCCAGTACACCTCCGGCACCACCGGCACCCCGAAGGGCGCGATGCTCTCGCACCGCAACCTGCTGGCCAACCAGGACCAGGCGCAAGGCACGCGCCTGCGCGTCGAGGAGGGCGACGTCGTCCTCTGCGCCCTGCCGCTGTTCCACATCTACGCCCTCAACGTCGCCATGGCGCTTCCGCTCTCGCGCGGTGCCACGGTGCTGCTGCACGAGCGCTTCGACGCCGTGCAGAGCCTGCACGACATCGAGCGCCACCGCGTGTCGGTGATAGTCGGCGCGCCGCCGATGTTCATCGCCTGGCTCAACACGCCGGGGGTGACCGACGCCGACCTCGCCAGCGTCCGCTTCGCGGTCTCGGGCGCCTCACCGCTGCCGCCGGAGGTGCTGGAGCGCTTCCTCGACGAGTTCGGGATCGGCATATACGAGGGCTACGGCCTCACGGAGACCTCGCCCCTGCTGACCGCGCCGGACCCCGGTGAGCGGCCGCGGGCGGGCAGCGTCGGACAGCCCGTGCCCGGCGTCGAGCTGCGCATAGTCGATGACTCGGGGGCCGAGGTTCCCGAGGGCGACCCCGGCGAGGTCTGGGCCCGCGGCCCCAACGTCTTCAGCGGCTACTGGCAGAAGCCGAAGGAGACCGCCGAGGTCCTGGATCCCGACGGCTGGCTGCGCACGGGCGACATCGGCTACCTCGAGGACGGCCGCCTGCACCTGGTCGACCGCAAGAAGGATCTCGTCATCGTCAGCGGCTTCAACGTCTACCCGCGCGAGGTCGAGGAGGTCCTGGTCCGCCACCCGAAGGTGGCGCAGGCGGCGGTCGTGGGCGTCCCGCACCCCTACACCGGCGAGGCCGTCAAGGCCGTGGTCGTGCTGCGCCCCGGCGAGGAGGCGACGGCGCACGAGATCATCGACTTCTGCAGCGGCTCGCTCGCCCGCTTCAAGTGCCCCGAGGTCGTGGAGTTCGTCCCCGAGCTGCCGACGCTGGACAGCGGCAAGGTGCTGCGAAGGGCCTTGAAGGGCAACACCGGGGGCTGATCCGGCAAGGTTCGTCAGCCCGGCCGCCGTCCAGCGCGCCGCTGCGAGGTCTGCCCGTATCAAATCGACGGGGGCGATCCGACCCGGCTGGACGTATTCTCACCCCATGAACCTAGGGGTCCTCTTCGCTGCGGTGGGAGCAGTCGTCGCCGGAGCCTTCGCCTATCAGCTGGGTCAGCAGTACCGTGCCCGCCGGCGCCATCACGCGCTGGCCTGGATGCTGGCCCTCAGCTGCTATGCGATCGGCATGGTGGCCCTGGTGGTGGGCTTCGCCTTCGAGTGGTCGCCGGCGGTGTTCGGCACCTACTGGTTGACGGGCGCACTGCTCAGCGTGGCGCTGCTGGCGGTCGGCCAGCTGCATCTGCTCGACCCCGCCCGGGCTCCGCTGTGGTGGACCCTGGGCGGCCTGGCGGTCGTCTGGTCGGTCGGCACGATGTTCGTGACCCCCTACGACGCCGGTGTGCTGGCCGAGGCCAGCGCCGCCGGCGCCATCCCCGGCGGCGCCGAGGTCTTCGACCGCGGCCTCGCCTTCAGGATCCTCCGTCCCATCACCATGGTCAGCGCGCTGATCGTGCTGGGCGGCTCGCTGTGGTCCGGTATCCGCAGCGGGCGCTACGGGATCCTGCTGATATCACTCGGTGTGGCCTTCTCGGCCAGCTCCTCGGCCTTCCAGCGCGCCGGCTACGACGAGTACGTCGCCGTCGCCCTGGCCGTGGGCGTCAGCATCATGTACCTCGGCTTCCGAGCCGCCGGGCGCGCGCCGCGCTCGCGCAAGAGCTCGATCCCCTCGGAGGCCGCGGGCACGCGGTGAGGACTGTGACCCTCTACACGCGCGCGGGCTGCCACCTCTGCAGGGAGGCAGAGCGCGTAGTAGCAGAGGTCGCACATGGGCGCGCCGAGGTGCGCCTGGTCGACATCGACGCCCACCCTGAGCTGACCGACCGCTACACCGTGCGCGTCCCCGTCGTCGCCGTGGACGACGTGGAGCTGTTCGAGTACCAGATCGACGTGGACGCCCTGCGGGCCGCCCTGGAAACGGAGCAGTGATGGACCCCATGTACGCGGCGCAGATTGAAGGGAGTGCGCCGGCGGGCCCGGCTGGAGCGGTCGGGCTTGCGCCTGCGCCGCTCGAGGCGGTGCCGACGACGCCGGTGGTTAAGCAGGACGGGCGGCGGCTGCGCTCCGAGCGCACCCGGGCTGCGATCGTCGCCGCGCTCGAGGGCCTGATCGAGGAGGGTGACCTGAAGCCGACCGCGCCGCGGATCGCGCTGCGCGCCTCCGTGTCGCTGCGGACCGTCTTCCAGCACTTCGCGGATATCGAGCTGCTGTTCGCGGCGATGACCGCCAAGCAGGTGCGCGAGATCGCCGCGGAGGTGCGGCTGGCCGATCCGTCATTGCCGCTGCCCGATCGGCTGAGCGCCTACGTGTCGCAGCGCGCCCGGCTGCTGGAGAAGATCACCCCCATTGCGCGTGCCGTCACGATGCGCGAGTCGTACTCCCCGCGGGTGCGCGCTCAGGCGGATCGGCTGCGGGCGCTGGCACGCTGGGAGGTGGCGAACACCTTCGCTCCCGAGCTCGACCGGCTGCCCGCGGATCAGCGCGCCAGGCGCGTCGCCGCGCTGAGGGCCTGCAGCACCTGGCGCATGTGGGAGATCCTGCGGGCCGAGCAGCGCTTCGACGCCGCCATGGCGGAGGAGCTGATCACCCTCCAGATGGCAGCTGTGCTAGGACTGGGCGGAGAGTCCTGACCGCCGCGGAGCTTCGGCCGAGCGGCGCTGCGGGCGCTGCATGGCCGGGTGGTGACCGCGAAAGTACGATTGTGAAAGGCGCGCCCACGGAGCGAGAGCCGTGGGAGCAGGGGGGAAGTGGTGACCAGCCGGCAGATCCCTGAGGCCAGCGTGGCGAGGTTGCCCGTCTACCTCCGGGCGCTCGTCGAGATGGCGGAGCGGGGTGTCCACACGGTCTCGAGCGATGCGCTCGCGACGGCGGCGGGGGTGAACAGCGCCAAGATCCGCAAGGATCTGTCCTACCTCGGGTCCTACGGGACGCGCGGGGTCGGCTACGACGTCGAGTACCTGATCCACCAGATCAGCCGTGAGCTCGGGCTCACGCAGGACTGGGCGGTCTGCATCGTCGGCCTCGGAAACCTGGGCCAGGCCCTCGCCAACTACGGCGGCTTCGCCGAGCGCGGGTTCCGCATCGCGGCGCTGCTCGACGCGGACGAGTCCAAGATCGGCCGCACCATCGCCGGTCTCGAGATCGAGCCCTTCGACGAGGTCGAGCGCATCGTCAAGGAGCACGAGATCTCGATCGGGATCATCGCCGTGCCGGGACCGGTCGCGCAGGACGTGGCGGACCGGCTGGTCGCGGCCGGGATCGGCTCGATCCTGAACTTCGCGCCGGCCGTGCTGCAGGTGCCGGATACGGTCAGCCTGCGCAAGGTGGACCTGTCGATCGAGCTTCAGATCCTGTCCTTCTACGAGCAGCGACGCAGCGCGGAGGCCTCGGTTCTGGAGGGCACCGTCCGTCGGCGCCTCGACGAGGCCGACCGCCTGCGCACCGAGCGACCCTGAGCGCTGGCGTCCCCCTCCTCGTCGACCTGCGCGGCTGCCGCGTGGTCGTCGTCGGCGCCGGTGCTGTGGCCGCGGCCAAGCTCCGCTCCCTTGCGCCGGCGGAGCCCAGCGTGGACGTGATCGCGCCCGCGGCGGTCGAGGAGATCGCCGCCGCGGACGCCCGCGGGGAGCTGCGCTGGATACGCCGCGCCTACCGGCCGGGTGATCTGCGGGGGGCGGTGCTGGCGGTCGCGGCGACCTCCGAGCCCGCTGTCAACGACGCCGTCGCTCAGGAGGCGCGGGAGCGGTCGCTGCTGTGCGTGCGCGTCGACGGCGCCGGCAGCGCGGCCTTCATGGGGGCGATCCGCCGCGGGCCCCTGACGCTGGCGGTCGCCTCGGGCAGCCCAGCGCTCACGCGCCGCCTGCGCGCCGAGCTCGAGCAGGTCTACGGCCCCGAGCACGGCGAGCTGGCGGCGCTGCTGGCGGAGCTGCGCGCAGACCCCCAGGTCAGGGCGGAGCTGGCCGAGCTGGACGAAGCGGGCAGAGCGGCGCGTTGGCGGGCGATCCTGGACACCGATATCCTCGGCCACATCCGTGCCGGACGCCTCGACCGCGCGAAAGAAGTGGCGCTCGCTTGTCTGTCCTCGTCCTAGGGCTCAGCTACCGCAACGCCCCCCTGTCGCTGCTCGAGCGGCTGGCCGTACCTGCCGAGCAGGTGCCCAAGGCGCTGCGCTCCCTAAGCGACCGCGACGACGTGGCCGAGGCGGTGGTGCTGTCCACCTGCAACCGCGTCGAGGTCTACGCCCGGGTGCACCGCTACCACGCCGGCATGGCGGACCTGCGCAACTTCTTCGCGGACTGGTCCGGGCACCCGCCGGAGGCGTTCGCCGACCTCACCTACGACTTCCATGACGACCGCGCGGCGGCGCACCTGTTCGCCGTCACCAGCGGTCTGGAGTCCATGGTCGTCGGTGAGCGCCAGATCCAGCTTCAGGTCAAGGACGCCTTCCGCGCCGCGCAGGAGCACGGCACCGCGGGCCGGCTCCTGTCGATGCTGTTCAGCCAGGCCCTGCGCGTCGGCCGGCGGGCACGCGCGGAGACCAACATCTCCAAGGGCGCCTCGTCGATGGTCGACGTCGGGCTGCGGGCGGCGACCGAGGTCCTCGGCGATCTCGCCGACAAGACGGTGCTGATGGTCGGGGCCGGGAAGATGGGTGGCCTCTCGGCCAGCCGCCTGTACGGGCGGGCCGGGCGCATCGTCATCGCCAACCGCTCGGTCGAGAAGCGCCGGCGGCTGGCGGGCAAGGTCGACGGCGAGGAGCTGGCGTTCGACGAGCTGAGCGCGGGCCTGCGCCACGCCGACCTCGTGGTGTGCTCGACCGGCGCCCCTGAGCCGCTGATCGACCGCGACATGATCGCAGCTGCCGCCGTGGCGCGCGGACGCCGACCGCTGGTCCTGCTCGACCTGGCCGTGCCGCGCGACGTCGACCCGGTCTGCGCGGAGCTGCCCGGCGTCACGGTGCTGGACGTCGACTCGCTGCGCGCCGCGGTGGACAGCGGACCGACCGGCGAGGAGGTAGCGCGGGCTCGTGCCCTGATCGAGGAGGAGGTCGCGGCCTTCTCCGCTTGGCGTCGCGCTGTTCGGGTTGAGCCCACGATCGCCGCGCTGCGCTCGCGGGCCGAGGAGGTTCGCGCGGCCGAGCTGCAGCGCCTCGCCGGGCGGCTGGCCGGGCTCGACGAGCGCCAGCGCGAGGCGGTCGAGGCGCTGACGCAGGGGATCATCAACACGCTCCTGCACGAGCCGACGATCCGGCTCAAGCGCGTCGCGGACCGGCCCGAGGGCCAGGCGCAGGCGGCCGCGCTGCGGGAGCTGTTCGACCTCCCGCCCGAGCTCGGCTGAGCGCCGGCCCGGCGTCCCAGCGGCCGTGACCGTACGAATCGCGACCCGGCGCTCCGCGCTCGCGCGCGCCCAGGCCCATCAGGTGGGCCTTCTGATCCGCGAGCGCAGCGGCGCCGACTTCGAGCTGGTCCCCATGGCCACGACCGGTGACCGCAGCCCGGAGCGACCCGTCGGCGAGTTCGAGACGAAGGGCCTGTTCGTCGACACGACGCGGAAGGCCGTGCTCGACGGCGAGTGCGACCTGGTGGTGCACTCGCACAAGGACCTGCCCAGCGAGCCGGCCGAGGGCCTGACCCTCGGGGCCGTGCCGCGCCGCGCGGACCCCCGCGACCTGCTCATCACGCGCGAGGGCTACGCGCTGGCGAACCTGCCGCCCAGCGCCATGATCGGCACGTCCTCGGAGCGGCGGCGCCTTCAGCTGCTGAAGGCCAAGCCCGGGCTGCACGTCCTGCCGGTCCGCGGCAACCTCGACACCCGGCTGCGCAAGGTCGCCGACGGAGAGCTCGACGGTGTGGTGGTGGCGCTGGCCGGGCTGCAGCGCCTGTATGTCTCCGAGGAGCTCGGCGGGGTCGGGCCGCTCGGCCTGCCGCTGAAGGCCTACGCGCTGGAGCCGGGGGAGTGCCTTCCCGCGGCGGCGCAGGGCGCCCTGGCCGTCGAGTGCCGGGCGGATGACGATGACGCGCTGGCGCTGTGCAAGCTGATCGACGACCGCTCGACCCGTGCCCGCGTCGCGGCCGAGCGGGCCTTCATGTCGGCCCTCGGCGGCGGCTGCCTGGCCGCCGTGGGAGCGCTCTGCACCCTCACCGGTGTCGGCGCGCTCGAGCTGATCGGGCTGCTGGGCGACCCCGGGCGCCGGCGCATGGTCCGCCTGTCCGCGCAGGGCCCGTACCGCTCCCCGGAGACCCTGGGCCGACGCCTGGCGGCCGATGTCGCCGCCGCGATGGGAATCTAGGACGATGGAGCGCATCCCCTTCGGCGGGCCGCCGGCGAGCCCAGGCACCGTCTACCTGGTGGGCGGCGGTCCCGGCGACCCGGGGCTGCTCGGGCTGCGGGCAGCGCGGCTGCTGTCCACGGCGGACGTCGTGGCGTATGACCGGCTGGCGCCGGCGGAGGCGCTGGAGCTGTGCCCGGACGGCTGCGAGCGCATCTACGTGGGCAAGGGGCCGCGGCGCCACGCCCTGTCCCAGGACGAGATCAACGAGCTGCTGCTCGAGCGGGCGCGCGGCGGCGCGGCGGTCGTCCGCTTCAAGGGCGGGGACCCGTTCGTGCTCGGCCGCGGGTCGGAGGAGGCCCAGGCGTGCGTCGCCGCCGACGTGCCGTTCGAGGTCGTGCCCGCCGTGACCGCCGGCATCGCGGCACCCGCCTACGCCGGGATCCCGGTGACCCACCGCGGCCTCGCGCCCGGTTTCGCGGTCGTGACGGGCCACGAGGATCCGACCAAGCCCGACAGCCAGGTCGACTACGACGCCCTTGCCCGCTTCCCCGGCACCCTGCTCCTGTACATGGGCGTCGGCCGGCTGGAGGCGATCTGCCGCTCGCTGGTCGCCGCGGGCAAGCCGACGTCCACGCCGGTCGCCGTGGTCGCGAGCGGCAGCACTCCACAGCAGCGGACGGTCGTGGGGACGCTCGCGGATGTGGCCGATCGGGTGGCGGAGTCCGGTGTCTCCAACCCCGCCATGATCGTCGTCGGTGAGGTCGTCGCCCTGCGCGAGGAGCTGTCCTGGTTCGAGCAGCGGCCGCTGCATGGGCGATCGGTGCTGGTGCCTCGCAGCCGCCACCAGGCGGGTGCCCTCTCGGCTCGTCTGCGGGCCCTGGGCGCCAGCGTGGTCGAGGCGCCCACCATCGCGATCGAGCCCCCTGCCGACCCGCAGGCGCTGGCCGCGGCGCTGGCCGCGGCGGCCGACGGCGCGTACGACTGGATGGCGCTCACCTCGGCCAACGGGGTCAATGCGGTCTTCGAGTTTCTGGGGTCGCTGGGGCTGGACGCGCGTGCGCTGGCGTCGGTGCGGGTCGCCGCCGTCGGACCCGGGACGGCGGATGCCCTGGCCGAGCGCGGCATCCGGGCGGACCTGGTGGCCAGCCGTCACACCGCCGGGGATCTGGCATCGGAGCTGTCGTCGACCGGCGAGCCCGGGCGGGTGCTGCTGCCCCTGGCCGACATCGCGGGACCGGTCCTCGGGGATGCCCTCGCCGCCGCCGGCTGGGCCGTCGAGCGCGTCGAGGCCTACCGCAACGTCCCCGTGACGGAGCTGCCGGACGGCGTGCGCGAGGCGCTGCTGGGCGGGGAAGTGGACGTCGTCGCGTTCCCGTCGTCGTCGACCGCGCGGAACCTGCTCGCGCTGCTGGGGCCGTCTGGTCTGCCCGCCGGCGTGCGCGTGGCATCGATCGGGCCGAGCACCAGCCAGACGTGCCGCGACCTCGGTCTGCGGGTGGACGCCGAAGCGGACCCGCACGACATCGACGGCCTCGTGAAGGCCGTCCTGACCGCCGCGGGCGCCTAGGTTCGGACGCCTAGGTTCGGGCGCTGCTTACATCAGCGGAGCGCTGTCGACCCCGAACCACAGGTACAGGCCGATCAGCACCACCGCGATCATGAGCAGCTTGATTACGAGCTTGGCGGCCTTCCAGGCCACGAGCGCGCCGATGACGATCAGCACGATCCCAAGCGGAGTCGAGATCTCCCCCATGGGGCGAAACCTTACAGGGTGAGGGCGGGCTTCCTCGGCATCTCGGCCATCTGGGTCGAGACCTATGCTGAGGCGCATGCAGCCAGCCCCCTTCCCCGCTGCCCGTCCGCGTCGCCTGCGCCGCACCGCGGCCCTGCGCACCGTTGTGCGCGAGACCGTCCTCACCCCCGCTCAACTGATCGCGCCGCTGTTCGTCAAAGAGGGCATCGGCGAGCCCAGCCCCGTGGCGTCGATGCCCGGTGTCAAGCAGCACACCATCGACAGCCTCAGGGCCGAGGCCAAGGACCTGCGGTCCGCCGGGGTCGGCACCCTGCTGCTGTTCGGCGTCCCGCAGCACAAGGACGCGCAGGGCTCCCAGGCGTGGAACCCCGACGGCATCGTCCAGCGCGCCCTGCGGGCCCTGCGCGACGACCACGGGGACGACCTCGTTCTGGTCGCCGACACGTGCCTGGACGAGTTCACCGACCACGGCCACTGCGGGCCGCTGCGTCCCGACGGGTCGGTCGACAACGACGCGGCCAACGAGGCCTACGCCCGCGCCGCCGTGTCCCAGGCCGAGGCCGGGGCCGACATCGTCGCGCCCTCGGGGATGATGGACGGGCAGGTCGCCGCGATCCGCGCCGCCCTCGACTCCGCCGGCCACGCCGAGTCCACGGCGATCATGAGCTACTGCACCAAGTACGCCTCGGCGCTGTACGGGCCCTTCCGCGACGCGGCCGAGTGCGCCCCCTCGTTCGGAGACCGCTCCAGCTACCAGCTGGACCCCGCCAACGCCGAGGAGGGCCTGCGGGAGGCCCTGACCGACGCCGCCGAGGGCGCCGATCTTCTGCTGGTCAAGCCGGCCGTGCCCTACCTGGACCTGGTCTGGCGCGTCAAGCAGGCCACCGGCCTGCCCCTGGCCGCCTACCACGTGTCGGGGGAGTACGCGATGGTCATGGCCGCGGCGGAGCGCGGCTGGATCGACGGCGATCGCGTGCTGGCCGAGACGCTGCTGTCCATCCGCCGGGCGGGGGCGGACCT
>CAZVUW010000023.1:33116-35261 GCA_964629825.1 uncultured Actinomycetota bacterium
GTCGTCGCCGGCTTCGCCGAGGACGCCGTCTTCGCCAACGGTGACCAGCTCATCGTGGGCCGGCGCGGTATCCGCGCGCTGTTCGGGCAGGCGCTCGGACAGGTCCAGGCGACGCTCGAGGTGCGAACCGCGATCGCCCAGGGCAACGCCGTCGCGTGTGAGCTGACCGAGCTCGTCACCGTGGGGGAGCAGGCCTTCGAGTTCCACCTGGCCGGCTTCTACACCGTTCACGGCGGGGTCATCACCAGGGCGAAGATCTACCGCGAGGGCACGGCCGAGGTGCCCACCTAGGAGCTCGACGGCGAGCGCTAGCATCGTCGGCGCACCCTGACCCTTCGCAACAGGAGCCCTTTGCATGCGCTACCGCGAGCTCGCCCCGGGGATCGAGGTCAGCGAGATCGGCTTCGGCAACTGGACCGTCACCACCGGCTGGTGGGGCACCTACAGCGAGGACGACGCGCTCGCCCTGCACCGGGCGGCCTTCGACGAGGGCATCACCTTCTTCGACACCTCCAACGCCTATGCCGAGGGCTACGCCGAAGAGGTGCTCGCCAAGGCCCTGGGCGACCACCGCGACGAGATCGTCATCGGCACGAAGTTCGGCTACGACCTCGACGCGACCGACAGCCGCCGCGGCCAGCAGGAGCGGCCGCACCGCACCGACGTCGAGTCCGTCCGCCGGGACCTGGACGACTCCCTGCGTCGGCTGCGCACCGACCGCATCGACCTGTGGCAGCTGCACAACCCCCGCATGGCCCACATCGACGACGATGAGCTGTTCGCGTTCCTCGAGGAGGCGAAGGCGGCGGGCAAGATCCTTGCCTACGCGGTCGCGCTCGGGCCGAAGATCGGCTGGCTGGACGAGGGGGTGCATGCCATGCGCACCCGCGACCTCGCCGCCGTCCAGATGATCTACAACATCCTGGAGCAGGACCCCGGGCGTGACCTCCTCGCCGCCGCGCGCGAGACCGGCACGCAGATGATCGTCCGGGTGCCCCACTCGTCCGGGATGCTTGAGGGCAACCTCACCGCCGACACGGTCTTCGCGGAGAACGACCACCGTCGCCACCGCCCCCGCTCCTGGCTGATCGAGGGCGTGCAGAAGATCGCGGCACTCGACTTCCTCACTGCCGACATGACCCTCGGCCAGGCCGCCCTCCGCTGGGTGCTCGCCGACCCCGCGGTGGCCACGGTGCTGCCGAACATCTACGGGCTCGACCAGCTGCGCGAGTTCGCCGCCGCCGCGGACTGCCGCGACCTCACGCGCGAGGAGCTCGACCGGATCGCCGAGCTGTACGAGGACAACTTCGGCGTCGTGCCCGAGGCCGACCGCGTGACCAAGGTGGAGGTCGCCGGCAGCGGCGGCGCGGCTCGCTCGGCGTGACCGGCATCAGCGGCTCCGAGGCCCTGTTCGAGCGCGCGCGGGCGGTCATCCCCGGCGGGGTCAACTCGCCGGTGCGCGCGTTCGGGTCGGTCGGCGGCGTCCCCCGCTTCATCGCCGCGGGCCGCGGCGCCCACCTGATCGACGTGGACGGCAACACCTATGTCGACTACGTCGGCTCATGGGGGCCGCTGATCCTCGGCCATGCTCATCCCGCGGTGATCGCCGCTGCCCGCGACGCGATGGAGCGGGGCACGAGCTACGGCGCGCCGACCGCCGCGGAGGTCCGGCTGGCCGAGGAGGTGCGCTCCCGCTACCCCGCGGCCGAGATGCTGCGTGCCGTGTCCAGCGGCACCGAGGCGACCATGAGCGCCATCCGACTCGCCCGCGGGGTGACCGGTCGCGCCAAGATCGTCAAGTTCGCAGGCTGTTACCACGGGCACTCCGACGCACTGCTGGTGTCCGCCGGATCGGGGGTCGCGACCCTGGGGCTGCCCGACTCGCCGGGCGTCACGCCGGGCGCGGCCGCGGACACCCTGGTCGTCGACTGGAACGACGCTGCGGGCGTCGAGAAGGTCTTCGCCGAGCACGGCGCCGACATCGCCCTGGTCGCCTGCGAGCCCGTCCCCGCCAACATGGGGGTCGTCCCGCCCGAGCCCGGCTTTCTCGAGCTGCTGCGGGAGCTGACCAACCAGCACAGGGCGCTGCTGCTGTTCGACGAGGTCCTCACCGGCTTCCGCGTCGCCTCCGGCGGCGTCGCCGAG
>CAZVUW010000024.1:0-14895 GCA_964629825.1 uncultured Actinomycetota bacterium
GGCTCAGCATGCTCGACTTCCCCGCGCAGATCGTCGGGTGGGCGGTCATCTTCGGCTACGCCCAGGAGCTGTTCACCAGGCTGGTCGACCAGCAGGCCCAGCGGGTGCTGGACGACGTCGGCGGCAGCATCGACCGCGCCACCACCGGCTGAACAGCCGTCACTCCGGCGGGAGCGGCCGGACGCCTAGACTCCCCGTCCATGTCCCCTAGCGACCAGCGGCGGTCCGATGGTCAGCCCGGCACCGGCCACCCGAGCGGTGCCTCGGCTCCCGTCCCGTCCCGCGGCTATGCGCTTGGCCCCGACCAGGGGGTTCCCGGCCGGGATCCCGAGGTGAAGTGCTCGCTCGCCTCGACGGGCGGCAGCCTCGCCCTCTACCGCACGGTGGTCGACGGTCAGGGTCCGCCACCGCATCGACACGTCCACGAGGACGAGACCATCTTCGTCCTGGAGGGAACGATGGAGGTCGAGTGCGGCGCGGACACCTGGTCGGGCGGACCGGGGACGACGTTCTTCCTGCCGCGCGGGCTCACGCACACGTTCCGGTCCGTCGATGGTCCCGCGACGATCCTCTTCGTGGTCACGCCGGGGCACCTCGACGAGTTCTTCCGGTTGAAGGACCAGGCGACCAGCTCGCAGGAGGTCGCCGAGCTCGTTCACCGGTTCATGGGATAGCCAACCGCGGGCGCGTCCTGGCCGCGGCCTGACCGCCGGCATCAGAGCGGATCGAGGCGGGCCTTCAGCAGGCAGAAGGCGTTGCCCTCCGGATCGGCGAGCACGTGCCACTGCTCCTTTCCCGTCTGGCCGATGTCGGCCGGGCGGGCCCCGAGGGCAAGAAGGCGTTCCAGCTCGGCGTCCTGATCGCGATCCGTGGGGTTCACGTCGATGTGGAGCCGCGACTTGCCGGGCTCGGGTTCATCCCTGGGGCTGAGGATGATGGTCGGCTGCGGACCGCCGAACCCCTCGCGCGGCCCGATCTCGACCGCGCCGTCCTCGCGGTCGAGGACTACGTAGTCCAGGACCTCGCACCAGAACCGCGCCAACGCCTCGGCATCGCGGCAACCGAGCACGAGCTCACTGATGCGACATGCCATCGGGGAGATCGCCTCCTCTGGGCCGCGTGACAGGACGTCTCGACACTACCGCCCGCCAGCAAGCACCCTCATGCCATCTCAGGGACCGCGACCGAGAAGCGCTCAAGCAGGCCGAGCCATCCGCCTGGGCCCTCGAAGACGTCGCGCATCTCCGTCGCGCGGTCGCCAAGGCGCTCCAGTCCGCGGTGCTCAAGCTCGACCAGCGTCGTCGCGGGTCCGACCGCGGAGAACCGGACGTGGACCTCGGTCTCAAGGTCCGCGTCGAACGTCCAGTCCGCCGTGATCTGCCACGCGAGGACCACCTCGTTGGGTGGGTCCCACGCCAGCACGTGGCCCCAGTCGCACTCCGCGCCACTCTCCCCGCGCTCGTACCACCTGCCGCCCTGGCGGCCCTCCATCACGACAGCGGCCATCGGCTCGGCGCCGATCGAGTACTGCGGGTTCCACCAGCGGCTCATCTGCTCGGTGAAGACGCGAAAGGCCGCCTCGGGCGGCGCCTTCACGGTGATCGTCTTGCGGATCGGTGCCACGATCCTCATGTCATCACTCCCCTGTCTCGTGCTCGTCGGATCGTTCCTCTGACTCCTCCACGGCAGCCGCGAACCCGGCCAGGGCCTCATCCCAGAACCGGTCCAGGTACGCCCGTGCAGCCACGACCCCCTGGGGGTTCAGCCGATAGATCCGTCGCGTCCCCTCGGGCGTGGCACATACCAGGCCGGCGTCCTTGAGCACGCGCAGATGCTGTGAGACGGCGGGCCGGCTGATCGGCAGCTGGCGCGCCAGGTCGACTACTGCACGCGGACGCTCGGCCACGAGCTCGAGCACCGTCCGCCGGGTGGGATCCGCAAGCGCCTCCAGGACATCTCCGTAAGTAGCCACTAACGGTAAGTTATCACTTACCGTTAGCCTGTCAACGTTCGTCGCGCAGCCAGCTTCCAGAGGTGCTGCGCCCGGGCGCCCGCCGCGAACCAGCCAGACCGTTTGGGGGTGCGGGTGCCGAGCAGCGGGTGCGATGCTGTGTCCCCGGTGCAGGGGCTCGTTCGCGGCCGCGGCGGTCAGGCTCCGCGGCACCACGTGGGAGCCCGGTTGGGGGTGGTCGAGTCATGAAGATCGCGGTTCTGGGCACCGGCACCGTCGGAAGGGCGCTCGCCAGCGGCCTCGCCGCGCTGGGTCACGACGTGACCGTCGGAACGCGTGACGTCGCGGCGACCCTGTCCAGGGCCACCGAGGAGTCGGGTGACGCGCCGCCCTGGGGCCCGGACGCAGGCGCGGTAGGGCTCGCGTCGTTCTCGGACGCCGCTGCTGCCGCTGAGCTGGTGGTCAACGCGACGACGGGACAGGTCTCCCTCGACGCGCTGGGAGCGGCTGGTGCCGCCAACCTGAGCGGCAAGACGCTGATGGACGTGTCCAACCCGCTGGACTTCAGCCAGGGCTTCCCACCGACGCTGTTCGTCAAGGACACCGACAGCCTCGCCGAGCGGATCCAGGCTGCGTTCCCGCAGGCCAAGGTCGTCAAGACGCTGAACACCCTGACGGCCGCGCTCATGATCAACCCCGCAAGCCTCGCCGAGGGCGATCACTCCGTCTTCGTCTCCGGCAACGACGCCGAGGCCAAGCAGCAGGTCACCGAGCTGCTGCACGCCATGGGGCACACCGACGTCATCGACCTCGGCGACATCACCACCGCCCGCGGGGTCGAGATGTGGCTGCCGCTGTGGCTGCGGGTGATGGGCGCGCTGGGGACGGCGCAGTTCAACCTCAAGATCGTCCGCTAGGAGCCGCGGGCGGGCCGGCCCGCCGCGCGCAACGGCCCAATAGACTCCCGGCCGTGCTGATCGATCACCTCTCAATCCAGTGCGCAGACCTGAAGGCGAGCCTCGCCTTCTACGACGCCGTCCTGCCCGTGCTGGGCGCCGCACGGGTCTTCGAGCTCGACGGCCGGATCGCCTACGGCGTGTCGGGGCGGCCCACCTTCTGGCTCGGGCGCCAGACCACCGGCGGGGAGAACCGCGAGAGCCACATCGCCTTCTCGGCCGCGAGCCGGGCCCAGGTGGACGAGTTCTTCCGGGCCGCCGTCGCCACAGGCGCCGAGGTCCTGCATGAGCCGCGGGTGTGGCCCGAGTACCACCCCTCCTACTACGGGGCGTTCGTCCGCGACCCCGACGGCAACAACGTCGAGGCGGTCTGTCACTTCTCGGAGCAGACGACCGCCGGGTAGCAGACGGTCGCCTCCGGGCGAGCCCTCGCCTCGGCAGGGCCCATCCCCACATGTAAGCCCTGTGCATCCCCCTCCCCCGAGCGGCGTGGCTCTGCTAGGTTCGCGGTCCCGCCCCGGGCGTGCCCACGGGGCGGGCAGGCTGCTGGAGGGCCCATGGACCAGCCGCGAGTGCAGACGCTGTTCTCCGCGACCAACCTCGCCGCGACGCCGGTCTGGCTAGCGATGATCCTCGCCCCACGCAGCGGCTTCACCAGACGGCTCGTGCGCTGGTCCGACGCGGCGCTGCTTGCGCTGAGCGGGGCCTACATCGCCCACATCTCCACGGTGCTAGGCACCTACCGGAATGTCTCACAGGCCGAGGCGTGGCGCTCGGCGCTGTCCACACCCCGGGGCTTTTTGGCGGGCTGGACGCACTTCGTCGCCTTCGACCTGTTCGTGGGGCGCTGGATCTGGCGCACGGCGCTGGAGGAGGGCCGCTCGCCCCGGCTGGCGCTGCTGCTGACGTGGATGGCCGGTCCGAGCGGGCTGGCGCTGTTCGCTGCGCAGCGCCGTTCGCTCCCCCTCTGACAAGCGTTACATCCCCGAGATGGGGGAAGGCACTCTATGTTCGATAGTCTCGGATGATGGCGGTTGGGGGGGATCTGTCGGGTCCGTCGCTGGCGACGGTGCTGTTCACCGACATGGTGGACTCCACGTCGGTGCGCACTCGCTATGGCGAGACGGCAGCCGACACGCTGCGTCGCGCTCACGACCGCCTGGTCAACGATGCCGTGTCGGCGCACAGCGGACGTCTGGTCAAGACGCTCGGCGACGGCGCGATGGCCACCTTTCCAGGGCCCTCGGAGGCCACCAACGCCGCCATGGCGATCCAGCGCGGAGTCGAACGGCTCAACCGCAAGGGCACCGGCCCGGCGCCGCTCGAGCTGCGGGTCGGCGTCAGCGTCGGCGAGGTGATCTGGGAGGAGGACGACTGCTTCGGGACCCCCGTGATCGAGGCCTCGCGCCTGTGCGGTGCCGCCCACGGCGGGCAGATCCTGGTGACGGAGCTGGTCCGGATGCTCTGCGGGGACCGC
Organism: uncultured Actinomycetota bacterium; assembly: GCA_964629825.1. Lineage (GTDB taxonomy): Bacteria > Actinomycetota > Nitriliruptoria > Euzebyales > Egibacteraceae > CAZVUW01. The sequence continues at coordinate 4,385 of CAZVUW010000024.1, forward strand.
GCCGGCGATGTCTTCTCCCCCGTCGGCCAGCTTGAGCTGAAGGGCCTTGGCGCGCCGGTGAGCGCCTACGAGGTGTCCTGGCAGGCGCGCACCGAGGAGAGCTCGCTGCCGCTGCCGGTGGCGTTGCGCACCGAGGATCGGCTCCCGTTCGTCGGCCGCGAGTCCGAGCTCCAGCTGCTGCGGGTCGCCTGGAAGGAGGCCATCACCGGCGACCGTGGAGCGGTCTTCGTGGCCGGCGAGCCCGGCATCGGCAAGACTCGTCTGGTCAGCGAGCTGGCCGCCGCGGCGCACCGCGACGGCGCACTGGTCCTGCTCGGGCGCTCGGACCACGACGTCGGCATCCCCTACCAGCCGTTCGTGGAGGCCCTTCACTACTACGTGTCCGGCTCCACGGTCGAGGAGCTGCGCTCGGTCCTGAGCCCGCTGAGCGGTGAGATCTGCCGCCTGGTGCCGACGCTCGCCGAGCGGGTCCCGGGCGTCGCGGCCCCCATGCGCGCCGAGCCGGAGACCGAGCGCTACCGGCTGTTCGAGGCGGTCGTCGACCTCATGTCGGCGGTGACCGCGGCAACCCCGACGCTGCTGGTGCTTGACGACCTTCACTGGGCCGACCACCCGACCCTGCTGCTGCTGCGGCACCTGCTGCGGTCGGAGGCGCCCATGCGGCTGCTCGTCGTCGCGACCTACCGCGACACCGACATCGACGCCGGGCACCCCCTCACCCAGCTCCTCACCGACGCCCGTCGCGAGGGCTTCGGGCAGCGCCTGGCGCTGCGCGGCCTCGACCCCGACGGCGTCACCGCCATGGTTGCCGCGGCGGCCGAGCAGGAGCTCGGCAGCGAGGCGACCCAGTTCGCCCTCAACCTCCACGCGGAGACGGATGGCAACGCCTTCTTCGTCGAGGAGGTGCTGCGCCACCTGGTCGAGACCGGCGCCCTGGTCCGGCGCGGCGGCCGCTGGGGACCGCAGGACTCCATCGGCGGGCTCGGGATCCCCGAGGGCGTCCGCGACATCACCGGGCAGCGGCTCAGCCGGCTCCCCCACGACGCCCAGGAGGTGCTCGCGGCCGCGGCCATCATCGGTCACGAGTTCGACATCGACCTGCTCGCCGCCACGGCCGGCGTGCCGCTGCCGGAGGTCGTCTCCGCCCTCGAGGCGGCCGAGATGGCGCGCCTGATCGCGCCCGTCGACGAGCGGCCCGGCCGCTTCCGATTCGCGCACGCGCTGGTGCTGTCGGCCATCTATGACGGCATGGCGACCACCCGCCGCCGCTGGCTGCACCGCGCGGTCGGGCTCGCGCTGGAGGCACGGCCGGACCGCGACCAGCGCCTCGGCGAGCTGGCCCGCCACTTCGCGGAGGCCGCCCCCCTCGGCGAAGTCGAGCGGGCCGTCGACTACGCCCGCCAGGCCGGGCGGCAGGCCGCCGACAGCCTCGCGTTCGAGCGCGCCGCCGAGTACTACGAGCGCGCCCTCAAGGCGCTCGAGCTGAGCCCGCAGCACGACCCGCGGCTGCGCTGCGACCTGCTCATGGCGCTGGGCGAGAACCTCGAGTGCGCCGGCGACGAGAGCTACCGGCCGGTGCTCTTCTCCGCCGCCGACATCGCCCGCAACCTCGGAGACGCGGAGCGCCTGGCCCAGGCGGCGCTGCTCTTCGTCCACCTCGGCGTGGTCGGCGCCATGATCGACCCCGAGGTGCTCGACCTGATGGAGGAGGCGCTGGAGCGCCTCGGACCCGGTGACAGCGCCGAGCGGGCCGGTCTGCTGGCCGGGCTGTCCACCGGGCTGCTGTCCAAGCACGGCCACGCGCACCGGCTCGATCTGAGCCACCAGGCGGTCGCCATGGCCCGGCGCGTCGGCGACCCCGAGGTGCTGGCCAGGGTGCTCGGCAGCCAGCACATGGTGATCGCCGGCCCCGACGCACCCGAGGAGGGGCTGCGGGTGGCGCGCGAGGTCGTCGCACTCGCCGGCCAGCTCGAGAAGCCGGAGACGGCCTTCCTCGGCAACATGCTCCTGTACACGAGCCTGGTCGAGGCCGGTGACATCGACGGCGCCGAGGCTGCGCTCGGAGAGGTCGAGCGCCTGGCCGACGAGCTGCGCCAGCCCTTCTTCGCCTGGTGGGCTCTGCGCCTGCGCGCCGCACAGGTGCTGTTCAGGGGTTACGGCGACGAGGCCGAGGGCCTGGCCGAGGCCGCCTACGCCCGCAGCCGCGACGCGGGCATGGCCGAGCCGGTCATCGCCTCGCTGTTCGCGGGGCAGCTGCACCTGATCCGCCACCACCAGGGCCGGTTGCACGAGCTCGCCGACCTCGACACGTCGAACTACCCGCCGCCGATGTGGCCGGTGCAGATCACCCGTGGCCTCGCCCTGTGCGAGGCCGGACGTGCCGACGAGGCGCGTCCCCTCCTGGAGCAGCTGGCCGGTGACGACTTCGCCGCCATCCCGCGCGACCTGCTGTGGTTCGAGCAGATGGTGATGCTCGCGGCGATCGCGCGGGGCCTGGGCCACCGGCAGGCGGCCGGGCAGCTATACCGGCTGCTCGAGCCCTACTCGGGCCGCAACACCTGGGGCGGGAACGGGTCGCTGGGCCCGGTGGACGCGGCCTTGGGCATGCTGGCCGCGACCCTGGGCGAGCACGACACCGCCGAGCGGCACCTGCTGGCCGCCATCGAGCAGTGCGACCGCATGGGCGCGGGCGGCTGGGGCACCTTCGCGCGCTGCGATCTGGCGACCACCCTCGCGGAGCGCGGCGCGCCGGGCGACCGCGAGCGCAGCCAGGAGCTGGCCCGGCGCTGCCTGGAAGACGCGCAGCGCTTCGGCATGGCCGGGGTCGAGCGACGCGCCCGCGCACTGCTCGGCGAGGGCCCGTCCTGACCTAGCGTCGACCCGGCGGAGACCTCAGCGGCGCAGCAGCCGGCGCGGCCGCACGTCCTCTACGGCGGCGACGATGTCATCCTCCGAGACGAGCACGACGTCCGCGGCGGGGCCGAGCGGCACGTAGGTGTCGACCGCGCGGACCGACCTCACCGGCGTCGAGACGCCCTTCTCCGCCAGGTCGGCGATCACCGCGTCCGCGATGCCCCCGCCGGTGGCACGGCACTCGTCCACCACCACCGTCCAGCGGCAGGCCGCCGCGTGCTCGCGGATGGCGTCGTGCGGCAGCGGGTTGAGCCAGCGCAGGTCCAGCACGCGCACTCCGAGGCCCCGCTCGGCCAGGCGTCGCGCGGCGCGCAGCGACATCCTGACCCCGTTGCCGTAGGTCACCAGAAGGACGTCCCTGGCGTCCTCACCGTAGACGCGGACCTCGCCGGGCAGCAGCAGCTCCTCCGGCGGCGGGTAGTCGGTCAGCCAGGCGCCGTCGCCGGGCTCATAGAGGTCCTTCTCGTGGTACAGCGCGATCGGCTCCAGGAATGTGACCACGCGGCCCTCCGCGGCGGCCAGCGCCAGGCAGCCGCGCAGCATCCGAGCCGCGTCGTCACCCCGCGAGGGCACCGCCAGGATCAGGCCGGGGATGGCGCGCAGCGCGCCGATGGAGTTGTCGTTGTGGAAGTGCCCGCCGAAGCCCTTCTGGTAGGCGAGCCCGGCGATGCGCACCACCATCGGGTTGCGGTAGGCCCCGTTCGAGAAGAACGAGGTGGAGCAGGCCTCGCCGCGCAGCTGGTCGAGCGCGTTGTGGATGTAGGCGAGGTACTGGATCTCGGGCACGGGCAGCGCGCCGAGCAGGGCGGTGCCCTGGGCCACGCCGAGGATGGTGGTCTCGTCCAGCAGCGTGTCGAACACGCGGTGGGGTCCGAAGGCGTCGAGCAGGCCAGCGGTCACGTGGTAGACGCCGCCCTTGCGCGCGACGTCCTCGCCGAAGATCAGCATCTCCGGCCGCCGTGCCATCTCGTCCTTGAGCGCCGAGTTGATGTGCGCGGCCAGCGTCCGGCGGGGCACCGCCCGCGCCCGCTCGGGGAGCTCGCTGCCGAACACGGAGCGGCGCTGCTCGTCGCTGAGCGGCCGGCCCGCGGCCTCGACCCTGGCCTTCTGCGGGCGCAGCTGCCCGAGCGGCTTGACGATCTCCTCGACGGTCGACAGGCGCGCGGTGGCCGCCGCCTTGGGTGCCAGCTCGCGCGTGCGCGCCCGGGTCTCCTCGACGATGGCGCGCAGCTCCTCGGGCGTCGCCGCGCCGGTCTCGACGATGCGCCGGGCGCTGCGCAGGATCGGGTCGGCGGCCTCGGCTGCTTCGATCTCCGCGCGGTCGCGGTACGCGGCCTCGACGTCGCTGCCGGCGTGGCCCCACAGGCGAACGGTCTCCAGATGCACGAACACCGGGGCGCGGTGCTCGCGGCAGCGCTCGATCGCGCCGGCGACGGCGTCCCACATCTCGTCGATCTCGCCGGTGGCGCGGACGTAGTGCAGGCCCGGCAGGCTTCCGAACGAGTCGGCGATCCAGCGCCGGGGCGTCTTCACCGAGATGCCGATGCCGTTGTCCTCGCACAGGAAGACGATCGGGGTCGGCAGCCCCTGGCGGCGGGCCCAGCGGGCGCTGTTGATGCCCGCCAGCGCGGTGGCGTGGTTGGCGGAGGCGTCACCGAAGCTGCACAGGACGATGCTGTCCGTCGGGACCGGCAGCGCCGCGCCGATGCGCGGCGCGCGCCCGATCGCGAAGGCCGCGCCGGTCGCCTTGGGCAGGTGCGAGGCGATGGTGGACGTCTGCGGGGGGATCCAGCCCTCGACCGAGCCCCACACCTTGTGGCGACCGCCCGAGACCGGGTCCTCGGCCGACGCGCAGAAGCTCAGGAGCGTGTCGTAGATGGGGTCGCTGCCGAGCTGGCGCGCACGCGCCATCACCAGGCCGCCCGAGCGGTAGTGGAGGAAGCACGGGTCGGTCGGCCGCAGCAGCGCGCCGACGATCGCGTTCGCCTCGTGCCCGGCCGAGGAGATCGTGTAGTAGCCCTCGCCGCGGGCCTTCAGCTCCCGCGCCACCACGTCGAGGACGCGCGAGCGGACCTGATCCTCGAACAGGTCCACCGCCGCGCGGGCGGTCAGCCCGGTTCCGGCGGCGATTGGCTCGTCGGGGGCCAGCCGTCGTTCGGCGGGACGTAGCTCGGCCAGCAGCTTGTCGAGGGCGGACTCGACAGCGGAGACTCGATCAGGCAGCAAGCTCCCTCCCGGGATGTTCGGCGCGTCACGGACCTGGGTCTGCGCCCGCGGTTGCGATCGTGCACATGCCCGGCCCGCCGCGCAAACGGATGCGCCGGCGGCGCACTGGGCAGCCTCGGGCGTATGGCACGCAGCGCACACCAGCCCCCGCCCCGACCGCTCGCCGCGGCGCTCAGCCTGCTCTTCACCGCCCTGGCGCGGCTGCGGCGCGGGCGCGCGTTCCACCCGCGCGGGCAGAGCTATGTGGGCCGCCTGTCGCCGCTCGGCGAGGACCTGGTGCCGTTCCCGACCTCAGCCCGAGTCGTGCTCGTGCGCCTGTCCAAGGCCGCCGGACTGCCCGCGCGAATGCCAGACGTCTACGGCCTGTCGGTGCGCGTCCCTGACGCGTTCGGTCCGGGCCGCCATCAGGACGTGCTGCTGAGCAGCGCGTGGCCGTGGCCGGTGGGTCGGCACGTGCTCGCGCCGACCTTGGGACTCGACCGGCGGATGCTGACGAGCCTGACCACGTTCCGCTGCAACGGCCGGCGCGTGCTCCTCGGCGCGCGCTTCGCCGGTGAGCCCACCGAGCGGCCGCTTCAGCTCGACAACGTCGACCGGGTCGTGGGGAACGGCCGAGCGGTCTTCGACCTCTGCGTAGCCCGCCTCTTCGGGCGCTGGCGCCCCTTCGCCCGCGTCACGCTGGAGCGACGACTGCCGGCTGGCGACTCCGAGGCGCTGCGCTTCGAGCTGCTGAACAGCTCGCCGGAGCTGGAGCCGATCGGCTTCGTCAACCGGCTCCGCCCGGTCGCCTACGCCGCGAGCCGGCGAACGGCCACCTCGGAGTGACCCGTGCTCAGCGGTTGTGGTCGGGCGGGCCCGAGGCCGCGGTCGGGATCAGCCCGAAGATCTTGAGGGTCAGCTGCTTGGTCGTGTTCATCAGGTCGTCCAGGCTGGCCTGGATGATCCGGTCGGGCAGGGACTTCAACGCCCCGCGGATGATCGCCTCGGCGTGCTCGTTCCCGAGCCACGTGCCCAGGTAGTAGAAGATGCCCTGGTTGGTCGTCATCTCGCTCTGCGTGGCGCGCCGCAGCATGTCGATCGTCTGCCCGATCTTGCGGACGTCTCGCAGACTCCCGGTTGCCGCACGCGCGGCCTGGAGGGCAGGAACCGCGGCGCGCTCCACCGCCTCGTAGAACTGCCGCGCCAGCTTCGGGTTGCCGCCGATCATGCCCATGCCGAGCGACAGCAGCAGGCTGCCCGTCACGAAGCCCCAGCTCGGCAGGCCGTCCTTGATCGCGCCGACCGCCAGCTCGGCGATGGTGCCGGTCACGTTGGACGCGATCGACGTCAGCATGTGCAGGCCGCCGTTGGTGGCGAGCTGGCGCATGTAGGTGACGCCGAAGGCCTGCGTGTAACGGGCCGCCACCAAGCCGGCCGCGCCCAGGCCGGCGAACGCGCCGACCGCGCCGCTGACCGCCCCGAACAGCGCCCCCTGCAGGAAGCCCTTGATGCCGCCGTAGACCGGCCCGTCGTTTGGGTCGCTGATGCCACCGGCGAACCCGACCAGACCGCCGAGCGCGGCGCCCAGCCCCGCCTGGATCTTCAGCACCGACAGCTTCTCGGCGGTGGTTAACAGACCGGTCGGGTCGGCGTAGGTCAGGGTGTTGTTGCGCGCGAACTGATACGGGTGGCGCGTGACCGGGTCACTGACCAGGCCGTCGAACGGGTCGACGGCCAGGAACCGCCCGGTCGCCGGCTGGTACTGGCGGGCGCGCATGTGATACAGGCCCGTCTCCGGGTCAAGCCGCTGCCCGTGGTAGAGGTGGGTGACCGGCGCGGCCGAACCCGACAGCTCCTGGCCGAACGCGAGGTAGCGCAGCGCCGCCGCGAGCTGGCCATCGCTGTCGGTGACCAGGCGGGTGCTGCCGTCCGCGTCGCCGTGGACGAAGGACAGGACGCCAGCGCGCTCCTGCGTGAGCAGGCCGTGCCCGAACACCGACCACGTGTTGGCGGCGCCGGAGGCGTCGTACTCGGCGACGACCTCGGGCAGCCCGGTGACGGCCAGCGGGTCGACGAGCATCCGCGTCGCGCCGACCCGGTTGCGGTTGCCCTGCGGGTCGTAGCCGTAGGTGGTGGTCACCCCGCCCGTGGTCGCCGACGTCATGCGGCCGCGGGAGTCGTAGCCGTAGAAGCTCGAGCCGCCCGGTGCCGACCAGGACAGCTGGTTGCCGGCGGCGTCGTAGGTGGCCGTGGCCGCGCCGGCGCGGACGAGCCGGTCCCCGGGTGCGTAGGTGTACTCGGTCGTCGTGCCGCCGCTGGTCATGGACAGGCGGTTGCCGACTGCGTCGAAGGTGTAGGCGAGCTGAGCCAGGGTGGTCCCGCCACCGTCGCGATGGACCTCCGAGGTCAGGCGCCGCAGGACGTCGTAGCCGAACTCCGACACTGCTCCGGAGTCCTCGCGGAGCCGCGTCACGTCGCCGTAGGCGTTGCGCTCGTAGGTGTAGGAGGCGAGGAGCTCGGCCGCGCGGCGGTGCTCGATGCTGGTCGCGCGGTCGGCGGCGTCGTAGCCGATCGTCGTGGTCGTGCCGTTCGGCAGGCCGATCTGGGACACCCGCCCGGCCACGTCGTAGGAGTAGCTGGTGGTGCGTCCGGCGGCATCGGTCACCCCGGCCAGGCGCCCCGCGGCGTCCCACGCGTAGTCGGTGCGGCGCTGGGTGCCGTCCGGGGTGCGGGCGGTCGCCGAGCTCAGCCGGCCCTGCGCGTCGTAGGCGTAGGCCATCGAGGCGCCGTCGGGCGCGGTGACGCCGGTCAGCACTCCCGCCGGGTTGTACGAATAGGTGGTGCGACCCTGCGCGTCTGTGACCGAGGCGACCTGGCCGCCAGTGGTGTAGGTCAGGGTCGTGCTGGTCCCGTCGCCGTGGGCGATCGTCCGTGGCCGCCCGAGGGCGTCGAAGGTCGTGGTGGTGGTGACGCCGTTGGCGTCGGTCGAGGTGGTGGGGTTGCCGAGAGCGTCGTAGCCGACGGTCTCGACGGCTCCGCTCGGTGAGATCGTGCGCTCCAGCCGGCCCTTGGCGTCGTGGTACATCCGCGTCGTCTGGCCGATCGCATCGGTGACGGACGTCAGCCGGCCGCCACCGTCGTAGGTGGCCGTGGTGACGCCACCGGCGGGGTCCTCGACCCGGACGACGTTGCCGAGCTCGTCGTAGGAGTACCTGGTGAGCCGCCCCGCGGCGTCTCGCACGGACGTGACGCGACCCATGGCGTCGTAGGCCGTCTCGGTGTGGGTGCCGTCGGGCAGGTTGACGCGCACGGGCCGACGGACCGAGTCGTAGATCGTCTCGATCGTGCTGCCCGTCCCGTCGGTGACGGTCGTCAGGTTCCCGGCGGTGTCGTAGCCGTAGGTGAGGGTCCGGCCGGTCGGGTCCGTCTCGGTCTTGATCCGCCCGGCGCCGTCGTAGGTGAAGGTGGACTCGCCGAGGCCGGAGACCCGCTGGCCGATGATCTGGCCGGCGGCGTCGTAGCGCGTGATCCTCACGGTGCCGTCCGGGCCGTGGGCTTCGACCGGGCGGTCGAGCGCGTCGTAGACGATCTCGGTGACGGCCCCGGAGGGGTCGGTCATCGACTTCAGCTGGCCGGTGGGCGTGTAGGTGTAGCGCGTGACACCGCCGGCGGGATCTTTGGTCGACAGCGTGCGGCCGAGAGCGTCGACCTCCTGCTCGCTGCGGCGCCCGGCCGCGTCCACCACAGCCGTGACCGCCCCGCCGGGGGTGTAGGTGACCGAGGAGCGCTCGCCGTTCGGCAGGATCACGGCCGTCGGCAGCCCCGCGGCGTCGTTCTCGAAGGTGGTGGTCGAGCCGTCCGGCGCCGTGAGGGACACGATCGCCCCCGCGGCGTCGTAGCGGGTCCGTGTCACGCTGCCGTCCGGCAGGGTCTCGGCGATCAGACGCCCGTTCGCGTCGTACTCCATCCGGACCCTGCCGCCGTCGGGCAGGGTGATCGCGGTCAGGTTCCCCTTGCCGTCGTAGGCCAGCGTCTGCTCCGAGCCGTCCGCGGCCACGTGGCGGAGCAGGTTGCCGCGGCTGTCGTAGGTGAAGGTCTCGGTGCCATCCGGCCGCTTGACCGCGGTGACGCGCCCGGCCGAGTCGTAGGTCCACTCCGTCTTCTCGCCGGCGTGGTTGGTCTCGGACAGCTTGTTGCCGCGGGAGTCGAACGTGCGGGTGGTCGTCCTGCCGATCGGGTCGGTGGTTGTCAGCTGGTTGCCGGCCGCGTCGTAGGTGTGCGCCGTGACGCCGCCGAGGGCGTCGGTGACGGAGGTGACCCGGCCGTTGGTGTCATAGGCCACGACCGTGGGGCTGCCGTTGGCGTCGGTGATGACCTCGCGCCGGGCTGCCAGGTCGTGCTCGAAGGCGATCCGAGCGCCATCGGGGCCGGTCACCGCGATGAGCCTGCCGTCGGAGTCGTACTCGCGCCGGTCGACGACGCGCCCGAGCGGGTCCACGACCTCGAGCAGGTTGTGGCCCGGGGCGTAGCGGTAGGTCGTGCGGTTGCTCGCCGCGTCGGTGTGCGAGACGAGATTGCCGTCCGCGTCGTAGGTGTAGGTCTGGCGCTTCCCATCGGGAGCGACGACGGCGGTGATCCGGTTGAGGGTGTCGCGCTCGAAGGTCACCGACCGGCCCCCGGAGTGGGTGATGCCCGTCGCAGAGATCGTGATGGTGTTGCCGTTGGTGTCCCGGATCCGATCGACGGTCCCATCCCGACGCAGCTCGATGACTGTGCCGTCCGGCGCCGTGTAGGTGAAGCGCTGCGGGTCGAAGGGCGTGAAGGTGGTGTCGTCGACGAGCTCGACCTCGCCGGGCTGGGTGCCCAGGACCATGACCGTCGTGTTCCCGGAGACGGCGAGCCGTCCGCGCGTTCCCTGTCGCGGGACGTAGGACAGATTGGTGTAGAGGAACGGCACGAACGAGCTGACCGAGGGTGACGCCTGAAGGTCGAAGATCTCGGTGGAGCCGTCCGGCAGCGTCAGCGTCACGGTGTGCGGGGTGCTCGGGTAGAGCTGCGACGACAACCCGCCGCGGGCCACCTCCCAGCCGAGCCCCTGAACCCCGGAGGTGGACAGGCGCATGCCGGTCAGGGCGAGCCGCCAGCCGTGGCCGAACTCGCCGATGCGCTTGTCGCGCGTGTCGTAGATGCGCTGGACCGACAGCGGCAGGCCCGCCATCGGCACGGTCAGGTCGGTGAAGGACAGGGTGAAGGTCCCGACCGCCATCTCCGTGTCCACCAGGACGCCGACGCGCGCGGTGGAGACGTTGCCCCCGCGGTCGGCCACCCGCAGCTCCAGCGTGTGGGTGCCGTTGGGCAGCAGCGTCGGGTCGAGCCGTCCGAGCACGCCCTCC